>CAMATN010000001.1 GCA_945861155.1 Rhizobium sp. Q54
TCGCGCCGCGTCTGCCTCTTCTTGCCGGCGTATTCCGCTTGCGAAAAGCTCCCCTGGCGCTGCATCGTCCCGCCCCTTGGTCTCCATCCCCACAGCAGATTCTACCCGATGCGAGTGGCGGAATGCGCCTTATTTCAGTGTTTCCCTAAGTTCCTCTCGCCGTCCATCAAGCGCAAGATACAGATGAACAAGCGCTATCAAATCGGTGCGGCGTCGATTGCCGAGCGCTCGAACTCCAGCTTCAGCCTCAGCCGCTATGATCGCCACAGCGATCTATACGCGGCCTCCGTCTGCCAGGTTGAGGGTCACACCCTGCTGACCACGGTCTCACAGCTAGCTGGCTACCAGAGGATGACCACCTGCACGGTAGCTGAGATTGTTGGTTGGGCAGCGACGTACAGGCGCTAGTGGGACACCCAGACAAAGGCAGGCGCCGGCAGCTTTGGGGCATAACGCGATGCTGGTGGCCGGCACCGCTCTTCCTGATCCGTCGTCCTTTAGCTATCGTCCCCTAACCGGCTACCGCGCAAGAGGGGACGCCCATGCCCGAGAACGACACCTATGACTTCATCGTGACCGGCGCCGGTTCGGCGGGTTGCCCGGTCGCGGCGCGGCTCAGCGAAAGCGGGCGCTATCGCGTGCTGATCCTCGAAGCCGGCGGGCCGGACCGCAACCCGTGGATCCATATCCCGCTCGGCTACACCAAGACCTATACCGATCCGCGCGTGAACTGGATGTTCGAGAGCGAACCCGAGGCCCAGCTCAACAACCGCACCCTCTACCAGCCGCGCGGCAAGGTGTTGGGCGGCACCAGCTCGATCAACGGCATGGTGTATATGCGCGGCACCCCGACCGATTACGACAATTGGCGCCAGCGCGGCTGCGAGGGCTGGGACTGGGACAGCGTGCTGCCGTTTTTCAAAAAGGCCGAGAACCAGGAGCGCGGCGCCGATGAGTTCCACGGCGTCGGCGGCCCGCTGCGCGTGTCCAACCCGGTGCTCTCGCCCTTGGGCGACGCGATGGTCGCCGCCGCGATCGAGGCCGGCATCCCGGCCAACCCCGATTTCAACGGCGCCCGCCAGGAAGGCGTCGGCTATTACCAGACGACGACCGGCAACCGGCGGCGCTGGAGCGCGGCGCGCGCCTATCTGCGCCCGGCCCGCGACCGGCAGAATTTGACTATCGTCACCAACGCGCACGCGACGCGCGTGCTGATCGAGGACGGCCGCGCCGTCGGGGTCGAGTACCGCACGCCCGATGGCCTGTTCACCGCGCGGGCAACGGGAGAGGTCGTCGTCTCGGGCGGCGTCTACGGCTCGCCGCAACTGTTGCAACTGTCCGGTCTCGGCCCGGCGGATCTGTTAACGCAGGTTGGCATCCCGGTGGTGCGCGACATGCCCGGTGTCGGCGCCCATCTGCACGACCATTTCAACACCTATCTGGTGTGGCGCTGCTCGCAGCCGATCACGATCAACGATCTGGCGATGAGCGGCCTGCGCAAGTTGAAGGCCGGCGTGCAATACGCCTTGACCCGTTCGGGCCATCTGTCGAATGCCGGGATCTATGCCGGCGCCTTCGTTCGCAGCGACCCGCGCCTCGAACAGCCCGATTTGCAGATCAACATGTTCGGCTGGAGCGCGATGGAGCGGCTGCGCACCGGGATCAGGCCGCACCCGTTTTCCGCCTTTACGATGAGCCCGGTGCATCTGCGGCCCGAGGGGCGCGGCACGGTGCGGATCAAGAGCGCCGACCCGCTCGCCCCGCCGGCGATCCAGTTCAACTTCCTTGCCAGCGACTATGATTTCCAGGCGCTGATCTACGGCACCAGGCTCAGCCGCCAGATCGCCGCGCAGCCGGCCTTGAAGCCGTTTATCGTCGAGGAAATCATTCCCGGCGCGGCGGTCGAGACCGACGACCAGATCATCGAGGAGATCCGGGTGCGCGGGGTCTCCAACCTCCACCCGGTCGGCACCTGCCGCATGGGGCACGAGATCGACTCGGTCGTCGACCCGCGTCTCAGGGTCCACGGCATCGCCGGCCTGCGCGTCGCCGACGCCTCGATCATGCCGCAAGTCCCCGGCGGCAACACCAACGCGCCCTCAACCATGATCGGCGAAAAATGCGCCGCGATGATCCTCGAGGACGCCCGCGCGGCGTGAGGCGCCGGGCCTGGCGGTTAAGCCTCCGGGCTGCGCACATGTTCGGGACGCAAGCCGATGCCGACGAGGCGCGCCGGGATGCGCGCGAGCTGCGGCACAAGGTTGAACAGGCGCAATGGCCAGGGCGCCGCGATCGGCTCGTCGGAGCCGAGCACCCGGTCGATCAGCCGCTTTTGTATCGTGAGCTGGAGCGCCTGGGTCAGCCGGGTCGGCAGGGCGCGGCGGCGCTCGACCGCGGCGAGATCGGAATCGGTGAGGCTCCCGTCGCGCAGCTTTTGCGCCAGGATGTTGGCGGCGGCCACCGCGTCCTGGATCGCCAGGTTGATCCCGACCCCGCCGATCGGCGACATCGCGTGCGCGCTGTCGCCGATGCACAACAGCCCCGGCCGCCACCAGCGCTTGAGCCGGTCGACCCCGACGGTCAGCAGCTTGATGTCGTCCCACTCGCGCAATTCGCCGAGCCGGTCGCGCAGAAACGGCGCGATCCGGGCAATGTCGTCGCGCAGCCGGTCGAGCCCGCCCGCCCGCACCGCGGCAAACCCGTCCTTGCGAATGATGTACGCACATTGCCAGTAATCGCCGCGATCGAGCGTCACCAGCATCCGGCCGTAATTGATCCGGCCGGCGGTCTGCTGCGGGTCTTGCGGTGTTTTCGAGAGCCGCATCCACAACACATCGATCGGCGCGCCGAGATCGATTATCTCGAGCCCGGCGCGCTCGCGCACGATCGAATGGCGCCCATCCGCGCCGATCACAAGTTCGGCGCGGATTTCAATCGACCCCTCCGGGCCGGTCCCGCGCACCCCGACGATGCGGCCCCTGTCCTCGTTCAAGCCGGGCTCCTCGATCAAATCGGTGATTTCGCTTTCCATCCGCAGGTCGAAGCCCGGATAGCGGCTCCCCGCCTCGGCGAGGAAGTTCAGAAACTCCCATTGCGGCATCAGCGCAATAAAGCGGCAGCGCGTCGGCAGATGGCTGAAATCCGCGATTCGGATCTCGCTGTCGCCGATAAAGCCGCGCAATTCGCGAACCTCTTGGTGCGGGCGCGCCAGAAAGGCATCGAGCAGCCCGAGCTCATGCATTACCTCCAAGGTCGACGGGTGGATCGTGTCGCCGCGGAAGTCGCGCAGGAAATCGCGATGCTTTTCCAGGATCGTCACCGTGACCCCGGCGCGCGCCAGCAGAAAGCCGAGCATCACCCCGGCCGGGCCGCCGCCGGCGATGACGCAGCCGACGCGGCGGGGAAGCGGCGCCGTCACCATCGAGCATGCCTCATTGTCGCAATGCGCGAATGGCCCGCGGGGATGGAAACTGCCGGCTCTCGTATAATGAAATGTTGTTCCTGTGTATGCGAGCGGAGCGTTTGATGTCCCTCCTCAAAACGACGCGTTGGTTTCGCGGCCGTGCGATTGCCGCGGCTTTTCTCGCCGGATCGCTCCTCGCCGTGGCCAGCGCGCCGGCCATGGCCCAGGCGGCGCAGCATCCGTGGAAGCACCGCGACTATGCCTGGAATCACCGCGGCTACGCCTGGAAAAATCCGGGTTATGACTGGCGTCATCGCGCCTATGTCCGGAACCAGAGCCAGCGCGGGTGGAGCCATCGGCGCTATGCCTGGGACCATCGCGGCTGGACCTGGAACAATCGCCGGCCCAATTGATCGGGCCCAATTGATCGGGCCCAATTGATCGGGCCCAATTGATCGAGCCCAATTGATCGAGTCTGTCTGGGAGCGCCGCTGCCAGCCGCGGCATCGCTGAGCAAAGGAGGCGGCGGCGCGGGCGCAATCGGTGACGGCATCGGCGCCCGCGGGGATAAGTGTTCGATTTGGGCCGTATAGTAATATGTCTTCAAAAGTGCGAGTGGAGCCTACGATGTCCCTTTCCACCATCAAGCGCTGGTTGCGGCGTCCCCTGATCGCTGCCGGCTTTCTCGCTGCCGGCATGCTTGCCGTCGGCGCGGCGACGACGCCGGCCGAGGCCCAGTACTACTCGTACTACTCGTATTATCCGACTTATTACACCTATCCGACGTATTATCCCTACGCCTACCCGTACACCTATTACCGCGCTCCGGTTTACCGCGCCCCGGTCAGGGCTGCCTACGCCTGGACCCATCCCTACCGTCATCACGGGGCCTGGAACCACGGCGGGCGCTACGCGTGGAATCATGGCGGTCGCCATGCCTGGCGTCATCACCGCTGAGGCGGTCGCCCCGTAGAACCTCACGGCCGCAGCATCGCGGCGTCGGGATCGTGGTTGCGGTAGTGCGCGACCGCGCGGTCCCGATTGCCGACGGCATAGCAATAGACGCAGCCATGCGGGCACGTCTCGTAAGCGCCGATATCGCGCGACCGGGCGCAGCGGCAGCCGGGACGATTGCCCGCGATGCGCGCGGCGATCGGCCGCTGACCGACATCGGCGAGGCGTTCGGCGTCGATGCACCTCGCCTCGCCCAATTCCGGCGCCGGTCCTGGCCCCAGCAGCTCGGGCTGGCTGCATAGGGTCGGCGCGATGCCATGCTCGCGCGCCAGCGCGGCGAGTTCGCCCACGAGTTGGCGTTTCTCGTCGATCGGAGGATCGCGCCAGGCAAAGCCGTGTCGGGTGGCGGCACGGTCGAGATTGCGCCGGGTCTTGCGGTACGGGTGCATCACCGACAGCACGACCTCGTCGACCGTGCCCTGGAGCGCCCGGGCCAGCGCCGCGAACCCGGCAACATGGGCGCCGGCATCAAGCTCGCCGGTAAAGACGATCGGATCGTAGCGCCATACCGCGGCCCGCTGACCGAAGCGACGGCGCAACTCGCGCAGCTGGGCGACAGCTTCCTCGACCGCGATGACCGAGTGTTCCAGGGCGCGCGGGTATCCGGTCACGGTAAACTGGACCACAAACGGCGCGATCCGCCGCAGCCGGTCGAGATCGGGCATCAGCGGCCGCATGTTGCGCGTCCACAGCACGAACCCGTCCACCGCTTCGGGCGCCAGCGACACCTCATAGGCGGCACCGCCATAGGGATTGGCGACCCGGCACGATCCGGCCTCCAGGCGCCGCAACAGCCAGGGCGCGTAAAACGCCGGTATATCGGTGCGATAACTCGCCGACACGATCACGCGGGAACGCTCCTTGCACAGAGGCATCGAGAGGCCATGGGAGGGCCAACAACCGGGTTGGACTGTGGGTCCGGCCGGTTGTAGGCGCCAGTTCCTCCACATATATAAACCCCGCGGTTGCCCGGTTGGCCAGATGCCCGGCGGCGCCGCATTCCGGGGGATCGGGACGGTGCTATCCCGGGCCGACCGGTCCTGCGTTTTGTCATGAGGTCCCTATGAGCAAGGTCATCGGCATCGATCTCGGCACCACCAATTCGTGTGTCGCCGTGATGGAGGGCAAGAGCGCCAAGGTCATCGAAAACGCCGAGGGCGGGCGCACCACGCCCTCGATGGTGGCATTTACCGAATCGGGCGAGCGTCTCGTCGGCCAGGCCGCGAAGCGGCAGGCGGTCACCAACCCCGAGAACACGTTTTTCGCGATCAAGCGCCTGATCGGGCGACGCCACGACGATCCGACGGTCAAAGAGGACGTCGATCTGGTTCCGTACAAGATCGTTCCCGGCGACAATGGCGACGCCTGGGTCGAGAGCCGCGGCAAGAAATACGCCCCCTCGCAGATCAGCGCCTTCATCCTGCAAAAGATGAAGGAAACCGCCGAAGCCTATCTCGGCGAGACGGTCGACCAGGCGGTCATCACGGTCCCCGCGTATTTCAACGACAGCCAGCGCCAGGCGACCAAGGACGCCGGCCGCATCGCCGGGCTCGAAGTCCTGCGCATCATCAACGAGCCGACCGCGGCGGCGCTCGCCTACGGCATGGAGCGCCAGGGTAGCGGCACGATCGCGGTCTACGATCTTGGCGGCGGCACTTTCGACGTCTCGGTCCTGGAGATCGGCGATGGCGTCTTCGAGGTCAAGTCGACCAACGGCGACACCTTTCTCGGCGGCGAAGATTTCGACAAGAAGATCATCGACTACCTCGCCGACGAATTCAAAAAGGAGCAGGGCATCGACCTGCGCAGCGACAAGCTCGCCTTGCAGCGCCTGAAAGAGGCCGCGGAAAAGGCCAAGATCGAGCTGTCGTCGTCGGTGCAGACCGAGGTCAACCTGCCGTTCATCACCGCGGACCAGCACGGGCCCAAGCACCTCAACATCAAGCTCAGCCGCTCGAAGCTCGAGCAGCTGGTCGACGATCTGATCCAGAAGACGATCGAGCCGTGCCGCGCCGCGCTGCGCGATGCCGGGTTGAAGGCGTCCGAAGTCAATGAGGTGATCCTGGTCGGCGGCATGACCCGGATGCCCAAGGTTTTTGAGACGGTCAAGCAGATCTTCGGCAAGGAGCCCAACCGGGGCGTCAACCCCGACGAGGTCGTCGCGATCGGCGCCGCGATCCAGGCCGGTGTCTTGAAGGGCGAGGTCAAGGACGTCCTCCTGCTCGACGTGACGCCGCTATCGCTCGGCATCGAGACCTTGGGCGGCGTGTTCACCCGCCTCATCGATCGCAACACGACTATCCCGACCAAGAAGAGCCAGACCTTCTCGACCGCCGAGGACAACCAAACCGCGGTCACGATCCGGGTGTTCCAGGGCGAGCGCGAAATGGCCGCCAACAACAAATTGCTCGGTCAGTTCGACCTGGTCGGCATCCCGACGGCGCCGCGCGGCATGCCGCAGGTCGAGGTCACCTTCGATATCGACGCCAACGGCATCGTCAATGTGTCCGCAAAGGACAAGGCCACCGGGAAGGAACAGCAGATCCGCATCCAGGCGTCGGGCGGACTGTCGGAAGGCGACATCGACAAGATGGTCCAGGACGCCGAGGCCCACGCCGCCGAGGATAAGAAGCAGCGCGAGCTGGTCGAGGCCAAAAACCAGGCCGACGGGCTGATCCACACCACCGAGCGCAGCCTGCAGGAGGCCGGCGACAAGGTCCCCGTTGGCGACCGGGACGCGGTGCAGAGCGCGATCCAGGCGTTGAAGGATTCGCTCGGCGGCGACGAGGTTGAGCCGATCAAGGCCAAGACCGAGGCCCTCGGCCAGGTTGCGATGAAGCTCGGCGAGGCGATGTACAAGGCGCAGCAAAGCCCCGGCGGCGATGCACCGGGCGGACCCCAGGGTGGTCCGGGCGGTGCGGGACCGGGCGGAGGTCCGGGCGGCGACAAGGTCGTTGACGCCGATTTCGAGGAAGTCGACGATCGGAAAAAGCGCGGCTCGGCGTAGGCGCCTGCCGCTCGTTTTCGAGGCGATGACTGCCTCCGGGGCTTGCCCTGGGGGCGGTCTGCGTTTGCAACTGACCTGAGGCCGGGCATCCGTTCGATATGGCGAAGCAGGACTTTTACGAGACCCTCGGCGTGTCGAAATCGGCCGATGCCGAGGCGTTGAAGCGGGCCTATCGCAAGCTCGCGATGCAGTTTCACCCCGACCGCAATCCGGGCGATCAGGCCGCCGAGCAGAAATTCAAGACTCTGAGCGAAGCCTACGACGTCCTAAAGGACGACCAGAAGCGCGCCGCTTATGACCGATTCGGCCACGCTGCGTTCGAAAACGGCAGCCGCGGACCCGGCGATTTCGGGTTCGCCGGCGGCGGTGGCGGCGGTTTTGCCGATATCTTCGAGGAGATGTTCGGCGCAATGGGCGCCGGGCGTCGGACCCAGAGCGGCCCGAGCCGCGGCAGCGATCTGCGCTACAACATCGAGGTCTCGCTCGAAGACGCGTTCCGCGGCAAGCAGACGACGATCCGCGTCGCCAGCTTTGTCCATTGCGACACCTGCAAGGGCAACGGCGCCGAGCCGGGCTCGCGCCCGGTGTCATGCCGGACCTGCCAGGGGCACGGAAGGGTGCGGGCGCAACAGGGGTTCTTCACGATCGAGCGCACCTGCCCGACCTGCCAGGGTTCGGGGCAGACCATCGAAAAACCTTGCAAGGCGTGCGGCGGCCAGGGCCGGGTGCGGCGCGAGAAGACGCTGTCGGTCAACGTCCCGGCCGGCGTCGAGGACGGCACCCGCATCCGCCTCGCCGGCGAGGGCGAAGTCGGTATGCACGGCGCGGCGCCGGGCGACCTTTATATTTTCGTCAGCATCTCGCCGCACGCGATCTTTCAGCGCGACGGCGCCAACATCTTCTGCCGGGTGCCGATCCCGTTTACGACGGCGGCGCTCGGGGGCTCGATCGAGGTGCCGACCGTCGAGGGCAGCCGCACCCGCGTCACTGTCCCCGCCGGAACCCAATCCGGGCACCAGTTCCGGCTGCGCGGCAAGGGCATGACCGTGCTGCGCTCGCCATCGCGCGGCGACATGTACATCCAGGCGATCGTCGAGACCCCGGTCAATCTGACCAAAAAGCAGCAGGAGCTGTTGCGCGAATTCGAGAAGGCCGGCGAGAACGGCAAGACCAACCCGGAGAGCGAAGGCTTCTTCGCCCGGGTCAAGGAATTCTTCGAGGATCTGCGGGAATAGCCGCCGTTCTGTTCACGCTGGACCCTTGCCGCGGTCCTTCGAGACGGCGCTTTGCGCCTCCTAGAGCTTGTGAATCAATCCAGCGAACGGCAAAAGACCGGCTGCAACAACGATCCCGCGTCCTTCGAGACGGCGCTTCGCGCCTCCTCAGGATGAGGGTATGTTATTGATGGCATTAAGAAAGAACATCATCCTGAGGAGCCCGCAACGCGGGCGTCTCGAAGGACGCACGTCGCTGATCCAGCCGAACGCCAATTCATTCACACGCACTCAGGATGAGAAAATCTATCAATGATTTAACGAGGACGTCATCCTGAGAGCTGGCGATCCCGGTTCCCGCCGCGACATTAAGCGTCGATGCGGCAAGCGGCAGTGGTGCCGCTCAACACTTCGTATATTGGCAGACGAGCAGGCCGCTGGTGACCGGTCCGGTAATCTGCGACAGCGCTTGGAAGAAGCGGTAGATCGGAACGGTTTCGGCGTTCGCGACAAAGATGACATCCTTGTCATGAACCGTGAAACGGCGCGCCATCAGATAGGATTTGGCCTCGCGCAGGTCGAGGCGATAGACGATCGGCGAGAAGCCGTCGCGCGCGGCGCTGGCGATCGGCTGGCCCAGCGCGCGCACCAAGCCGACCGGTTCGTAGCGAAACAGGAACACCGCGCGCGGGTCGGCGCGATCGTCGAGCAAGCCGCCCGCCTTCGCCAGCGCCTCGGTCAATGAGAGCCGCGCGCCGGTGAACGGGATCGCGGCGTTCTTGCCGGTCGCGCCAAAGACGCTAAAATTTTGCGGCCGCCGCACCAGCGTCAGCACGTCGCCGGGCTCGGCAAAGATGTCTTGCGCGGGGTCGGCCACCAGGGTCGCGAGCGGAACGCTGGCGGTGACCTGGCCCCGCGACAGCCGCACCGAAACGTCGTGCACCGGCGCCTTGGCGCCGCCGGCCGCGGCAATTACCTGCAGCAGCCGATCGCCGCCGGTCGAGAGCGCGACCCTTTTGCCGCCGACCACGTCGCCCGCGACCGAGACCGAATTGGCCGAACTGCGCTTGACGGCGACGAGCGCCTGCGGGTCGAGCGCCTTCGGTCCGAGCAGCGCCTCGATGGCGCGCTCGACTTCCGCCGGCGTCCGGTCGGCGACCTTGACGCGCCCGCCATAGGGAATGCTGATCGCTCCGTCCGAGCCCACTGGCTGATCGGGAATCCTCGTGCCGGGCCGGCCGGTCTGCGGGGCCAGGTCGCGCGGCTCGTCTAGGTTGCGCAGCCGCGTGCCCGCGCCAGTTGCCGTGCCGGGCCTGGCGCCAGGCCCGGCTCCGGTCACCCCAAATGCAGCGGGCAAATCGCGGGTGGCCGCCCCGCCCAGCAGCAAACCCGCCATATCGGCCGCGCCGGCCAGACCCGTCGGGGACCGTGTCGCCCCGCCGAGCGAGATGCCGGGATCGCCGCGGAGGCGACCGAGCGCACCCGGCGGGGTCGACCATTCGGCCAATGAATTGCCGAACAGGCCATTCGACGCCGATTCCCAGATCACGACGGCCACCGTATCGCCGACCGCGATCTTCAGCTCGGGCGGCGGCAGGTATTTCTTGAAGCGCTCGTGAAAGACGGGCGGGCGTTCGGCGAGCACGGTGGTCAACACCGCATCGTCGATCTTGACCACGTCGAAGGCGATCTCCCCGCCTGCCCGCGCCTGCGCAATCACATCCTCGCGCAGCGGCCCGCCGGAGCATGCCGCGAGCAAGAGCGCTACCAAAGAGGCGCAGAGAACGGCACGGCAGACAGGCAAGCGAGGCCCCCAACCTTCGCACTCGCAAGCCTAGCATCGGCTGGCGCGAAACCAAACAGGCTGCGACCGGCTGCGCCCGCCCGCCGCAGCGCCACGCCGCCAAAGGTTCAGCCAGCCGCGTCGAGAGCGTAGCCCACCGAGCGCACGGTACGCAGCAATTCGCTGCCGCCTTTGCCGTTGAGCGCCTGGCGCAAGCGCCGGATATGTACGTCGACGGTGCGGATCTCCAGTTCTGCATCGTGGCCCCAGACGCGGTCGAGCAGCTGCTCGCGCGAAAACACGCGCCCGGGATTCTGCAGGAAATGCCGCAGCAGGCGAAATTCGGTCGGGCCGAGATGGATGGGCTGGCCCGCGCGCGACACCCGATGGGCCGTCAGATCCATCGCGACGTCGGCATAACGCAGCACGTCATCGGCCAAATCGGGCTGGGCGCGCCGAATCACCGCGCGCAGCCGCGCCACCAATTCGCTCGGGCTGAACGGTTTGACGACGTAGTCGTCGGCGCCGCTGTCGAGCCCGCGGATGCGATCGCCCTCCTCGCCGCGCGCCGTCAGCATGATGACCGGCAGGGCGCGCGTCGCCGGCGCCCGCCGAATGCGACGGCACACTTCGAGGCCGGAGACCAGCGGCAGCATCCAATCGAGCAACACCGCGTCGGGCCGGCGCTCGGCGATGCGCAGCAACGCCTCCTCGCCGTCGCCAGCCTCCTCGACCGCGAACCCTTCGCGTTCGAGGTTGTAGCGCAACAGGGTGACGAGCGGGGCTTCGTCCTCGACGATCAGAACGAGTGGCTTCATCGTGCGGGCGGTGCGGCGGGCGGCCGCTCCGGCGTCGCGATCATTTCGAGGCTCGACCTGTCGCGCTTTGGCCGCACTTTGTTGAGCGGCGTGCCGTGCACCAGGTAATACAAATTCTCGGCGATGTTGGTGGCATGGTCGCCGATGCGCTCGATGTTCTTCGCCATGAACAGGAGGTGGGTACAAACGCCGATATTGCGTGGGTCTTCCATCATGTAGGTCAGGAATTCGCGGAACAGGCTCGAATACATTTCATCGAGTTCTTCGTCACGAGCCCACACCTCGATCGCCTTGTCGGCGTCGCGTTCGACATAGGCGTCGATGACGTCCTTGACCAGCAACAGCGCCAGATGGGCCATGCGCGGCAGCGCATACACGGGTTGGATCGGCGGCGACTGCGCCAGCGCGATCCCGCGCTTGGCGACGTTGGCGGCGTAGTCGCAGATGCGTTCGAGGTCGCTGCCGATCTTCAGCGCGGCGACGATCTCGCGCAGATCGCGCGCCATCGGCTGGCGCAGCGCGAGCAGCCGGATCGCCAGATTATCGAGATCGCGTTCGAGCTGATCGACCTTCTCGTCGCCTTCGATGATCAGCAGGGCGAGCGCGCTGTCGCGTTTGACGACAGCCTCGATCGCGGCGGCAAGCTGGCTCTCGGCGAGCCCCCCCATCTCGACGATCATTTTGCTGAGGCGGTCGAGTTCGTCGTCATAGCTCTTGATGATGTGTTCGGACGCCATCTCCACCTCTCGAACCAACCGGCCCTCAGCCAAACCGGCCGGTAATGTAATCCTCGGTGCGCCGCACCTTGGGGTGGGTGAATATCCGCTCGGTCTCGTCGAACTCGATCAGTTCGCCCAAATAAAGAAAAGCGGTGTAATCCGAACTGCGCGCCGCCTGTTGCATGTTGTGCGTGACGAGGGCGATGCAATAATCGGTCTTGAGTTCGGCGATCAGTTCTTCGATGCGCTGGGTCGAGATCGGGTCCAGGGCCGATGCCGGCTCGTCGAGCAACAGGATCTCGGGTTCGATCGCGATCGCGCGGGCGATGCACAGGCGCTGCTGCTGACCGCCGGAGAGTCCGAGGCCGCTCTGGCGCAATTTGTCCTTGACCTCGCCCCACAACGCGGCTCGGCGCAGCGCCGATTCGACGCGGTCGTCGAGTTCGGCCTTCGGCAGCTTTTCATAAAGCCGGATGCCGAACGTGATGTTGTCGTAGATCGACATCGGGAACGGCGTCGGCTTTTGGAAAACCATGCCGATCTTGGCTCGCAGCCGGTTCAGATCGAGTCCGGGGGCGAGGATATTTTCGCCGTCGACCAGTACCTCGCCGGTCGCGACCTGGCCGGGATAGAGTTCGTAGATCCGATTGAGGATGCGTAAGAGGGTCGACTTGCCGCAACCCGACGGCCCGATAAAGGCGGTGACGCGCCGGTCGTACAGCGCCAGGCTGATGTCGCGCAGCGCCTGGGCCTGGCCGTAGAAGAAGTTGACGTTGCGGATGTCGACCTTGACGGCGGGCGCCGCTACGGGGGCCGGGTCGCCGCCTGCGGAGGGTTCGGGCCGCAGCGATCTGACCGTGGTGGCGGCCGCGCGGTGCGCCGGCGAGAGGGTCGAGGGAGTTGGCGAACCCGGGGGCCCCATCTCAGAGGCAAGGGGGCGGGCAAGGGGGGAGTTCATGGTTTGAAGCTGCTCCATGCCGCGAGCATTCGGGCGGTGATGTTGAGAAGCAGGATGGCGGCGGTGATCAACAACGCGCCGCCCCAGGCGAGCGACTGCCAGTCCGCATAGGGGCTCATGGCGAACTGGAAGATCACGACCGGCAGATTGGCCATCGGGGCGTTGAGGTTGGTGCTCCAGAACTGGTTGTTGAGCACGGTGAAGAGAAGGGGCGCGGTCTCGCCCGAGATCCTGGCGACGGCGAGCAGGACGCCCGTCAGCATGCCCTGGATCGCCGCCCGGTAGGCGATCATCACGATCACCTTCCATTTCGGCGCGCCGAGTGCCGCGGCGGCCTCGCGCAACGCGCCCGGCACCAGGCGCAGCATGTCCTCGGTGGTCCGCACGACAACCGGGATCACGATGATCGCCAGCGCCATCGCGCCGGCCCAGGCCGAGAAATGGCCCATGCGGATCACCATGACCTCGTAGACGAAGAGGCCGATGATGATCGAGGGCGCGCTCAACAGGATGTCGTTGACAAAGCGCACCACCTCGCCAAACCAGTTGCCGCGCGCATATTCGGCGAGATAGGTGCCGGCCAGGATGCCGGTTGGGGTGCCGACCAGGGTCGCGATCGCGGTCATCGCCAGGCTGCCCGCGATCGCGTTGAGGAGGCCGCCGCTGCTGCCGGGAGGCGGCGTCATCTGGGTGAACAATGACGGGCCGATCGCGCCGACGCCGTTGATCACCAACGTCGACAGCACGAGAACGAGCCACAGCAGCCCGAACGCGGTCGCGACGACCGACAGAACCATCACCAGCCAATGGGTCAGGCGGCGGCGGGTATAGAGCTGCATCGGCTCACCTCCCCGCCTGCCGGTCGAGCCGGAGCAGCAGCAATTTGGCGAGCGCCAGGACGATAAAGGTGATCGCGAACAGAATGAGGCCGAGCGCGATCAGCGACGACAGATAGAGATCGCCGACCGCCTCGGTGAACTCGTTGGCGAGGGCGGCCGAGATCGTCGTTCCGGGCTGCAGGATCGAGGCGTGGATGCGGTGCGAGTTGCCGATGACGAAGGTCACCGCCATCGTCTCGCCGAGCGCCCGGCCGAGGCCCAGCAGGATGCCGCCGACGACACCGAGCCGCGTATAGGGCAGGACGACCTGCCAGACGACTTCGGTCGTCGTGGCGCCGAGCGCGTAGGTGCTCTCCTTCAACACCGCCGGGACGGTCTCGAAGACCTCGCGCATGATCGAGGAAATGAAAGGCAGCACCATGATCGCCAGGATAAAGCCGGCGGTCAGCACGCCGATGCCGAGCGGCGGTCCCGCAAACAACAGGCCGATGCCGGGAATCTGCCCGAGCGTCTCGATCAGCGCCGGCTGGATGTACTGCTGGACGAACGGGGCCAGCACGAAAAGGCCCCAGATGCCGTAGATGATGCTCGGGATCGCGGCGAGCAGCTCGATCATCGTAGCGAGCGGGCGCTTCAGCCAATTCGGCGACAATTCGGTGATGAACAGCGCCACCCCGAACGCCACCGGAATGGCGATCAGCATCGCGATCGCCGAGGTCACGAGGGTGCCGTAGATCGGCGCCAGCGCGCCGAATTTCTCGGTGACCGGGTTCCAGGCCTGAGTGGTCAGAAAGCCGAAGCCGAATTCGCCGAGGGCGGGAAGCGCGCCGGAAATCAGCGCGAAAACGACGCCGCTCAGGATCAAGAGGACCAGCAGGGCAAACAGAAGAGTCAGCGCATGGAAGGCGCGGTCCGGCAGCGTGCCGCGCCGCGCCCGGGCCGCACCCCGCGCCAAAGCCGTGCCCTCGGCGCTCATCCCATGCTCCGCTTAGACCAGCCGGATGATCACGAGCCGGGGCCGGTCCACACCGGCTTGCCGTCCGGCCCGACGATGTGTTTCCAGCTCTCTTCGATCGTGCCGACGATGTTGTCCGGCATCGGCACGTAGTGGAGCTGCTCGGCCAGTTGGTCGCCGTGGCGGTAGGCCCAATCGAAGAAATCGAGGACCTGCTTGGCCCTTTGCGGGTCCTTCTGCTGCTTGTGCATCAGAATGAGGGTGGATCCGGTGATCGGCCAGCTATCCTTGCCCGGCTGGTTGGTCAGCAACACGCCAAACCCAGGCGCGCTCGACCAATTGGCATTGGCGGCGGCAGCCTGAAAGCTCTTCATCTCCGGCGCGACGAAATTGCCGTCATGGTTGCGCAGCAGCGTGTAGGCCATCTTATTCTGCAACGCGTAGGCGTATTCGACGTAGCCGATCGCGCCGTCGGTGCGGCTGGTCAGCGCCGCGACGCCTTCATTGCCCTTGCCGCCGAGACCGCTCGGGAATGCGACCGAGGTGTTCGACCCGACCGTTTCCTTGAACTCGGCATCGACCTGCGACAGGTAGTAGGTGAAGAGGAAATTGGTGCCGGACCCGTCCGAGCGGTGAACCGACGCGATCGCCTTGTTGGGGAGGGTCAAGCCGGGGTTGAGCTGGACGATCGCCGGGTCATTCCATTGCTTGATCTTGCCGAGATAGATGCCGGCGAGGGTCTTGCCATCGAGCTTGAGCTGGCCCGGCTGAATGCCCGCAACATTGACGATCGGGACCACGCCGCCCATGACCATCGGCCATTGCGCGAGGCTGTCCTTGGCGAGCTGCTCGCCCTTCAAGGGCATGTCGGTCGCGCCGAAATCGACGGTCTTGGCGGTGATCTGCTTGATGCCGCCGCCCGACCCGATTGATTGGTAATTGATGTTGATCCCGGTCTTCGCCTTGTAGCCCTCGGCCCATTTGGCATAGATCGGATAGGGGAAGGTGGCCCCGGCGCCGGAAATGTCGGCGGCGTCGGCGGCCCCTGTGAGGCCGAGCGCGGCAACCGCCGCCAGCAGCGTCGTTCGGAAAACAGCCACGGCACTCTCCGTTCTGGGGGTCGCGGCCGGCATCCTGGTTTCGCAGATGCCGCCGGTTTCCACTGCTTCTACCCACCCCCGGATACGCTTCTATGACGGTTGCGTTACCGTTCGATGACAGATGATTCGCCGCGCGAATCATCGCGGGCCGGCCGCGCGCAGCCATACCGTAAAGGTCGAGCCGCGGCCGAGCGTGCTGGCGATCTCCAGCCGGCCGCGATGCCGGTTGACGAGATGCTTGACGATCGCCAGGCCGAGCCCGGTGCCGCCGAGATCGCGCGAGCGCGCCGTGTTGACCCGATAGAACCGTTCAGTGAGCCGCGGCAGATGCTGGCCGGGGATCCCCTCGCCCTGATCGGCGACCGTTATCCTCACCAATGCCGCCGCCGCGCCGCCGACCCCACCGGTTACCGTGACCTCGCTGTGCGGTCGCGCGTATTTGACCGCGTTGTCGAGCAGGTTCTGGAAGATCTGGGCCAGTTCGTCGCGGTCGCCCTGTAATTCGGGCAGATCGGGCGGCAGCGCGTGGACGATGCGGATGCCGCGCTCGGCGGCGCGCAACTCTAACCCGCGCGCCACTTCGTCGATAACCGGGGCCAGCGCGATCCGGTCGGTCGGCGCGACATGCTCGTTCAGTTCGATGCGCGACAGCGACAACAGATCATCGACCAGCCGGGCCATGCGCGCGGCCTGCTCGCGCATGATGCCGAGAAAGCGCTCGCGCGCGACGCCATCCTCGCGCGCCGGCCCGAGCAGGGTCTCGATAAACCCGATCAACGCGGCGAGCGGGGTTTTCAATTCGTGGCCGGCATTGGCGATGAAATCGGCGCGCATCTGCTCGCTGCGCTTTAGTTCGGTGACATCGTGCAGGGTCAGGATCGCCGCCGCGCCGTCGAGCCCCGGATCATCACTCGTGCCGTTGCCGATCCGGGCCAGATGGGCGCGTAGCACCCGTTCGACCGGCACCGACAGGCTGAATTCGACATGGCGCACGGGCTCGCCGCGCAGCATCGCATCGACCGCCGCCAGCAGCACCGGGTTGCGCAGGGCTCCGGCCAGATCGCGCGGCTCCGCGCCCGGCCCGATGAACCGCGCCGACGCGACGTTGGCGCGGACGATGCGGCGCTGGCGGTCGATCAGGATCAGCGGGTCGGGGGTCGCGGCGATGACCGCCTCGGCCGCTTCGAGCCGCGCCTCGGCGCGGGCGATCTCGGCGTGCCAGGACCGCCGCAACCGCATCAGCGGCGGCCATATCGCCCGCGCCGCGAGGCTCAGCGGGATGTTGCGCGGCGCCCTCTCGGGGCGAGCCGCGTCGGGCCCGAGCCTCTCGATCGCGGAGCGCGCCGCCCCCAACGAGACGACGCCGGGAATTGCGATCAGCGCGGCCAGCGCCAGGATCGCCACTGCGGCCACGAACGCGACATCGCCATCGAGAAAGCCCGCCCCGTACAGCACGGCGACGACAATACCGCCGGGCGAAAATAGCGCGGCGGTCAGTGCCGCCGCGCGGGCGAACTCGCGGCTTAACTCGCGACCCATGGCCAGTCCCCGCGCCGGCGCTCAGGGCTTTCTCAGCACCGCATAAAAATTGTCGCTGGTCGGCAGGCAGTCGGTCAGCCCGTAGCGGACCGCGTATCCGCAATTTTCAGCCAGCGCGCGCAGCGATTTCGGGGTGAAATAGTTGAGATGGTCTGGATAGCGGTACCCGCACCATTTCGCACCGGTCAGGCGGCGGTTCAGCGAGCCGTAGTTCGGCACCTTGACGATCGCGACCCCGCCCGGCGCCAGAGTGCGCCACAGCTCGCGCAGCACCGCGCGCGGCTGCAGTTCGTGTTCGAGGTAGGAGCGCAGCGTGGCCGCGCTGAAAAATGCGTCGGCAAAATTCGGGAGACCGAGCAGTACCGGCCGATTGACGACCGCGCCGCCGCGCGCGCCGAACACGCGGTCGGCTTCGGCCGCCGCCTCGGTCGAGATCTCGATGCCATAGGGAACATAATGCAGCGGGAGCCCGGCGAGCTGCCATCCCGTGCCACAGCCGAGATCGACGACATTGCCGGGGCGAGCGAAGCGGGCGACCAGGTCGGCCATCTTCTTGCGCGGCAACAGAGCCATCCTGACGCGCGTCGCCCGGCTCAGCCGGAACGAGATCGGCCGGGTCGCCGCGCGCCGCTCCAGTTCGGCCGCGCCGGTCTTTTCCCAGGCCATGACCTCCGACAGCGCGGCATATTCGGGGGCGCGGTCGAGATAGGCGAACCCGCACGGACGGCAGCGCACCAAGCGCCAGATGCCGACCCCATAGCCGGCGACCGGCACGGGATCGCGCGCGCCGCAGAGCGGGCAGTCCCGCGTCACGACCCGCACCGTGCCGAACCGGCCGGTGTCGAAGAAATCTCCGATAAGTTCTGGCGAGTCGTCGGGAAGCGTCGAGGCGGCGAGATTGGGGTCCATCACAGGTACATCAAAGTCCGGAGAGCGTTGACAGCGCGGGGCGCCCGACTATAGTGCGCGGCTCGCGGACGGGTGACCCCGTGCGCGGCGTATTTGTGCCGAGCCGGGCTTGCCGCGGCGGGCGCGCCAACCGATATCGGTTCCTAATCATGTTTGCAGTGATCCGCACCGGCGGCAAGCAATACAAGGTCGCCAAGGACGACGTCCTCGCGGTCGAGAAGCTCCCCGGCGAACCCGGCGCGACGATCGAATTCGGCGAGGTGCTGATGCTCGGCGAGGGCGCCGAGGTGTCGACGGGCACGCCGTATCTGGCCGGCGCCTCGGTCAGCGCCGAACTGGTCGAGCAGCGCCGCGCCGACAAGATCATCGTCTTCAAGAAAAAGCGGCGGCACAATTATCGCCGCAAGAACGGCCACCGCCAGTACCAGACCGTGCTGCGGATCACCGAGATCCGCGCCGGCACTTAAGCGGCGCGACCTGAGCGGCGCAGGAGAGATCGAGATGGCACACAAAAAGGCGGGCGGCTCCTCGCGCAATGGCCGCGACAGCGCCGGCAGGCGGCTCGGGGTCAAGAAATTCGGCGGCGAGATCGTCGTGCCCGGCAGCATCATCGTGCGCCAGCGCGGCACCAAGTTTCATCCCGGCGTGCGGGTCGGCATGGGGCGCGACCATACGCTGTTCGCGCTCGAAGAGGGCGCCGTCCAGTTCAAGAAGGGCTTCGGCGGGCGCACCTTCATCTCGGTCGTGGCGCACCCGGCAAACGATCAAGCGGCCGAAGCCGCCGAGTAGCCGTTCCCCGAACAGAGCGGAGCCAAAGGGGAGCGGCCCGGTCGCTCCCTTTTTTGTTTTGGAACGACGAGACCCCATGAAATTCCTCGACCAGTGCAAGATCTACCTGAAGAGCGGTGACGGCGGGCGCGGCGCGTCGAGCTTCCGCCGCGAGAAGTTCATCGAGTTCGGCGGCCCGGATGGCGGCGATGGCGGCAAGGGCGGCGACATCGTGCTCGAGAGCGCCGACAATCTGAACACGCTCATCGACTATCGCTATCGCCAGCATTTCCGGGCCCAAAATGGTCGCGGCGGCGCCGGGGCCAACCGCACCGGTGCGCAGGGCCGCGACACGGTGTTGATGGTGCCGGTGGGCACGCAGGTTTTCGCCGACGACAAGGAGACCGTGCTTGCCGATCTGACCCGCCCCGGCCAGCGTATCGTATTGCTGCGCGGCGGCGATGGCGGGTTCGGCAACTCGCATTACAAAACCTCGACCAACCAGGCACCGCGGCGCGCCGGCCCCGGCTGGCCGGGCCAGGAATTGTGGGTCTGGCTGCGCTTGAAGCTGATCGCCGACGCCGGTCTCGTCGGGTTGCCCAATGCCGGCAAATCGACGCTGCTGTCGCGCCTGTCGCACGCCAAGCCGAAGATCGCCGACTACCCGTTCACCACCCTGCATCCCCAGCTCGGCGTCGTGCGGCTCGACGACGATACCGAATTCGTGTTGGCCGATTTGCCGGGGCTGATCGAGGGCGCCAGCGAAGGGGCCGGGCTCGGCACCCGTTTCCTCGGCCATGTCGAGCGCTGCGCGGTGATCCTCCATCTGATCGACGGGACCGAGGAGGATGTCGTCGGCGCCTACGCCACGATTCGCCAGGAACTCGCCGATTACGGACACGGCCTCGCCGACAAGCCCGAGATCGTCGGCCTCAACAAGATCGACGCGATCGACGAGGGCGAGGTCGCCGCCAAATGCCGCGCGCTCGTCGAGGCCGCCCGGCCCGGCAGCTCGGTGCTGCCGCTATCCGGAGTCAGCGGCGCGGGTATACAGCCCGTCCTCGGCACCCTCCTCGCCGCGATCGGCGCGGCCCGCGCCGACGCCCCCGCCGAGCCCAGCGCGCTGGTCGCGGCGGAATGAAGCTTCGCATCGAGGCCGAGGCCGCTCTAAATGCCCTCTCCGCCCTTCAGGGGGGAGAGGGAGGGGACCCGTCGCGCAGCGATGGGGAGGGTGAGGTGGGTGCTGGCCACCGCCCTGGAATCCCCCACCTCACCCCAACCCTCTCCACCCCCAGGGGTGGAGAGGGAGAGTTTGGCGTTCCCACCGCCGCCGCGGCGCTCGCCTCGGCGCGGCGGGTGATCCTGAAGATCGGCTCGGCCTTGCTGGTCGCGCAGGACGGCGAGATCCGGCGCGCCTGGCTTGATGCATTGGTCGAGGATGTCGCGCGTTGCCGGCGGCGCGGCCAGGAGCTGATCGTTGTCACCTCGGGCGCGATCGCGGTCGGGCGGCGCCAGCTCGGCTTGCATGGCCGCGCGCTGCGGCTTGACGAAAAGCAGGCCGCCGCGGCGACCGGGCAGATCCGCCTCGCGCACGCCTATCAGGAGGCATTGGCGCGGCACGGCATCACCGTCGCGCAGATCCTGTTGACCCCCGACGACACCGAGGAGCGCCGCCGGCACCTCAACGCGCGCGCCACCTTTGCGCAATTGCTGGCATTGGGCGTGGTGCCGGTCGTCAACGAGAACGACACCGTGGCCACCGCCGAGATTCGCTTTGGCGACAACGACCGTTTGGCCGCCCGGGTCGCGCAGATGACCAGCGCCGACATGCTGGTGCTGCTGTCCGACATCGACGGGCTCTATACCGCCGACCCGCGCGGCGATCCCGCGGCCGAGCACATCCCGCTGGTCCGCGACATCTCGCCCGATATCGCGGCGATGGCCGGCACGGCGCCGCCCGGCTACAGCTCGGGCGGTATGGTGACAAAGCTGGCGGCGGCGCGGATCGCGATGCATGCCGGCTGTCGGATGCTGATCGCGGAGGGCGATCCGAGAATCGATGGCGCCACGGCGGGGCCGCTGGCGGCGATCGAAGCGGGCGCCCGGGCGACCCTGTTTCTGGCCGGCGGCGAGCCGCGCTCGGCGCGCAAGGCCTGGATCGCCGGCGCCGTCAACCCGGCCGGCGCGCTGATTGTCGACGACGGCGCGGCGCGCGCGTTGCGCTCGGGCAAGAGCCTCTTGGCGGCCGGCATCGTCGCGGTCGAGGGCGCCTTCGAGCGCGGCGATTGCGTGGTCGTCCGCACCGGCGCCGGCGCCGAGGCCGGCCGCGGTCTCTCGGCCTATGCGAGCGCCGATATACGGCTTGTCGCCGGGCACAAGAGCGGTGAAATCGAAGCCATTCTCGGCTACCGTGGGCGCGACGAGATCATTCACCGCGACGATCTGGTGGTGACCGGCAAGCGATGACGACCGAGACCTTGATCCGCACCCCGCCCGCGACCGATCTCGCCGCGACGATGGCCGAGATCGGGCGGCGCGCCCGCGAGGCCGCCGCCGCGCTGGCGCTGGCCTCGCCCGACGCGAAGACCAGCGCACTGCGCGCCGCCGCCGCCGCGGTGCGCGCCCAGGCGAACGCGATCCTCGCCGCCAATGCCGAGGATCTTGCCGAAGCCAAACACGCCGGGATCGGCGACGCGCTGCTCGACCGCCTGGCGCTCGACCCGAAGCGGCTCGACGCGGTCGCGCGCGGGCTCGACGACATCGCCGCGCTGCCCGACCCGATCGGCCGGACGCTGGCCGAGTGGACCCGGCCCAACGGGTTGCACATCTCCCGGGTCAGCGTGCCGCTCGGGGTCATCGGCATCATCTACGAGAGCCGCCCGAACGTGACCGCCGACGCTGGCGGGCTCGCCCTCAAATCGGGCAATGCCGCGATCCTGCGCGGCGGCTCGGAAAGCTTTCATTCCTCGCGCGCGCTCGTCGCCGCGCTGCGCGCCGGGCTGCGCGCGGTGGAGCTGCCGCAAGACGCGATCCAGCTCGTGCCGACCCGCGACCGCGCCGCGGTCGGCCTGATGCTGACGATGAGCGGGGTTATCGACGTCATCGTGCCGCGCGGCGGCGCATCGTTGATCGAGCGGGTGCAGCGCGAGAGCCGCATTCCGGTCATTGCCCATCTCGAGGGCCTCTGCCACACCTACATCCACCGCGAAGCCGACCCGGCCAAGGCGCGCGCGATCGTGCTCAACGCCAAGATGCGGCGCGTGTCGATCTGCGGCGCAACCGAGACCCTGCTGGTCGACCGCGCCGTCGCCGCCGCGATCCTGCCGCCGATCCTCGCCGATCTGCGCGCCGCCGGCTGCGAATTGCGCGGCGATCCGGAGGTGCTGGCGATCGATCCCGGCGCGGTGCCGGCGACCGAGCAGGATTGGCGCACCGAATATCTCGACGCGATCCTCGCGGTGCATGTCGTCGGCGGCATCGACGAGGCGATCGCGCATATCGCGCGCTACGGCTCGCACCACACCGACGCGATCGTCACCGAGGATTCGGGCGCCGCCGAGCGCTTCCTGGCCGAAATCGACAGCGCGATCGTGCTGGTCAACGCCTCAACCCAGTTCGCCGATGGCGGGGAATTCGGCATGGGCGCCGAGATCGGCATCTCAACGCAGCGCCTGCCGCCGCGCGGCCCGGTCGGCGCGGCCGAGCTGACCACCTACAAATACCTCGTCCGCGGCACCGGCCAGGTGCGGCCCTGAGCAAGGTCACGAGCGTAAACCCCCACCCTGCCCTCCCCCACTTGCGGGAGAGGGTTGAGGCCGGTGATGCGGCGGGCTCCCTTGCGCAGTTGTGTGGAAGGGTTAAGAACGACGCTCGGTCGACTCCCTCCCCCGCTTTGCCCCCACCCTTCCCTCCCCCGCAAGCGGGGGAGGGTCAGGGAGGGGGCGGGGGAGGGCTGGGGTGGGGGCGGGGGAAGCGCCGCGTCGGCCTGCTCGGCGGCTCGTTCAACCCGGCGCATGGCGGGCATTTGCATATCAGCCGCCTCGCGCTCGCCCGTCTCGATCTCGACGCGGTGTGGTGGCTGGTATCGCCGCAAAACCCGCTGAAGCACGCCGCCGGCATGGCGCCCTTTGCGGAGCGCCTGGACGAGGCCGCAACGGTAGCCGCCGCCGACCGGCGCATCCGGGTCAGCGATATCGAGACCAGGCTCGGCTCGCGCTATACCGCCGACACGCTGACGGCATTGCGCCGGCGCTTTCCGCGGTCTCGTTTTGTCTGGCTGATGGGTGGCGACAACCTTGTCCAGCTCCCATATTGGAAGCGGTGGCAAGACATCATCCGCACCGTCCCGGTTGCTGTTTTCGACCGCCCGAGCACCTCGTTAAAAGCACTCGCGGGCATCGCCGCGCATCGCTTTGCCCGGGCGCGCGTGGCGGTCTCGGCGGCGCGACGGCTGGCGCTGATGCCGCCGCCCGCCTGGGTGTTTTTCCATACCCGGCTCGACCCGCGCTCGGCCACCCGGATTCGGGCCGAGCGATCGTCGCATAACTTGCAGGAGATCAAACCCGACGTGACCCCTGAAGCCACTGCTGCCGCCGCCACCCCGATCATCGCCACCCCGATCATCGCCGCCATGCCGCCGCGCCGCCGGCAAAAGCTCGCCGCGCCGGAATTGCTGCGTCGCATCATCGACAGCCTCGAAGACGGCAAGGCCGAGGAAATCGTGACGATCGACCTCGCCGGCAAAACCACCATCGCCGATTACATGGTGGTCGCGTCGGGCCGTTCATCGCGGCAGGTCGTCTCGCTGACCGACCATCTTGAACAGGCGCTGCCCGGCCGCGTCGTGACCGAGGGCAAAGCGCAGGGCGATTGGGTGCTGATCGACGCCGGCGATGTCATCGTGCACATCTTCCGGCCGGAAATCCGCGTCTATTACAATCTCGAAAAGATGTGGAGCGAGGCGTTGCCCGAATCCGAGATCGAAACCGAAACCGAGGCAGCGTCGGTCTTGCAATAGGAAGCGGCGATCCGCCTTTTTATCCTCGCCATCGGCCGGCAGCGGCGCGGGCCGCTTGACGATCTTCAGGCGCTCTATGCCGGGCGCATCGTGCCGCCTGTCACGATCGTCGAGATCGAGGAAAAGCGCCGCCTGCCGCCCGCCGCCCTCAAACTGCGTGAGGCCGAACTGATCCTCGCCGCGCTTCCCGCCGGCGCCCGGCTCGTCGCGCTCGACGAGCGCGGCGTCGGTTGGACGAGCCGCGATTTCGCCGACCGGCTTGCCGCCTGGCGGGATGGCGGTACCGGCGCGTTGGCCTTCGCGATCGGCGGCGCCGACGGGCTCGGTTCCGCGGTCATCGAGCGCGCCGACGCCGTCATGTCATTGGGCGCGGTGACGTGGCCGCATCTGCTGGTGCGCGGCCTCCTGTTGGAGCAGCTATACCGCGCCCAGCAAATCCTCGCCGGCCATCCCTATCACCGGGAGTGATCAGTTAATTTTACTATAAGTGAAGCCGGAGGACGGCGGCGAGAATGGATAGGCCTGCCGCCAACATGATGCCCATTCTCACCGTCAATCGCAGGGACAGCGTATCGAGCTTGTTCTCCAGTTCGCGCCGCAGAACGTCGAGATCGTACCTCGTCGCCAGCTCCGCCATGACGAACTCCCGTGCGGCGTCAGCATGAGCCTCGGCCTGGTCTTGCGGCACACCGGCCTCTCGGAGGCGCCTCGCGTAGCCGAGACTGTCGAAGGCGAAGGCCATTGCAATCGTGTCTATATGGGTGCTGCTCGATTATTGTATCACGCCCGGCCGTCGAACCGCGCTATCAGCGGAGCGCGAACGAAAGACCGGGAGTAACCCATGCGCATAACAGCGATCCGCGACATCGTCGCGCCGATCAGCTCGGCGATCGCCAATGCCTATATCGATTTCAGCAAGATGACCGCCAGCGTCGTCGCGATCCACACTGATCTGAAGCGCGACGGCAAGCCGGTCGTCGGCTTCGGCTTCAACTCGAACGGGCGGTATGCGGTGCAGGGGCTGTTGCGCGAGCGCTTCATTCCGCGCCTCGCCGAGGCCGACCCGGCGGCGCTGCTCGACGAATCCGGGCTGATCGACCCGGCGCGCGCCTGGGCGATCATGATGCGCAACGAAAAACCGGGCGGCCACGGCGAGCGCTCGGTCGCGGTCGGGGTGCTCGACATGGCGCTGTGGGATCTGCGCGCCAAGACCGAGGGGGTGCCGCTATGGCGCCTGCTCGCCGACCGCTATCATCACGGGGAGGCCGACCCGAGCGCCTGGGTCTATGCCGCCGGCGGATATTACTATCCAGGCAAGGGCATCGGGGCGCTGCAGGACGAGGTCAGACATTACCGCGATCTCGGCTATGGCTGCGTCAAGATCAAGATCGGCGGCGCCTCGCTGGCCGAGGATCTGGCCCGCATCGAGGCGGTGCTGGCGGTGGTCGGCGCCGGCGACAATCTCGCCGTCGATGCCAACGGCCGCTTCTCGCTCGACGAGGCGGCTTCCTATGCCGATGCGTTCGCGCCCTACGGGCTGCGCTGGTACGAGGAGCCGCTCGACCCGCTCGATTATGCCGCGCACGCGACGCTCGCCGAGCGCTACGCGCCGCCGCTGGCCACCGGCGAGAACCTGTTTTCGATGCAGGATGCGCGCAACCTGATCCGCCACGGCGGCCTCAGGCCGGACCGCGACGTGCTGCAATTCGACCCGGCGCTGTCCTATGGCCTCGTCGAATATCTGCGCACCACAGACATGCTGGCGCGGCACGGCTGGTCGGCGCGGCGCTGTGTGCCGCATGGCGGCCACCAATTCGCGCTGAACATCGCGGTCGGGCTCGGGCTCGGCGGCAACGAATCCTACCCCGACGTCTTCGCCCCGTTCGGCGGGTTTGCCGATGACTGTCCGGTCGAAAACGGCCTCGTCCGCCTGCCCGACATCCCCGGCATCGGCTTCGAAGCAAAGGCCGCGCTCTACCGCGTGATGCGCCCGCTGGCGGAGGGGTGAGCGTAATCTCAATCAAAATATCGGGATTGCGAGGAGCGGAGCGACGAAGCAATCTCGCGATATTCGTGGTCGATCCGGTCGAGATTGCTTCGTCGCCCCTCGGCCTCCTCGCAATGACAAGCCATTTTGAGCCACAATCTCCGCTCGCCGCCAGATCGAGAGGCCGGGCATGAGACGCCGCGCGTTGATCACGCTTATCGGCACCGCCGCGGTTGCATGGCCGCTCGCCGCGCGCGCGCAGCAGGCAGACCGCGTGCGGCATATCGGCGTGCTCGCTGGCGGGGCCGCGGACGATCCGGTTCTTCAGCTCCGCTTCGCGGCATTCCAGCAGGGGCTGCAGCAATTGGGCTGGATCGACGGTCGCAACGTACGGATCGATTATCGCTGGGGGGCGGGCAATGCCGACGACATTCGCAAATACGCGGTAGAATTGGCCGCGCTCGCGCCGGACGTCATCTTCGCCCCTGGCGGCGCGGCAATGGGGCCGTTGCTTCAGGCGACCCGCGCCGTGCCGATAGTCTTCGCAAACGTCCAGGATCCAGTCGGCTCCGGCTTCGTCGACAGCCTATCGCGGCCAGGCGGCAACGCTACCGGCTTTATGCAGTTCGAATACAGTTTGTGCGCGAAATGGCTGGAGCTGCTCAAGCAGATCGCGCCGGGCATGACGCGAGCGGCGGTCCTTTGGGACCCCGCCATAGCGGCCGGGATCGGCCAGTTTGCCGTAATCCAGTCCGCTGCGCCGACGCTCCGCGTGGAGGTGAGCCCGATCAACGTGCGCGACGCCGGCGAGATCGAGCGCGCCGTCACGGCCTTCGCGCGCTCCCCGAATGGCGGCCTGATCGCGACGGCGAGCGCGTTGGTGAATGTTCATCGCGATCTGATCATCACATTGGCGGCCCGGCACAAACTGCCTGCGGTCTATCCCAACCGCGCCTTTGTCACCAGCGGCCGCCTGATCTCCTATGGGGCTGATTTTATCGACCTGCACCGCCGCGCGGCCGGCTACGTCGACCGCATCCTCAAGGGCGCCAAGCCCGCCGACCTGCCGGTGCAGGCGCCAACCAAATACGAACTGGTCATCAACCTCAAGACCGCGAACGCGCTCGGCCTCACCGTGCCGCAGTCGCTCCTCGCCCGCGCCGACGAGGTCATCGAATGAGAGAAGATGGCGCTCTACCGCGTGATGCGCCCGCTCGCCGAGGGTTGACGCCTACCGCACCGCGTCAGTTGGCGGCGCCTCCGCGAGGATGGCGCGCGCTCGTGCCGCGTCTTCGGCTATCTGCGCCTTCAACGCCTCGATCCCGGCGAATTTGCGCTCCGGTCGGATGAAGTCGACCAGCGATACCCGCAAATGGCGGCCATAGAGATCGGCGTCGATGTCGAACAGATGCGCCTCAAGACGCGGTTCGGGGGTGCCGATTGTCGGCCGCAACCCGATATTGGCGACGCCGTCGATCGCGCGGCCGGCAAAGGGGTCATCGGCGCCGTCTCCCGATACGCGCACCGCGTATACCCCGAAAGCCGGGCGCAGATACTCGCCGAGCCCGAGATTGACGGTCGGAAAGCCGATCGTGCGGCCGCGCCGGTCGCCGACCATGACCCGCCCGTCGATTTCCCAGCAACGGCCGAGCTGATCGGCGGCCTCGCGCGGCTTGCCCGCCCGCAACAATTCGCGGATATGGGTGGAGGAATAGGCCGCCGCATCGGCGTCGCGCACCGGCTCGACCACGGTGACCCCAAAGCCGTGCGCGGCTCCGGCGGCGCGTAGCATCTCGGGGGTGCCGCGCCGGCGATTGCCAAAGGTGCAATCATGCCCGACGACGATATGGGTCACGCCGACCGCGTCGAGGAGGATATCCTGGACAAATGATTCGGCACTCTTGCGCGCGAAGGCGAGGTCGAAATGCTGGACGAACAACAGTTCGACCCCGAGCCGCGCGATCTCACGCTCCTTGACCCGGAACGGGGTCAGCCGAAACGGCTCGCTGTCCGGCATGAAGACGCCGCGCGGGTGCGGCTCAAAGGTCAGCACCCCGGCGGGCATCGCGGCCGCGCGGGCGCGGTCGCGCGCTTCGCCGATCAGCGCGGCATGCCCCCGGTGGAGACCGTCGAAATTGCCCATCGCCAGCACCGCGCCGCGCGCATGGGTCGATCCGGGGCCGGGATGGCGGATGAGGCGGAGCACGGCTGAAATTATCGCCAAAATTCGCGAAACTGTCGTGACATCGAAAATAGCCGGTGACGCGTTCGAGCGATAGCCTCAGCGCCGCCCCCGACTGGAGATACCTGCACGGGAGAATACAATTTGGTCGAGATGGCGGCGCCGTTGCGCGAAGCCTGGTACTACGCGCTGCCCGGCCATAAGCTGCGGCCCGGCCGGATGCTCGCGCGCATCATGCTGGGCGAGCCGCTATTGATCGGGCGCGACCGGCTTGGCGCCGTCTTCGCGTTGCGCGACATCTGCCCCCATCGCGGCATGAAGCTGTCGGCCGGCGCGTTCGACGGCAGGGAGATCGAGTGCTGCTATCACGGCTGGCGCTTCGACCGGGACGGACGCTGCACCGCGATCCCGTCGCTGGTCGAGGGCCAGGCGTTCGATCTCGCCCGGATCGCGGTCGCAAGCTATCCGGCGCGCGAGGTGCAGGGCAATGTCTGGGTATTTTTTGGCAGCGACCCGAGCGCGGCGCCCGATATTCCGGTGCTCGACGGATTTGCCGAATCGGCAGCCCCGCGACTCGTGGAAACGATGCGGTTCGGGGCGGCGATCGACCATGCCGTGATCGGGCTGATGGACCCGGCGCACGGCCCCTTCGTGCACAGCGCCTGGTGGTGGCGCTCACGGCGCTCGATCCATGAAAAGGAGAAGGCGTTCGCGCCCTCGCCGTGGGGCTTTACGATGAGCCGGCACGCGCCGTCGAGCAACTCGCGGGCCTATCGGCTGCTCGGCGGCGCGCCCGAGACCGAGATCGCGTTTCGCCTGCCAAGCGTACGCATCGAGGAGATACGGGCCGGACGCTATCGGGTCACCAATCTGACGGCGCTGACCCCGATCGACGACACGACGACCGAAATAAATCACTGCATCTATTGGACGGCGCCGTGGCTCTCCGCGCTGAAACCGGTGCTGCGTCCCTATGTGCGGGCCTTTCTGCGCCAGGACCGCGACATCATGGAGCGCCAGCAGCAAGGGCTGCGTTTCGACCCGGTGCTGTCGCTGATCGACGATTCAGATACACAGGCGCGCTGGTACTACCGGCTGAAGCAGGAATACCGCCGCGCCCGCGCCGAACAGCGGCCGTTCGACAACCCGGTCAAGCCGCGCACGCTGCGCTGGCGCAGCTGAGGCTTAGCGCGCCGCCACTTCCGGGACCGGGCGGGCCGGCTCCGGGCCGGCCGGCGGGTGCTGGCGTCCGGTGACATAGGGGGCGATAACCCCGACGATGCCGCGGCGGAAGGTCAGCACGCAAATGACGAAGATGACGCCCTGGATGATCGTGACCCAGGAGCCGGTCTGCGCCAGATAGTTCTCCATCGTCACGATTACGAAGGCGCCGACGACCGGACCGAGGATCGTACCGATGCCACCGAGCAGCGTCATCAGCACGACCTCGCCCGACATCGTCCAGTTGACGTCGGTCAGCGAGGCGAACTGGAACACGATCGCCTTGGTCGACCCGGCGAGCCCGGACAGCGCCGCCGACAGGATGAAGGCGAGCAGCTTGTAGTGGTCTACCCGATAGCCGAGCGAGATCGCGCGCGGCTCGTTTTCGCGGATCGCGGTCAACACCTGACCGAACGGCGAATAGATCGTGCGCACAATCACGCCAAAGCCGAACAGGAACACCGCCAGCACGACGTAATACATGACCAGCGTGTCGTTGAGGTCGATCAGGCCGAACAGCCAGCCGCGCGGCACCGCCTGGATCCCGTCTTCGCCGCCGGTGAACGGCACCTGCAAGCAGAAAAAGAACACCATCTGCGCGAAGGCCAGCGTGACCATTGCGAAATAGATGCCCTGCCGGCGGATCGCCAGATAGCCGAAGACCGTGCCGAGCGCGGCGGCGACCGCGACGCCGGCAAGAATGCCAAGCTCGGTCGGCAGCCCCCACACTTTCACCGTATGCGCGGTGATGTAGGAGGCGGTGCCAAAAAACGCGGCGTGGCCGAACGACAACAACCCGACATAGCCGACCAGCAGGTTGAAGGCGCAGGCGAACAGCGCCATGCACAGCGCCTTCATCAGAAAGATCGGGTAGAAGAAATACGGCGCGGCGAGCGCGAGCAGGATCAGCCCGGCTGTCCACAGCCAGAACGGCGCCGTGCCGGTCGCGCCGGGTCCGGATGTTCTCATGTCAGGCCGCCCGCCCGAACAGGCCCGCCGGTTTGACCAGCAGCACGATCGCCATGATCACGAAAATCACCGTGTTCGACGCCTCGGGGTAAAAGACCTTGGTCAGTCCCTCGATCAGCCCCAGCCCGAAACCGCTGACGATGGCGCCGAGAATCGACCCCATGCCGCCGATCACGACGACCGCGAATACGACGATGATGATGTTGGTCCCCATCAGCGGACTGACCTGGTAGATCGGCGCGGCCATCACCCCGGCCAATGCCGCGAGCCCGACCCCGGCGCCGTAGGTCAAGGTCACCATGCGCGGCACGTCGATGCCGAAGGCCTGGACCAGCACCGGGTTCTCGGTGGCGGCGCGCAGATAGGCGCCGAGCCGGGTGCGCTCGATCACAAACCAGGTGGCGAGGCACACGCCAAGCGAGGCGACGATGACCCAGGCACGGTAATTCGGCAGGAACATGAAGCCGAGATTCTGCGCGCCCTGCAATTCGGCCGGGATCGTATAGGGCTGACCGGAGGAGCCGTAGGCTTGCCGAAATCCGCCCTCGATGATCAGCGCCAGGCCAAAGGTCAGCAGCAACCCGTACAAATGATCGAGCCCGGCGATCTGGCGCAGGAACACCCGCTCGATCACGATGCCGCTGAACCCGACGACAACTGGCGCGATGATCAGCGCCGGCCAGTAGCCGATTCCGAGCCCGTTCAACAGAAACCAGGCGCAGAACGCGCCGAGCATGTACTGCGCGCCATGGGTGAAGTTGATGATGTTTAGGAGGCCGAAAATGACGGCGAGCCCGAGGCTCAGCATCGCGTAGAAGGCGCCGTTGATCAGGCCGACGAGCAGCTGCGCGAACAACAGCGGCGCCGGCGGCATCGGAATGTGCAGCCAGTCGAGCATCAGCCGCCGCCCGGAATCTTCACTGCCGCCGCCGGGGACGCAGACCCCCAGCCTAACCCTTCCCCGCTTGCCCCCACCCTGCCCTCCCCCGCTTGCGGGGGAGGGTGAGGGTGGGGGCAAGCGCGGGAGGGAACGATTGGGGCTGGCGGCGGCAACGAGATGAGCGGCCGTTCCGCGCGCGTCCGAGGGCGAGCCCTGGTCCCCTCCCCCGCAAGCGGGGGAGGGTTAGGGTGGGGGTTTTTAGGCGACTGCCGAAACATCGTATCCAGCCAGGCGCGCTCACCCCTTGACCAGCGGGCATTCGTTGCCGGCGGGGCGCTTGAATGCCTCCTCGCCCGGGATCGTGCCGACCTGCTTGTAATAATCAAAGGGTCCCTTCGATTCCTCGGGCTTCTTGACTTCGAACAGGTACATGTCGCGGACCAGCCGACCGTCCTCGCGGATCTTGCCGTTTTGGGTCATGAAGTCGTTGACCGGGGTTTCTTTCATCTTCTTGACGACGGCCACCGCGTCGTCGCTGCCGGTCGCCTTGATCGCGTTCAGGTAATGCGTGATCGCGCCGTAGACCCCGGCCTGCACCATGCTCGGCTGCCGGTTCATCTTTTCAAAAAAGCGCTTCGACCAGGCGCGGCTCGCGTCGTTCTGGTCCCAGTAGAAGGCTTCGGTCAGTTGCAGGCCGTTGGCGGTCTTGAGCCCGAGGCTGTGGACATCGGTGATGAACACCAGCAACCCCGCGAGCTTCTGGCCGCCCGCGACGATGCCGAATTCGGCGGCCTGCTTGATCGAGTTGATCGTGTCGCCGCCGGCATTGGCGAGCCCGATGATCTTGGCCTTCGAGGCCTGCGCCTGCAGCAGGTAGGACGAAAAATCGGGCGTGTTGAGCGGCACCCTAACCTGGCCCAGCACCTTGCCGCCGCTCGCCTTCACGACCGTCGCGGTGTCGCGTTCGAGGGCGTGGCCAAAGGCATAATCGGCGGTGATGAAAAACCAGCTGTCGCCGCCGGCCTTGACGACCGCGCTGCCGGTGCCGTTGGCCAGCGCGACCGTGTCGTAGGTCCAGTGCACCGAGGTCGGGCCGCACGCCTTGCCGGTCAAATCCGACGACGCCGCGCCGGAGATCAAAAACGCCTTCTGCTTGGTGCGGGCGAGGTCTTGTACGGCAAGAGCGACGCTCGATGTCGGCACGTCGACAATCGCGTCGACCCCGTCATTGTCGTACCATTGGCGGGCGATGGCGCCGCCGACATCGGGCTTGTTCTGATGGTCGGCGGTGACCAGCTCGATCTTCTTGCCGTTGACGGTGCCGCCGAAATCGGCGATCGCCATGCGCGCCGCCTCGGCCGATCCGGGCCCGGTGATGTCGGCGTAGAGGCCCGACATATCGTTCATCACGCCGATCTTGACGACATCGCCCGAAATCTGCGCGTGCGCCGCGCCGGCTATCATCAGCGCGGGGGCGATCGTCAGCGCGGCGGCAAACCCTGCGAGAGCCGCTAGTTTCATCATTTTCTCCATCATCCGCTCAAACGCCGAGATATTCGTGCAGTTTGTCGAGGTTCTGGGCCAGCTCCGCGTTGCGGATCATGTCGATCACCTGGCCATGTTCGACGATGTAATGCCGGTCGGCGATCGTCGAGGCAAACCGGAAATTCTGCTCAACCAGCAGGATCGTAAAGCCCTTCGCCTTCAGCGTCTCGATCAGCCGCCCGATCTGCTGGACGATGACCGGGGCCAGCCCCTCGGTCGGCTCGTCGAGCAGCAGCAGGTTGGCGCCGGTGCGCAGGATGCGGCCGATTGCCAGCATCTGCTGTTCACCGCCCGACAGTTTGGTGCCCTGGCTGCGGCGGCGCTCCTTCAGATTGGGGAAAATCGCGTAGATCTCGTCGACGCTCATGCCGCCGGGCCGGATGGTCGGCGGCAGCATCAGGTTTTCCTCGACATCGAGGCTGGCGAAAATGCCGCGCTCCTCGGGGCAATAGGCGATGCCCTGCCGGGCGATGCGGTTCGAGGCCAGCCCGACAAGTTCCGTGCCGCGATAGCGCACCGAGCCGGTGCGCTGGCCGACGATCCCCATGATCGCCTTGAGGGTGGTCGTCTTGCCGGCGCCATTGCGGCCGAGCAGGGTCACGACCTCGCCCTCGCCGACCGCGAAATCCATGCCGTGCAAAACGTGCGATTCGCCGTACCAGGCGTGCAGTTCGCGGACGCGCAGCAATTCGTTGGCCGCTACCGCCTCAGGCATGGCCGGTCCCCAGCCCGGTCCCCAGGCCCGTCCCCAGATAGGCTTCGATAACCTCGGGGTTGTTTGAGACCGTGTCGTAATCGCCCTCGGCGAGGATGCGCCCGCGGGTCAGCACCGTGATAATCTGCGACAGATCCGCGACGACCGACAGATTGTGCTCGACCATCAGCACGGTGCGGTCGCGCGCGGCGTCGCGGATCAGCCCGGAAATGCGCCCGATATCCTCCTGGCCGAGCCCCGACATCGGCTCGTCGAGCAGCAGCATCTCGGGGTCGAGCGCGAGCGTCGTCGCGATTTCGAGGGCGCGCTTCCTGCCATAGGGGAGCGAGGCGGCGGGGCTGTCCTCGAAGCCGGCGAGGCCGACCGCATCGAGCAGCGCGTCGGCCCGGCTATTCAGCCGATCGAGCACAAGCTGCGAGCGCCAGAAGTGAAACGAGTTGCCGAGCGGCCGCTGCAACGCGACCCGGACGTTCTCGCGCACGCTCAGATGCGGGAACACCGCCGAGATCTGGAACGAGCGCACCAGCCCGAACCGGGCGACATCGGCCGGCCGCGCGGCGGTGATGTCGCGCCCGTTGTAATAGATCTGCCCGGCGCTCGGTTCGAGGAATTTGGTCAGCAGGTTGAAGACCGTGGTCTTGCCCGCGCCGTTTGGGCCGATCAGCGCGTGGATCGTGCCGCGGCGGACTTGCAAATCGACCCCCTGGACGGCGGTAAACCCGCGGAACTCCTTGGTCAGACCGCGCGTCTCAAGGATCAGGTCGGCCACGACTTTACCACCCCGGCTCGGTCTGAAGCGGACCGCTCTTGTGTTCGGCGCGGCGCCACCCTATGCGGGGGCGGGCGGGCTGACAAGAATTTGCGCGGCCGATTTCGTGCCGGCGGAGAAGAACGATCATGACCGACGCGGTGGACGATACGCTGGACGAGATCAAGTTCGGCCCCGATGGCCTCGTCGCCGCCATCGCCCAGCAGCACGATACGGGCGAGGTACTGATGATGGCGTGGATGAACCGCGATGCGGTGCGCCTGACGCTCGCCGAACAACGCGTGTGCTATTGGTCGCGCTCGCGCCAAGCGCTTTGGCGCAAGGGGGAAACGTCCGGCCAGATCCAGCTTCTGCGCGAAATGCGGGTGGATTGCGACGGCGACACGGTGCTGTTGCTGGTCGATCAGCACGGGGTCGCCTGCCATACCGGCCGGCGCAGCTGTTTTTTTCGCGCCTGGCAAGGGACCGGCTGGGCCGTCATCGCCGAACCTGAGGTCTCCCCGGAGCAACTTTACCCAGGGCCGCCAGGGGGCCCGCCAGGATAGAACGCGGAGCGGCCACTACAGGTCAGCGCGGCGGACAGGTCAGGCTCGCCTGCACCTGGCCGAGAAGCACCGGGTTCCGCGGCCGGTTGGCGCAACGCGCATTGTATTCGTTGCTCGCCGCGTTGTAGCGCTCGACCGAGCCGCCCAGATCCGCCGCGACTGGGCCCGACGAGCGGCGGAATACCGCGTCGCGCTGATCGAGCATCTGGCGAAACCGCGCGACCGATTGCGGGTTGTTAACGTCCATGCTGGCGCGCTCGCGCGCCAATTGGGCATCGAGGCGACCCAACTCGCCCCGCATTTCATCATCGGAACGCCGGCTTGCCGCGGTACTCGCGCCGAGTTCATCGACGGACTGCTTCAGGCATAGGCATGCGGCGATCTCGGCGCTTTCCGGCGAGGGCGGCGGCGGGGCAACGGCTAACGGTGGCGGCGGGTAGAACGGCGGCGGAGTTTGGGCGGCTACAGCCAGCGGTGCGACAAGCACCGCAACGTAAGCCCCCAGCAAAGCTGCCCGACGCAGAAACAACGATCGCATGATCCCTCCCCTTCCATTCAAATGATTAACCCCTCGAATCGTCATCCCCGGGCTAACCCCGCCGGGTCGCGCCCGGGTGATGACGACGGTAGAGGCACGACAACGCCCCGAAACCGGCCCCCGACTCCTGTCGCAGAACGCGGCGAAATCAGGTCGGCGACGGTTTGTCCGACAGGCCCTTGACGGTTTCCGCGGCCGTCGAGGTTACGGCATCGACCGCGCGGGTGGCGGCTTCACGAACCTGCGACAAAGCGTGCTCCCCCGCTTCCTGGGTTTTGTTCCACAGAGCATCTCGCGTATCGCCCAGCCACTCGTTCTCGGCCCGCGTCACCGGCAGCAACGCCGCGATCAGCGCACCGGCCATGATGCCGATGCCGCCGACAATCAGCGGGTGCCGCTCGAACGCATCGCTCAGCTGGTCGGACACGCGTCCCGCCCCGGTCCCGGCATAATTGCCGGCGCGGTTTATCAGGGCGCCGCCCGAATCGCGCACCGAACGAAGCGCGTCCTGGGCAATGTCGGTCACCTGGTGGACCCATCCCTCGGGCCGGGCATCGTTGGATTCGTCGACCATCCGATTGCCGGTGTGGCCAAGCGCCTGGCCGCTCGAGGCGGACGATCCGATCCCGACCCGGCCGGCGACATCGGAGGCTAATTCGCCCGCGCGATTTCCGATATCGCTCGCCAGATCGGCGACCCGCCGCCCCGCCGCTGCGATGCGCTCGTCGTGGGCCAAGCGGTCGACGACGTTGCTGTTGCTCGCGATCAGCCAGGCCGCGCCGATGCCGATCAGAGCGACCGGGACCGGGTTGGCGCGGATCACGTCGAGCCCGCGGTTGATGGCTTCGTTGGTGCCGAAGGTATCCCTAACCATTTCGAATCCCTTCCCAAGGAGATGACGCGCCATCAGCTTGCGCTCGATGGCGTCGAGAGTGAGAGTGAGGTCGGCGCGAGAGCGCTCGATTTGACGCTCGATTTCGGCCGGCGATGGCGAGTCGTCAGGCGTGGTCCCAGGGGCGGTCATCGCAAGCGCTCTTTGAGCCATGCTTCGTCGTCGCGCAATGTGCGCAACGTCCGGCTCGGCATCAGTGACTGCCCATCGAACCGGCTCTTGCCGATCATCAGCAGCGCGCCGCCGATCGCGACGACGGCAAGGCCGACAATCAGGGCCGCTAGCCAGGCCGGCAGAATTTCGGCCAGGCCCAGTACCGCGGCGGCCAGCAACACCAGCCAACCGCTGAACGCGAAGAGCACGCCAGCCGCGAGCATCGTCGCGCCCTGGCCGACCTGGCTGAATTTCTCATGCAGCTCGGCTTTGAGGAGCGCGAGCTCCTGGCGGATCAGCAGCATGCTCTCGCCGGCGAGGTCCGACAGCAGGTTGCCGATCGAACGCTCGGTTTTCGGCCGTGGCCCGATGATTTCGGGCCCCCCGGCGCCCAGGCCCATGCCGCGGGCCCCGGCGGGATCCCTGGCGGGGTCGACTGCCATCATCGGTTCTCCGGCGGGGAACCGACGCCGGAACCCGGCTTCGAATTTCCGGGCATCGCGCCGCTAACACCGGCGCCGCCGATGCGAGCGGCGCCGCGCGTGTCTCCGCCATGGCCTATCGGCCGCGCCTGCGACGACGACGGCGTGTCGGCAGCGCCCGAGCGGGCGGCCGAAGAGATCATGAATCTTCCGGCAACAAATCCGATTCCAATCGCGCCGGCGACGAATGCAATCGGCCATCGACGCCCGAAATTCTCGATATCACCGGTCAGCTCGCTCCACGAACGATCCCGCAGCCGCTCTGCGAAGTCGCCGATCTGCCGGGCCGCCTCGTCGCCGTAATGGGCGACGGTCCCGCCCTTCATCCCGCTTTTCTGATCGAGAGACTGTACCGAATTGCGCAATGTGTGGCTCAGCGCGGTGATTTCGTTTGCGGCGCGGTTGCGCTGTTCCTCGAACAGCGTTGTCGCACTATCGCGTACCGCGGCGAACAGCTCGGTGCCGATTTGCTTGGCATCCTCGATGGCGCGCCCGGCTCCCTGCTCGATCAAGCTCTTCGAATCCTGTCCGCCCCGTTCAATCCGGTCGTCGCCCTGGCGCTGACCGCCGGAGGGGACAGATGCAGCGGTGCCACCCGAGAATGAGCCCGATGTCGTTCGCGTCGTATCCGCCATAGTTTCCTCCGCTAACCCGAAACCGGCTGACCAGCCGGAAACCTTGCCGACAAAACGGCCGTGGGGCGGTTGCGGTTCCACCCGAGTGGATGCGCCGACGGCAGCGTGGGCGGATAGGGCTTGGGGATTGGCCGGGAATCACTCGACTGGCCGCAGGTGGCGCCGCCGGCGACTGGGCTCTCGCCAAGATTACAGGGCCGAACCAGCAATCCTGGCGAGAGGTCAAATTTTATTTACTGCTTGCGCGTAACCGCGGGGTCCTCGCCGGCGCTGTGTCGTTTGCCGATTGCTTCCGCCCGCTCGAGCTCGTGTTTTTCCTTGTCGAGCGATTTTTCGGCCTCGCGCGCCTTTTCCTCGACCTTGCCCGACTCGGCAAAGCGGTGTTGCGCCTCGTTAAATTCGCGCGCGGCGGTTTTGTTGCCCTCGCCTTCGTTACGCGCGTCCGCGCCTTCGGGTTTCTTATCCATGGGGACCTCCGTTGCCCGATCTGTCTCATCCGGCGAACGACGGCGGACCCCATGCCGTTGCTGACTGTCGCTCAGATTGCCCGGACAACCCGTCAATCGCCAGACCGCGCCAATCTCCCAGACCGCGCCGATCTCACCGAGCCATGATGACCGGGATACGCGCCTCCATGATGATGTGACGGGTCGCGCCGCCAAAGATCATCTGTCGGATGCGGCTTTGCGTATAGGCGCCCTTGAGCAACAGATCGGCGCCGGCCGCCACCGCCTCCTTGAGAAACGATTCTCCCTGCGGTTTCTGCCGGCCGACCGCGGTGCGCAGGCTGACCGAGAGCCCGTGGCCTTCGAGGCTGCGAACCAGCTCCTCGCCGCTGGGACCGGGCTCAGGCATGTGTTGCGGGCCGACCGCGATAACGACGACCTGGCTCGCCTGCGTCAGAAAGGGCATCGCGAGCGCCACGGTCAGCGCGGTTTCGGTGCTGCCGTTCCAGGCGATCGCGATCGTATCGCCGAGTTTCGAGCCCATCGCCGCCGGCACCATCATGACCGGGCGTCCGCTTTCGAATAGCGCATCCTCGAGCGTCGCCTCGGCAATCGAGGCGAGCTTTTCCGGCTGTTCGACGACGATCAAATCATAGACCCGGCCGCTCATGCCGACGATCGCGTTCTGGCGGCCATCCTCTTCGCGCCACGACGCGCTCGGGCCGACATAACCCGGCGCTAGCGGCCCGATCGGCACGCCGCGCGCATCCATGAAATCGCGGAACAGGCGTCGCGCCTGATCGCGCCGCTCCTGGCCTTCGCGCTCAAGCGTGCGATCGACCTCGGAGGAAATCGAAAACCCCATTTCGCCGCCGAACACCACAGCGTATTCGGTGGTCAGGCTATGCAGCCCGACGATGTGGCCGTTGAACCGGCGGGCCGACATCAACGCCGCTTCGAGCACCGGCCCCGCATTGCCGTCGCCGATCACGGCCAGCAGATTCATCATGGTTCCGACCCTGCTCCCGAGTGGCCGCAGGCTGGCGGCATACACCTTTTATGGCATGATACAGCATTGCACCAACGGTAGATAGCGCCCCTCATGGACCGCGACGGCACTCGGATGACCAGGACACGGAGATTTTTGGCGGCCGCCCTTTCTGCCTGCGCGATGCTGGCGCTGGCGCGCATGGCTGCGGCCGAAACGGTCGCTTTCGGCACGGACTGGAAGGCCCAGGCCGAGCATGGCGGGTTCTATCAGGCGATCGCCGCCGGCATCTACCAGCGCCATGGAATCGAGGTGAAGCTGCGGCAGGGGGGCCCTCAGGTCAATCACGCGCAGCTGCTGGCGGCTGGAATCCTCGACTTCAATCTCGCGTCAAACTCGTTCGTGCCGCTCAACTTCGCGCAGCAGAACATCCCGATGGTGGCGGTCGCTGCGATCTTCCAGAAGGACCCCTCGGTGCTGATCGCCCATCCCGGGCAGGGCGCCGACAGCCTCGCCGCGCTGAAGGGCAGGCCGATCATGATCGGCTCCGACACGCGGGTGACCAGCTGGCTCTTCCTGAAGCAGAAATTCGGCTACACCGACGACCAGATCCGGCCCTACGGCTTTAGCGTGGCGCCGTTCCTCGTCGATCAGAAGGCGATCCAGCAGGGCTATCTGACCAGCGAACCTTACACGATCGAAAAAGCAGGAGTGAATTCGGTTGTGCTGCTGCTCGCCGACGCGGGATACAGCAGTTACGGCGCGCTGATCCAAACCTCGGACCGGCTGGTGCGCGACAAACCCGACCTCGTGCAGCGCTTCGTCAATGCCAGCATCGAGGGCTGGTCGAGCTATCTCTACGCCGACCCGACGCCGGGCAATGCGTTGATCAAGCGCGACAATCCGGAGATGACCGACGCGCTGATCGCGTATGGCGTCGACAAGATGAAGCGGCACGGCATCCTCGACAGCGGCGACGCCAAGGAGAGCGGCATCGGGGCGATGACCGAGGCGCGCTGGCGCGATTTCTTCGAGACCATGGTCAAGGCCGGGCTCTACCCCGCCGAGATGGATTTCCGCCGCGCCTTCACGCCGCAATTCGTCAACAAGCGCGTCGGCACGCGGCCCTGATTGATCGCATCGCAGGGCCGCCGCCGTTGGCCGTTACTGCATCGTCGAGCGCGGCGTGGGCACGATGCGGGTCACGACCATCTTCTCGCGGTTGAGCAGGTCGGGGATTTGCGGGCCGATCTTGGTTTTCCAGAAATCGGTCTCATACACCGCCTTGTAGAGCGCCTCGCGCTGCGCCTCGCTCTCGAAGCGGCGGATCCAGACATAGACCGACTCGTCGGTCTCGCCCTTGAAGCTGCCGCAGATCACCATGCCCTTCGCCACCTGAAACGGGATGATCTCCCCTTCCATCAGCGCGAGCCATTCGGCCATCTTGCCGGGCCGGACGTGGTATTGCCGCAATTCGTAAAAAGCCATGTCAGTCTCCTGTCGGGTGTATCGCGCCACACTATACATTGACTTTGCGAAATCGGCGCGCCGGGCCGAACTTGCCCCGCCCGTGCGTAGCGCGCGCATTCGGAGATGATGTCCGCCGCATTCGACACGCTCGAAATATCGAAGCGCCTCAAGGGCGCGGGCGTCGATGATGCCCAGGCCGAGGCGATTACCGGCGTGCTGCGCGAGTCGCGCGAGGCGGACCTGTCGAGGCTCGCGACAAAGGACGATATAGCGCATGTAAAGGACGACATAGCGGGTGTCGAAACCTCGCTGCGCGGCGGCATCTCGGGACCGCACTCCGTGCCGAAATGGAGATCCTGCGCCGCGACCTCACGATCCGTCTCGGCGGCATGATCGTCGTGGCGACCGGCGTCCTGCTCGCGGCGAAATTCTTCGGGTGAGTTTCTGGGATTGCCCGCAGTTCAGAGGTGAATCAATCCTAGCGAACCGAAAAAGGCGGCTGCAACACGATCACGCGTCCTTCGAGACGGCGCTTCTAAGGATAAGTCTTTGATGGCATTAAGAAAGAACCTCATCCTTGAGGAGCCCGCAAGCGGGCGTCTCGAAGGACGCAACGCGCTGATTCAGCCGAACGCCGATGCACTCACATGCTCTCAGCTCACACCGAAAAATACTTCGCCTGCGGGTGGTGGACGACGATGGCCGAGGTCGATTGCTCGGGGTCGAGCTGGTCTTCCTCGCTCAGGGTGAGGCCGATCTCGGCGGCGCGCAGCAGGTCCAATAGCTGGCGCTGGTCGGCGAGGTTGGGGCAGGCCGGGTAGCCGAACGAATAGCGGCTGCCGCGATAGCCCTGGTTCAGCATCTCGTCATGGTCGCGCGCCTCCTCGGCGGCAAAGCCCAATTCGCCGCGGATGCGCTTGTGGACGTATTCGGCAAAGCCCTCGGCCATCTCGACCGACAGCCCGTGCAAATAGAGGTAATCCTGGTAGCGGTTGTCGGCGAACCACTCGCGCGCCGCTTCCGAGGCGCGGGCGCCCATTGTGACGACCTGGAGGCCGATCACGTCGCGCTCATTGCCGTCAAGCCCTGGGGCGTCGATGTCGCGGAAGAAATCCGAGATGCACAGGCCGCCGTCCCTGTTTTGGCGCGGGAAGGCAAAGCGCGCGACTTCGCGATGGCCAGTGTCGTCGAACAGGATCACGTCGTTGCCCTGCGCGGCGCAGCGCCAATAGCCGTAAGCGGCCTGCGGCAGCAGGATGTCGTCGCCGATCGCCATGTCGAGGATGCGGCGCAACGCCGGGCGCAGCTCGGTGCGGGCCCACGCCTTGTATTCGGCGAGCGAGCGGCCGTCCTTCCGATAGCCCCACTGGAATTGATAGAGCATGCGCTCGTTGAGATACGGCACGATCGCCTTCGCGGGGATGCGGGCGATGGTCCGCGGCCCCCAGAACGGCGGCATCGGCACCGGCACGCCGCGGTTCAATTCGGCGCGGCGCAGGCGGATCTCCTCCAAATCCACCGGCCGCATCGGCTTCGCGTCGGCGGCGCGGCCGAGCTTGCGTTTCTCGTTGACCGGCCGGCCGATGTTCTTCTTTTGGACCTCAGCGAGATAGCCGTCGAAATCGTTGCCAACAATTCGGTCCATCAGCGCGAGCCCGTCGAACGCATCACGCGCATAGGCGACGCGGCCGCCGGCATAGGATTTGACGCAATCCTCCTCGACATAGCGCCGGGTCAAGGCGGCGCCGCCCAGCATGACCGGCACATCGAGCCCCTGCCGGCTCATCTCCTCGAGGTTCTCGCGCATCACGACGGTCGATTTGACCAGCAGGCCCGACATGCCGATCGCATGCGCCCGGTGCTCGACCGCGGCGTCGAGGATCGCGCCGATCGGCTGCTTGATGCCGAGATTGACGACCCGGTAGCCGTTATTGGTCAGGATGATGTCGACCAAATTCTTGCCGATGTCATGGACGTCGCCGCGCACCGTGGCGAGGACGATCGTGCCTTTCTCCTGGCCCTCGACCCGCTCCATGAACGGTTCGAGATAGCGCACCGCCGATTTCATCGTCTCGGCCGATTGCAAGACGAAGGGCAGCTGCATCTTGCCGGCGCCGAACAGATCGCCAACCGTCTTCATCCCGCCCAACAGGATGTTGTTGATGATGTCGAGCGGGCGATAGCTCTGCATCGCCAGTTCGAGATCGGCGTCGAGGTCGAGCCGGTCGCCGTCGACGATGCGCTGGGCGAGCCGGTCTTCGAGCTTTTCCGGGCGGCCCTTCTTCTCGGCCTTCTCGATCGTGCGGTCCTCGAACAGCGCCATGAACGCCTGCAGCGGGTCGTAACCCTCGTGGCGGCGGTCGAAGATCAGATCCTCGGCGACCCGCACCTCCTCTTCCGGGATGCGGTGGAGCGGCTGGATCTTCGAGAAATGCACGATCGCGCCGGTCAGCCCGCGGCGCAGCGCGTGGTCGAGAAACACCGAGTTCAGCACCTGCCGCGCCGGCGGGTTGAGCCCGAACGAGATGTTGGAGAGGCCGAGGATGATCTGGCACTCCGGCATCTTCTCGGCGATGCGGGCGATCGCGTCCAAGGTGTTGAGGCCGAGCTTGCGGTCGTCCTCGTTGCCGGTGCAGATCGTGAAGGTCAAGGGATCGAACATCAGATCGCTCGGCGCCAGCCCGTGCGTGTTGCAGGCGAAATCGTAGAGCCGCTCGGCGAGGCGCAATTTGTGGTCGGCATCCTTCGCCATGCCGCTCTCGTCGATCGTCAGCGCGATGATCGCGGCGCCGAAGCGCTTGGCCAGGCGCAGGCGCTTGTCGGCCGCTTCCTCGCCATCCTCGAAATTGATCGAGTTGATGATCGGCTTGCCGCCATAGAGCTTCATCGCGGCTTCGAGCACCGGGTATTCGGTCGAGTCGATGACCAGGGGCGCGTTGATCGCGCCGCGCATCCGGGCGACCATCTCGCTCATCTCGGCGATCTCGTCGCGCCCGACAAAGGCGGTGCAGATATCGAGCGTGTGCGAGCCTTCCTTGACCTGTTCGCGCCCGATCTCGACGCAGCCGTCCCAATCGCCCGATTCCTGCAAGCGGCGAAAGGCGCGCGAGCCGTTGGCGTTGCAGCGCTCGCCGATCGACAGATACGCGTTCTCCTGGCGCAGCGGCACCTGGCCGTAGAGCGAGGCGACCGAGGGCACCCACACCGGGCTGCGGGTTTTCGGCAACGGGCGGCTGCGGTCGCGTCCGACCCGGCGCAGCATCTGATCGAGCGCGGCGATGTGCGATTCCTCGGTGCCGCAGCAGCCGCCGATGATGTTGACCCCATCCTCGAGCACAAAGCGCTCGAGCCATTGCGCCAGCTCCTTGGGCGACAGCGGGTAATGGGTGCGCCCATCGATCAATTCGGGGAGCCCGGCATTGGGCTGCACCGAAATCTGCCGGGGCCAATTGTCGCCGAGCCATTTCAGGTGCTCGGCCATCTCGCGCGGGCCGGTCGCGCAATTGAGGCCGATAATCGGTACGTCGAGCGCGTGGATGATCGTCGCCGCGGCGGCGATGTCGGCGCCGACCAGCAAGGTGCCGGTGGTCTCGACCGTGACCTGGACGATGATCGGGATGTCGCGACCCGCCGCCTCGCGCGCCCGCTTCGCCCCGTTGACAGCGGCCTTGATCTGCAGCGGGTCCTGGCAGGTCTCGATCAGGATCGCGTCGACCCCGCCGGCGACGAGGCCGGAACACTGGAGGGCGAGCGCGTCTTCGAGGTCCTGGTAGGGCATATGGCCGAGCGTCGGCAACCGCGTCCCCGGCCCGACCGAGCCGAACACGAAGCGGGTGCGGCCGTCATGCGCCAGTTCGGCGATCGCCTCGTGCGCCAGTTCGGCCGAGCGGCGGTTGAGCTCGAACGCCTTGTCGGCGATGCCGAACTCGCCGAGCGTGATCGGCGACCCGCCAAAGCTGTTGGTCTGCAGCGCATCGCACCCGGCCCGCAAATAGGCGAGATGAATCTCGCGCACCAGGTCGGGACGGCTCTCGCACAGTATCTCGGTGCAGTTCTCGTGGCCGTGGAAATCGCGCTCGATATCGAGGATGCGGCCCTGCACCTGCGTCCCCATCGCGCCGTCGCACAAGAGCACCCGGTCGGCGAGGTAGTCGAGAAGATGGGTCATCAGTCCTAGTTACCCCTGTCATCCCGGCGAAAGCCGGGATCCATCGTGCTGCGGGCTCCGACAGCAGAAGAATGGAGGCGTGTCATGATCATGAGCTTGCTTCGTCAAACGGTGGCGGCGGCGGGCTTTGGGGCGCGGACGCCGAGCAGGTGGCAGATCGCGACGATCAGGTCGGCGCGGTTCAGCGTGTAGAAATGGAATTCGTGGACGCCGTTGGCGTGGAGGCGGCGGCACTGCTCGGCGGCGAGCGAGGCGGCGACCAGGCGCCTTGTATCGGGGTCGTCGTCGAGCCCATCGAAATGCGATCCCATCCAGGCCGGGATCGCGGCGCCGCAACCGGCCGCCATGCGTTTCAGCTGGGCGAAATTGGTGACCGGCAGGATACCGGGGACGATCGGAACCTCGATGCCGGCGGCGGCGGCGCGGTCGCGGAAGCGCAGGAACACGTCGACGTCGAAAAAGAACTGGGTGATCGCGCGGCTGGCGCCGGCGTCGAGCTTCTGCTTCAAATTATCGAGGTCGTGACCCGCGCTGCGCGCGGTCGGGTGGGTCTCGGGGTAGGCGGCGACGCTGATCTCGAAATCGGCGACCTTCTTCAGACCGGCGACCAGATCGGCGGCATAGGCATAGCCTCCGGGATGCGGCGCGTAGCCGTCGCCGGCGCCCGGTCCTGCCGGTAATCCGCCGATTGGCGCATTGGGAGGGTCGCCGCGCAGCGCGACGATGTGGCGAATGCCGGAATCCCAGTAATCGCGCGCAACCGCATCGATTTCCTCGCGGGTCGCGGCGACGCAGGTCAGGTGGGCGGCCGGTTCGAGCCCGGTCTCCTGGCGGATGCGCCGCACCGTCGCGTGGGTGCGCTCGCGCGTCGAACCGCCGGCGCCATAGGTGACCGACACGAAGCGCGGACCGAGCGGCTCGAGCCGCTTGACCGCGGCCCACAGCCGCTCCTCCATGTCCGGCGTTTTTGGCGGGAAGAACTCGAACGACACGCGTGGCGGCCCGGCGTCGAAATCGCTGACCGGGTCGGCCGCCAGCAGCCCGCGCGGCGACGATTTGGGGGCAGTGCGAAGGGATTGGGTCTTCATCGTTTCAGTCTTCGCTCACGCAAGGACGGCGGCGGGTTCGCGCGCCGCGGCAGAATGCCGCTGGTCGCCGGCCGTCCCACGGCAGGCGGTCCAGATGACGACCGTCAGCGGATCGCCCGGAAGGTGCCGCGGCGGCGCCGGTTCGAGGCCGGCGGCCCGGCACCATTCATCGATATCGGCATCGGCGAAGCCCAGCCGGCGATGGGCATGCTCCTCGCGCAGGAAGTCGAGCGCGTGCGGCGCGAAATCGACAAGGATCAGTGTCCCGCGCGGCCGCAGCACCCGCGCCGCCTCGGCGAGCGCCGCCGCGGGCCGGTCCGCGTAGTGCAGCACCTGGTGAATGACGACTGCGTCGAACGAGGCATCGGCGATCGGCAGCTGATACATGTCGCCGAGCCGAACGATGCTGTTGGCGAGCCCGGCGCGTTCGAGATTGACGCGGGCGCTGGCGAGCATCTCGCGCGATTGATCGATGCCGAGGGCGTTGGCGACGCGTGGCCCGAGGATCTCGAGCATGCGGCCGGTGCCGGTGCCGATATCGAGCAAGTCGCGGGGTGCGGCGGCCCCGACGATGTCGGCAAGCGCGCTCTCGACCTCGCGCTCGCCGACATAGAGGGAGCGGATGCGGTGCCATTGCGCGGCATTTTCGCGAAAATATGCCGCCGCCAGCTCGGCGCGCTGGCGCTTGATCGCGGCGAGACGTTGCAGGTCGAGCGCGATCGTCTCGTCGGATTGATCGCAGGCGGCGACCAGATGGCGGCTCAGCGCGCCCGCCGCGCTTCCGGAACTGAGGCGGCTCGAACTCAGGCGATAGAACACCCAGCTGCCCTCGCGGAAGCGATCGAGGAGGCCGGCATCGCACAGCAGCTTCAGATGGCGCGATACGCGCGGCTGACTTTGGCCAAGGATTTGCGCAAGGTCGCTGACGGTCAGTTCGCCCCGCGCGCACAGCACCAGAAGACGCAGCCGCGACGGCTCGGCCACGGCGCGCAGCGCGGCGAGCAACTCGCCCATCGATGCGCCGGCTTGCGATGGGCCGGATTGGGGTGCGTTCGTTTGGCTATCGCCGATCATGCCTAAACATATAAACATATCTTTATATCGTCAATGGAGATCCGCCTGCCGCAGGTCTTACGGGGAATGCGGAGGGTTCCATGCGCCTGCCCAACGCAGGCGGCAGCAAGGATCGCTTGCCGTCATTCCGCGTTTTTCGTCATTATCGCGCCGCCCCATCGCCTGGCAGGTCACCAGATTCGAGGCTTGTAGATGCGTGCTTGCCACTTGCGGCTGACTTTGACCGCGGCGTTTGCAGCGGCCCTCGCCGTCGCCGGTTGCGCCGTGCCGGGCGCCCCGGGAGCCTCCCTCGGGGCCTCCCTCGGGGCCACGCAGTCGGCCGCCCTCGACGACTCCTTCAACGATCCGCTCGAGGAGACGAACCGCGCGATCTTCGCCTTCAACCAGGCGGTAGACCAGGCGGTGTTGATCCCGGTGGCGAAAACCTACCGCACGGTGCTGCCGCCGCCGGTGCGCCAATCGGTGCACGATTTCCTGCAGAACCTCAACGGGCCGGTGATTTTCGGCAATGATTTGCTGCAGGGCCGGTTCGGGTTGGCCGCCGACACGCTTGGGCGGCTTGCGATCAACACGACGCTCGGGATCGGCGGCATGTTTGACGTCGCCACGCCGATCGGCATCCCGCATCACTCCAACGATCTTGGCGTGACGCTTGCGACCTGGGGCTTCGCCGAAGGTCCCTATGTCGTTGTGCCGGTGCTGGGATCCTCAAACCCGCGCGATTTGATCGGCAAGATCGGCGACAGTTTCGCCGATCCGGGCGATTACGTCGCCGCCCAACACAATTTGCTGTGGGCGTCTCTGGCGCGCGCCGCTGTGTCCGGGATCGACGTGCGTTCGCGCAACATCGAAAATCTGGCCGATATCGAAAAAACCGCGCTCGACTATTATGCGACGATTCGCTCGCTTTACCGACAGCGGCGAGCGACGCAGATCCGCCATGAACGCTCCACCCTGCCGAACCCGACCCCGGTGCAAGGCAGCGATGGCGGGCCGCTCCCCGGGATCTCCTACCGCTTCGCCAATACCCCCCAATTGCGCGAGGTTTCCGCGAAATGATGCGACGTTCGGTTTTGCTGGCCACGCTGGCCCTGAGCCTGGGCCTGATATGTCTCGCCGCGCCGCGCCAGGCACTCGCGCAGGATGCGCGCGCTTTCGTCGGCGCCCTCGGTGCGCAGGCCATCCAGGTATTGGGCCCGAGCGTCCCGCCGGCCCAGCGGGTCGCCCGATTTCGCGCCCTGTTCCGCGATGATTTCGACGTGCCCAACATTGGTCGCTTCGTTCTCGGCCGGTATTGGCGCGTCGCGACGCCGCAGGAGCAGGAGGAATTCCTGACGCTTTTTCAGGAATATATCGTGCGCGCCTATAGCGCCCGGCTCGGCGAATATGGCGGTGAGCCGTTCCGCGTCACCGGCGCCCGCCCGACCGGTGAGGAGACCGTCGTCACCAGCGAGATCGTCCGCCCCGGCGGCAGTCCGATCCAGGTCGACTGGTATCTCGACAACCGCGCCGGTCGGTACAAGATCACCGATGTTTATGTCGCTGGCGTCAGCATGAAGGTAACGCAGCGCGACGAGTTCGCTGCGGTGATCCAGCGCAACGGCGGCCGCATCGAGGGGTTGCTGGCGCTGCTGCGCCAGAAGCTCGCGGCCAGCTGACCGGCTGATCGCGCACCGATGACGGCGTTTGCTCCGCGCGACCCATTTCGATTGCCGCTCGCCGCTCCGCTCCGGTAACAGCCGGTCTCGCCCGGCGTTCAAGTCGTGCGGTTGGCGCACGATGCGGGACATTCGACGATGGACGAGATTTGGCACCGTATTGGCCGGGCGGCGGTTCACGCGCTGCTCGCGGCGGCGTTTGTCTTGAGCTGTTCGATTGGGTTCGCCGCCGAGCCGTCAAAAATGCAATCGCTGTGGTTCGACCCGACGCAGCTGCCCTCCTTTATCGGCGTGGTCGATCGCTTTCTGCCCAACCCGGACGGCCGGGTCGACCGCCTGGTCTTCAAGGAAGGTCCGCAGATCGCCTTCCCGCCGGATGCGTTCGAGGCGATCCGCGAGGTCGCGCCGGCCGGTCGTCCGCTGGTCGTTTGGGGCATCCGCGCCCGCAGCGCGGCGGTCATCACGATGCTGGCCTTCGGCGCGCCCGATGCCGAGCCGACGGTGCTCGACCGGTTCTATTGGCGGCCGGAGCCTGGCCGGAATGAGGGCAGGAGGGAGATGCTACTGATCGGCACGGTGTGGGTGCCGTATCTGTCGCCGCAAGGTCAGACCGCCGGAGCGATCTTGGAGAACGGCGACGTTGTTCGCGTCGAGCCCAAGATCGCGGCGATGTTCAAGGACCGTTTCGTTGCCGGGGCCAAGATCGTCGCGGAAGGGACCGGTTCCGAGACGCCGCAAGGCAAGGCGATTGACGCCGAGCGGGTCGGCGACTCGATCGCGACGGTCCAAAGCCTGCCACGCCCTCTGCCGGGAGCGTCTGGCGGTGAAGGGCGGCCGGCGAGATGAGACCAGGCCGGTGACCGCCGCCGATAACCAGGAACCGGCCGAGCGCAACCACACGGCCAGCACGGCCGCCTTTCTGCGCCGCTTCTTCCGGCTGGCGGCGCCGTTCTTCACCTCCGAAGAAAAGTGGATGGCATGGACGCTCTTGATCGGGGTGCTCGCGCTGACCTCCGTGCAGATCGCCATCGCGATCCGGCTCAACGTGTGGAACCGCGACTTTTTCAACGCCCTCGAAAGCCACGACTGGAACGGCTTCATCTATCAGATGGAATTGTTCGGGCTGCTCGCCGCCACGACGATGGGCATCGCGGTCTATCAGGTCTATGTCAGGCAGCTGCTGCAACTGCGCTGGCGCCGCTGGCTGACCGCGAGGTTTGTCGATCGATGGCTGGAGGACGGCCGCCATTATCAGCTCAACTTCATCGATAGCGGGGTCGACAATCCCGATCAGCGGATCTCCGAAAACACCCGGCACGCGACCGAGATGGCGATCGAATTCGGGCTCGGCATTTTCGACAAGACGATCACGCTGATCTCGTTCATCGGCATCCTGTGGACCATATCAGGCCCGCTCGATGTAACGCTCGGAACGATGTCGTTTCGGATCCCCGGCTATATGGTGTTCGCCGCGCTGCTCTATGCCGGGATCGGCTCGATCCTGACTTATTTCGTCGGACGGCCGATCGTCGCGGCCAACCGGCTCCAGACCGCGAAAGAGGCGGATTACCGCTTCGCCCTGGTGCGTTTGCGCGAGAACAGCGAGGCGGTGGCGCTGATCCGCGGCGAGGCCGACGAAAAGGGAGTGCTGACCGGCTATTTCAACGACGTCCTGGCCTCGACGATCGGGCTGATGCGGACGCAGCGCCGGCTCATGTGGCTGACCAGCTTCTATGCCGCGGTCGGCATGGTCTACCCGACCCTGGTCGCCAGCCCGCGCTTTTTCGCCGGCGCGATCACCCTGGGCGTCTTGATGCAGATCACCGCCGCGTTCGGGCAGGTGCAGACGTCGCTCAACTGGTTCGTCGACAATTTCCCGCGCATCGCCGAATGGCGCTCGCATGTCGAGCGGCTGCTCGAATTCGATGAGGTGCTGCACTCGACGGCCGAAGCGCAATCCGAATCGGGCGAGAGCACCAGCATCCACATCGCCGACAGCACCGCGGAGGGTATCGACGGGTTGCGCTTCGACGATCTGCAGATAGCCCTTGCCGACGGCAGCGTCGTGATTACCGACGCCAATACCCTGATCAGCAAAGGCGAGCGGGTGCTGATCGTCGGACCTTCGGGAAGTGGCAAGAGCACGCTGTTCCGCGCGGTTGCCGGGCTGTGGCCGTGGGGTACGGGCAAGATCACGATGCCCGACCGCAACCTGATGATGTTCATGCCGCAGCGACCCTATCTGCCGCTCGGCACGCTGCGCGAGGCGCTCGCCTATCCTTCGGTGGCTCAGGAATTTTCGGACGCCACCCTCGAAGCGGCGCTGCGGCGCTGCGGTCTGGAGAATCTGGTCGAGCGCCTCGATGAGCGGGAGCGTTGGGACCGGGTGCTGAGCGGCGGCGAACAGCAGCGTCTCGCCTTTGCCCGGGTGTTCTTGCACAAGCCCGAATGGGTGTTCATGGACGAGGCCACCTCGGCCCTCGACGAGGACGCGCAGCAGGCGGTGATGAGCCTGTTCACCGAGGAACTGGCCGGCACGACACTCGTGTCGATCGCGCATCGTCCGGGAATGGACGCCTTTCACGATCGCACCCTTACCCTGGTCGTCGCGGCCGGCGGCGCACGCCTTATTACAAAGCGCCCGCCGCCGGAACCGCGCGACACGAAGCGGCCGCCGCGGGGGTTCGTCAAGGACGTGCTGCGCCGCTTCCGCACGACGCGATAGGCGCAGGGGTGAGCGCGCCAGGAGGCATTGGCGCCGCCCTCGTTCGTCGTGAGGGAGGTGTGGATGGCCGAGGAAAATAGCGACCGGGGGACGCTGGCCGACGCCGCCTCGGCGCCCGAAAGACGGTCGGGCGGGTTCATGCCGCCGCTCGTCGTCGCGGCCATCGTGATCGCCGGGCTCTATTTCGCGCGGACGGTGCTGCAGCCGTTCGCGCTGGCGGTGCTGCTGAGCCTGATGCTGGCGCCGGCGGTACACTGGCTGGACCATCACGGGCTCGGGCGGGTTCCGGCGGTCCTCCTGACCGTACTATGCGCGTTTGTCGTGATTCTCGGTTTTGTCTTCGCGGTGGGAGAAGAGGCGATCGGGCTGGTGCGGAACCTGCCGCGCTATCAAGAGAACATCGCGGCGAAGATACGCTCGCTGAATGACGCGGTTCCCGGCGCCGGCATGCTGGGGCGGGCGAGCGGAGTGTTTAACGACCTCGCCGGCGAGTTTGCCGGCTCGGCGTCTCGCGGCGCACCGGCGATCGGCGTCGGCGTGCCCGGCGATCTGACGGCGCCTGCGACGCCCGCGCCGCCGATGTCGGTTGAGATCCGCGAGCCCGGGCTGGCCCCGCTCGATGTATTGCGAAACGTCGTAGGTCCGGTGCTGTCGCCGCTGGCATCGGGCGGGCTGGTCATGCTGTTTGTCGTGCTGATCCTGCTGAAGCGCGAGGATTTGCGCGACCGCGTGCTGCGCCTCGCCGGCGCGCGCGATCTCCATCGCACGACCGCAGCGATGAACGAGGCTGCCGAAAGGATCAGCAAATACCTGTTGATGCAGCTCGCGGTCGGGCTTTCCTTCGGCATACCGGTCGGCATTGGGCTCGCGGTGATCGGGATTCCGAATGCGCCGCTCTGGGGCATGCTCGGCGTGGTGCTGCGTTTCATCCCGTTGATCGGCGGCCCGATTGCCGCGGTGTTCCCGGTCGCGCTGGCGATCGCGGTATCGCCGGGCTGGGGGCCCTTGCTGTGGACGGTCCTGCTGTTCATCGCGATCGAGGTGATCATCGGAAATGTCGTAGAGCCGCTCGTCTATGGCCGCAGCACCGGCCTCTCCCCTGTGGCGGTGGTCGCCGCGGCCGTGTTCTGGACCTGGCTGTGGGGGGTGGTCGGGCTGTTGCTGGCGACGCCGCTGACGGTCTGTCTGGTGGTGCTCGGGCGCTATGTGCCGCACCTGCAGTTCCTCGACATTCTGCTCGGCAATCGCCCGGTGCTGTCGCCCGAGGAGAGCTTCTATCAGCGGCTGCTCGCCCGCGATCCTGAGGAAGCCACCGAGCAGGCCGAGGAATTCGCCCGGGAAAAATCGCTAGCGGAATTTTTCGATGAGGTCGCGGTTCCGGCCTTGGTAATGGCCCAGGCCGACAGCGACCGCGCCGCGCTGACGCCGCAGCGCCGCGCCGTGATCGCCGAGGGCGTCGCCGCGATCCTCGACAATCTGGTCGAGGAGGGGCGCGCCGAACTCGACGAGTCGGAAGCGGACGGGCCGACGATCGCTTTGCTGGCCGGCCGGAACGAACTCGATCTCGCGGCGGCATGGCTGCTGCAGCATCTGTTGCGACTGCGCGGCCACCGCACCGTGGTGTTCGCGCCCGACGCGGTGTCGACCTTCAACCTCGATCGCCTGCCGCTGCGCGGTGTGCAGGTCGTGTGTCTGTCGTTGCTCAGCACCAGCTCGGCCGCCCGCGCCCGCTATCTCGTCCGGCGCATCCGACGGCAGGCGCGGCGGGCGAATGTGGTGATCGGGTTTTGGGGCCAAAGCGGGGCCGATTTTTCGCTGCAAGAGGCGACTACCGCTACCGCCGCCGATAAGGTCGTCATCACCCTCGCCGCCGCGCTCGCCGACATCGAGGCGGTGCTGGCCGAGGGCCATCCCGGCGCCGACAAACCCTCCGACAAACTCGCCCGCCAATCGGCGTGACATTAGTCTGACGCGGGCAATTGCGGCACTGTTCGCGATATGCAAACATCACCGCAATGCAGGTCGTGATCGCCCGTGATGCCTTGAAGGTGCTGTCACGCATGCAGCCGGCCAAAGCTCGGGATATTCGTGAGGCGGTCACCCAGATGGCCGCTGACCCGAGCGCGCCGAACAACAATCTGCGACCGCTGAAAGGCGTGCCGAACGGTTTTCGCATCCGAGTCGGGGATTGGCGCGTGTCGTATACGCTTGATCGCGCTGCCGATCTGGTCAGCGTTTTTGAGATCGCGGCGAGAGGAGGGGCGTATCGATGAACACGCGGCGTATTGGTCCACGCATCCGCGCCGGTGGGGCGGATGCCGAGGCGGTCCGGGCCTTCATTGCCGAGAAAATCCCTGAAGCCCGGGTCGTCGGCGAGGGTGAGCCCGCCGATTTCGTCATGATGAAACAAGAGGATTTCGAGGAGGCGCTGGAGGATGCCGCAGCTGTCGCCGCCTATGCGCGAACTCGCCACGAGGAGTTCGTGCCGATTGCGCTCGCCGACCGCCTTCTCGCGGGCGAGAGCCCCGTCAAGGTCTGGCGCGAGTATCGCGGCCTTGGCTTGGCTGCGCTCGCGACCGCCGCGGGGATCGGCAAGGGCTATCTATCGCAAATCGAGAACGGGCACCGCCAAGGCACGGTCGATACGCTCCGGAAGCTCGCGGCGACTCTGTCGGTCGACCTCGACGATCTGACCCGACCCGCGCCTTCCCGCGACGCGGCCAAGGGCGCGTGAGGCGCCGATTCCATCGGACTGGATCACCGCCCCTTCAACACCGGCTTGCGGCGCTCGCGCCAGGCTTGGTGCGCTTCCTTTTTGTCCTCGGTCAGTTCGAGCGCCATGAAGCGGTAGAGATCGGCGTTGGCCGCCTCGCGCAGCGACCCGTCGAGCCCGAAGGCAACCGCCTCCTTGGCAAGGCGCGCTGCGAGTGGCGGCAGCGTCGCGATATGCTCGGCGACTTCCATCGCCTTCGCCATCAATTCGCCGTGCGGCGCCACCCATTGCGCGAGGCCGGCCCGATAGGCCTCGTCGGCCTTCAGCGGAAACCCCATCGCGAGCTTCATCGCCTGGCCGCGGCCGACCCAGCGCGCGAGCCGCACCGTGCCGCCCTGCGCCGGCAGGATGCCGAGCGAGACCTGGGTCAGCCGCCACTCGGCGCGTTCGGAGGCGACGATCAGGTCGCAGCAATAGGTCACGATGCAGCCGATCCCGATCGCATAGCCGTTGACCGCCGCGACCGTCGGCTTGGCGAAATCCGACAGCAAATTCATCGCCTGATGGCGCCGCCGCTTTGGCAGGGCCTCGATTGCGTCGGCGATCGAATCGCTGGTGTGGGTCTTCGGGTCCTTGATGTTGGCGCCGGCGCTGAACGCGCCCCCCGCCTCGTCGCCGGTCAGCACCACGCAGCGGATGTCGGGATCGTCCTCGATCTGCGGCAACATTTCCTTCAGAGCGGCATTGTAATCCTCGCCCCAGGCATTGCGCGCCTGCGGCCGCGACAAGGTCAGGATCGCGATCGCGCCGCGTTTTTCGTACAGCAAGGGCATGGGCTTCCTCCCGCTCCAACCCGATTGTCATCCCGGCGAAAGCCGGGACCCATGTCCGCCATGGATACCGGCTTTCGCCGGTATGACAAGAAGAGATACTCGACCGCTGATCGGGAACCAGCCCCCGCGGGTTTGGTTATGAGTTGCAGGCCTGAACACTGAGCAATGCCGGGGCAACCGACGGTGTGGTGTATCGTGCGAGGTATAGCGCCTATTCCCGCATCGTTTTGGACCTCATCCGGGGCGGCCGTTAAATAACGCCGCCGGCGTTGAGTTCGGCGATCTCTCCGGCTGAAAGCCCCAGCCAGCCGCCGTAGATTTGGGCGTTGTGCTGGCCGAGCTTCGGGCTCGGGGTTGTCTCGACCTTGTCCGCGCCGTGATAGCGCAGCGGCGAATTCGGCACGACCAGGCGGCCGATCTCGTCGTGCTCGATCCATTCGAGCATGCCGCGCTCGTGCATGTGCGGATCGTGCATGACTTCGCCTACGTCGCGCACCGGCGCCAGAGGAATGCGGTGGCGCTTGGCGATCGCGAATATTTCCATCTTGCCGAGGGTGCGGGTCCAGTCGGCGATCGCCCCGTCGGCCGCCTCACGGTGCCTGACCCGGGCGGCGTTGTCGGCGAAGCGCGGGTCGTCGCGCAATTCCTCGCGGCCCATCGCCTTCAACAGGCTGTGCCAATGCTCCTCGACCGCGAGGTTCATCGCGACATAGCCGTCATTGGTCGGATAGACGTTGATCGGCACGCGGCCGTGGCTGGAATTGCCGGTGCGCGGCGGCACCTCGCCGGTCTGCCAATAGGCTTCGAGCTGCGAGGTCAGGGTCGCGTAGGCGGCCTCCTGCATCGCCACCTCGACGAGGCGGCCCTTGCCGGTGTGCTCGCGCTCGAAGAGGGCGGTGATCGTCGCGGCATAAAGGTGGATGCCGGAGAGGAAATCGACGACCGCCGGCCCGGCCTTGAGCGGCGGCTCGTCGGGGAGGCCAGTGACGCTGATCAGTCCCGACACCGCCTGGATCGTCAGATCCATCGCCAGATTGTCGCGGTCGGGACCCGACAGGCCGTAGCCGGTGCCCGACGCGTAGACGAGGCGCGGGTTGATCCGGCTCACGACGCTCCAACCGACGCCAAGCCGGTCCATGACGCCGGGAGCGAAGTTTTCGAGCAGCACATCGGCCTTCGCGACCATCCGGAACAAGAGGTCGCGCCCGCGCTCGTGTTTCAGGTTGAGGGTGATCGCGCGCTTGTTGCCGTTGAGCATCGCGATCGGGAACGTCGTGCTTTTGCCGGCGGGCGCGCGCCGGCGCAGCGGTTCGCCCAGGGGCGGCTCGATCTTGATCACGTCGGCGCCGGCCTTGGCCATCAGCATCGTCGCGTACGGCCCCTGATAGACCTGGCCGAAATCGAGCACGGTGATGCCGGCCAGCGGCCGGTTGGCGCGAGGCTCGCCCATTGACATTGCCGGGCTACCGCCCCTTGAAGGGACGCGGCGGGCGCTTTTCGGCGAAGGCGCTCGCCGCCTCGTGGAAATCCTCGGTCAGATAGAGCGCGAACGGCGCGGCGATGAACTGCGCCTCGCGGGTGATGCGCTCCAAGTACCATCGGCGCGTGCGCACGGTGGTTCGGACGCTCAACGGCGGGTTCTTGGCCACCTGCAAGGCCAGTTCCCGCGCTACTTCCAGATGCTGTCCGGCGGGGGCGACCCGGTTGAAGATGCCCGCGGCAAGCCCTTCCTCGGCCGTGAAAAACCGCCCCGTCAGGGCGATCTCCTCGCCGAAGGCGGCGGCGTTGCGGTAGTGGAACAAGGCCCAGTAGCGTGAGGCGCCGAGCCCGCGCGAGGTTTCGGTCAGCTGAAACCGCGTACCGGCCTCGGCGACGATCAGGTCGCATTCGAGAGTGAGGCCAAGCGCCAAGCCGAGCACATAACCGTGAACCGCCGCGATGACCGGCTTCCAATTGACCGCTCGGGTCAACAGATCGGCCGAATTGCTTCCCCGGCCCTGTGGCCCGCCGAGCCTCTTGAATTCTTCCGGGGTGCGCAACTGGCGCTGCCGAACATCCGCTCCGCTCGAAAACGCGCGGCCGCGACCGTTGAGGATCGCGACGTCGGCGTCGGGATCGAGGTCGAACCGGTGCAGCGCCTCGTCGAGCTGGCGCACGACCTCGTCGCTGACCGCGTTCAGCTTGTCCGGCCGGTTGATCGTGATCGTCGCGATCCGGTCGGCGCAGGCATATTCAACGAAGTTTGGCTCGTCCGTGTCCACAATTCCCTCCCGCGCGGCTGCCCCCCACCCTACCCTCGCCCGCCTGCGGGGAAAGGTAGGGTGGGGGTGGCAGCTTGCGGGGGGAGGGAGGGGCTGTCAACGGCGGCCCATATCGCGGTGGCGTCCTCGTCAGTAGACGAAAAGCCAAAGCAGTAGGATGATAGGGATCGGGATGCCGAGCATCCACAGCATGATACCTTTGCCCATCGTTTAATCTCCTGGTTTGTCGCAAGCGAAATCGATGATCGAGCTATTTCTTGCCGATGATCTCGCGCACGGCGTCCTTGGCGTGGCCAATTCCGCTGCGCACATGGCCTTCGACTTGTTCGGCCTTGCCTTCGGCCTCGGTCTCGCGATCACCGGTGATCTTGCCGACCGTTTCCTTGATCTTGCCGGTCACCTTGCGGAGACCACCCTCGATGCGTTGCTTGTCCATAAACACCTCGCCGGTTTTACCTCGCTTAGAACAGGCGGCAGGGCAAAGCGGTTCCGGGAAGGCGGCTCGCATCGTACGACTCCGCCCAGTTGCGTCGCGCGTTATCGGCTATTTGACTTCAATCAGTTCGATCGCCTCGCGGCTTGGGCCCTCGATCATCACCACTTGGGTATCGCCGAGCCGGTAGGGCCCCGCGTGAAAGGCGACGCCCTCGCTCTTCAACTTGTCGATCCAGGCCCCGAGATCGGTGACGCTGAGCCCGATATGGTCCTGCATTTGGCCGCGGCTGTCGGCCAAGGGCGCCGCGCCCTGGTTGGCGTACCAGGTCAGCACCACGTCGCCGAACTCGACGCCGGCGCGCGGCGAGCGGAACATCCCCTCGCGGTTGAGCGCCGGCCAGGTGCGGTCGGCGCCGCGCTCGACCCGGCAATTGGCCTCGCTCAGCTCGGTATCGGGGAAACCGGCGCGCACCGGCGCGTTGAGGTGCGTCTTGTACCAAAGGAGCGCGCAGAACGGCTGCTCGTGCCACATATGCACATGGTTGAAGCGCTCCTGCGGGTAGTCGCCGGCGATTTCGAACAGCGCGTCCTCGGGGCCGCCCGACATATAGGCGAAACCGCCCTGGCGGGTCGGCTCCACTTTTTTTGCCTTGGCTTCGGCAATCTGAGCCCGGGTTAGCCCGAGGGTGCTGCCGACGCTCGGCCAGGTGTCGCTGCTGATCAGCACCGAGCCGCCTTCGTCGGTCGTGTACAGCGGACGCATGTTGACCTCGGGCCGATCCTTGAAGCTCTGGACGCTCGCTTGGGAATCGACCACGTGCCAACCGAAATGCCAGATCGCGCTTGGCGGCTCGCTCGGCGGCGGGCTGTCCACCTTGTCGAACAGGATCATGACGTTGTTCGGCGAGAGAAGGGCCTTGTGCCCGCCCCAGCTGCCCTTCGTCGTGCTGGGAAATTGCCTGACATAAAAATCGATCGCGGCGTCGGGATCGACCGAGTTCAGGTGGATGTGGTGAAAGCCGGGGGTCGGCAACATCGGTGGGTCTCCTCCAGGGTTTTGCCTACTATGCCCCGGCCCGCAGGCGCTTCACAGTCGTTCTATCGGCCGTTCCATGGCGAAAGTTTCGGCCCGGCATCGGCCGGTGGGAGCGGGCTGAAATTGAGCGGCGCGTCGCTTTCGATGCGCTCGCGGCTCGGCAGTTGCGCGGCGTTCCAGCCGCCGCCAAGCGCCTGGATCAGCGCGACCGCGGCCGACAGCCGGCTTTGCCGCACGCTGAGCGCCGCCTCGGCATTGCCGAGCGCCGCCGTCTGGGCGACGACGACATTGGTAAAAGCGACGGTGCCGGCGCGATACTGATTGAAGATGATGCGCTCGGCCTCGCGCGACGACGCCACCGCGCGGTCCTGCGCCGCCGCCTGCTCGGCCAGGATGCGCAGCGCGGCGAGTTGGTCCTCGACCTGCTGGAACCCGGTCAGCACGTTCTGGCGATAGCCGGCGACCGTTGCGTCGAACGCGGCGCGCGCCTGATCGACCTGGGCGTGACGGGCGCCGGCATCGAAGACGGTCTGGGAGAGGGTCGAGCCGAACGACCACAGCCGGCTCGACGCCGACAGCAGCCTGGCCAGTGTCGCCGCCATCACGCCGGCATCGGCCGATAAAGCGACATCGGGGAAAAACGCCGTTTCGGCGACCCCGATCGTGGCGTTGGCGGCTGCCATCCGGCGCTCCGCCGCGGCGATGTCCGGGCGCCGCTCCAGCAGGGTAGAGGGCAGCCCCGCGGGGATGTCGGGCAGGGGCGGCACGGTGGAGGCGGGCGCGATGGTCAGCTCGGCCGGAGCCTTGCCGATCAGCACGGCGATCGCGTGTTCGAGTTGGGCGCGCGACACGCCGACCGCGATGGCGCGGGCCTGCGTGCTGTCGAGCTGGGTGCGGGCCTGCGCCACGTCGGACGCCGCGGCGATGCCGGCATTGTACTGGTTCTGGCTGATGCGCAGCGACTCGCCATAGGCCTTGACCGCGGAGTCGAGCAGCCGCTTCAGCTCATCGGCGACGCGCAGCTGCAGGTAGGCGCCGGCGAGCTGGCCCTGCGCCGCGAGCCGCGCCCCGGCCAAATCGCCGGTGCTGGCTTGCGCGCTGGCGACATCGCTCTCGACGGTGCGCCGCACCCGGCCCCAGAGGTCCGGGACCCAGCTCGCAGATCCGGTAACGCTGAACGAATTGGCGATCGAACCGGAGCCGGGCGAGCGCGAGCGCTGGGCCGTTGCATTGACCTGCGCGGTCGGGAAAAACCCGGCGCGGGACTGCGCGACGATCGCCTCGGCCTGGCGGAACGCAGCCTCGGCGGCTTTAAGGTTCTGGTTCGAGATTTCGATCTGGCGCGCGAGGCCGTCGAGGACCGGATCGCGGAACACCGACCACCACGCGCCGCGGTCGATCGCGTCGGCCGGCCGCGCTTTCCGCCAGCCGGCTTCCTCCTTGTACGCGGCCGGGACCGCGACCTCCGGGCGCCGATAGTCCGGCCCAACCGTGCAGGCCGAAATGAAGAACAACATTGTCATCCCGGCGAAAGCCGGGATCCATCGTTCGGCGCCCGGGACCTTGGCGGGGATGGGTCCCGGCCTTCGCCGGGATGACAGCCAAAAATGGCGCAGCGTTCGGGTCATCCCGGTGCTCATCCGGCGCGCAGGTATTGCACCGCTTCGTCGCGGCGGAACAGGTACAGCAACAGGCGCAGCGCCTCGCCGCGCGGGCTCGTCAGTTGCGGATCGCGCTCCAGGATCAGGCGGGCATCGTCATGCGCGACCGCGACCAGTCCCTCGTGCTGCGCCAGATCGGCCAGACGCAGCGCCGGCAACCCGCTCTGCCGCGTGCCGAGCGCCTCGCCGCCGCCACGCAGCCGCAGATCCTCCTCGGCGATGCGGAACCCGTCCTCGGTTTCGCGCAGAATCGCCAGACGTTGGCGCGCGATGTCGCCAAGCGGCGACTGGTACAGCAGCAGGCAGGTCGATTGCCGGTCGCCGCGGCCGATGCGGCCGCGCAGCTGGTGCAATTGCGCCAGACCGAAGCGCTCGGCATGCTCGATGACCATGACCGTCGCCGCCGGCACGTCGATGCCGACCTCGATCACCGTCGTCGCGACCAGCAGATCGACCGAGCCCCCGGCAAACTGCGCCATCGCGCGATCCTTGTCGGCGCCCTTCATCCGGCCATGCACGAGCCCGACCCGTCCCGGCAGCATCTCGGAGAGCGCACGGTAGCGTTCCTCGGCGGCGGCGATGTCGGTGGTCTCCGACTCTTCGACCATCGGGCAGACCCAGAACAGTTTTGCCTCGTTGGAGCCGCCATTTCGGGCGAGCGCGCGCGCCACCGCCCCCGAAACCTCGTCAAAGCGATCGAGCGGCACCGCCCTGGTATCGACCGGTCGGCGCCCCGGCGGCTTTTCAACCAGGCGCGAGACGTCGAGATCGCCATAGGCGGTCATCATCAGCGTGCGCGGGATCGGGGTCGCGCTCATCAGCAGCGTGTCGCAATCCTGGCCCTTGGCCGTCAAGGCCAGCCGCTGCTCGACCCCGAAGCGATGCTGCTCGTCGATGACCGCGAGGCCGAGGTCGCGGAACGCAACATCCGGCTGCACCAGCGCGTGCGTGCCCACGACAACCGGGGTCAGCCCCGAGGCGAGGCTCGCCAGCATCGAATCGCGCGCGCGCCCCTTCTCGCGGCCGGTCAACAGGCCGATTTCGACCCCGGCCGGCGCGGCCAGGCGTTGCAGCACCTGGTGGTGCTGTCGCGCCAGCATTTCGGTCGGCGCCAGCAGCGCCGCCTGGGCGCCGCTCTCGACCGCGATCAGCATCGCGACCAGCGCGACCACGGTCTTGCCGCTGCCGACATCGCCCTGCAACAGCCGCATCATCCGGCGCGGCGCCATCATGTCGCCGGCAATCTCGGCGACCGCCTGGCGCTGGCTGCCGGTCAGCGCGAAGCCGAACTCAGCCTCCGCCCGGCTCTGCAACGCGCCGGTGCCGGCGAGGATGCGGCCGCGACGGCTGCGGCGGCGGGCGCGCACCAGCGCCACCGCGAGCTGGCTCGCCAGGATCTCGTCATAGGCCAGGCGCTCGCGCGCCGGGCTCGCGGGCGCCAGATCGGCCTCGCTCTGGGGCGCGTGTGCGGCGGCGAGCGCCTCTCCCCATCCCGGCCAGCGCCGGCGCGCCCGCCATGCCGGGTCGAGCCATTCCGGGACCTCCGGCGCTCGCCCCAGCGCCGCCGCGACGGCCTTCGCCACGATGCGCGAGGAAAGCCCCGCGGTCAGCGGATAGACCGGCTCGATCGCCCGGACCTGGTCGGCCAGGTCGGGTGCGACGACGTGGTCGGGGTGGGCCATCTGCGGCGCCCCGCCGTAATACTCGACCCGGCCGCTGATGATCCGCTCGGCGCCGATCGGCAGCAGCCGCAACAGCTGCTCGCCCTTGACGTTGAAATAGACGAGGGTCAGCGTGCCGGTGCCGTCGCCGCACACGACGCGCGACGGGCGACGGCCAAAGCCGGGCTGGTGGCGCTCGACGGTGGCCTTGACGGTGACGATCGCATCGGGCCAGTCGCGCGGGTTGAGCGCACCGATCGGCGGCGCCGCGCGGCGGTCGACGAGCCCCGCCGGCAGGTGCCACAACAGATCGACAACGAGCGGGCCGGCGGCTCGCTCGATCAACCGGCCGAGCTGCGGCCCGATGCCGGGCAGCACCGTCGCCGGCGCGAACAGCCTGTCGAGGAGAGCGGGACGCATGGCGCTAGGGCGTGATTTGCAGACGATGGCGGCTGACGGGCCGGCTCAGCATGGCTATATCCGTGTAGCCATGCCAGCCTCACCACCAGCCTCACCGATAGAAACCCCGACCGATATTCGCCGCAAGCGCATGCTGTTCCGCTCGTGGCACCGCGGCACCCGCGAGGCCGATCTGATCCTCGGTTCGTTCGCCGAGGCGTACCTCGCCGGGTTCGACGATAGGGGGCTCGACGATTACGAAAAGCTGCTCGCCTGCCCCGATGCCGATCTGTTCGACTGGATCACCCGCCGCACCGCGCCGCCGCCCGAATACGACACCGACGTGACCCGGCTGCTGCTCGCGTTCCGCTACCGGCCGCGCGCGACATGAAGCCCCTCTCCAACCTCGCCCGTTCGCTTGTCGAACATCCCCGTGCCGTCACGCTGTTCGGCGCGCCCGAGGGGAACGATGCCGCGACGATCGGCGGGTTTGTCGGTAAGGGTGGGGTTGCGACCTGGCTGCATGTCTGCCGCGACGACGGGCGCATGGCGCGGTTTGTCGCGGCGCTCGGGTTTTTCCATCCCGGGCTCAACGTCTTGACCTTTCCGGCCTGGGATTGCCTGCCCTATGACCGCGTCTCGCCCAATACCGAGATTACCAGCCGGCGCATCGACACGCTGACCCGGCTGGCGGAGGTCCGGCTGGCGGGGGCCCGGCTCGCGAAAGATGGCGCGGCCGGCCCGCTCGTCGTGCTGACGACGGTCAACGCGCTGGTGCAGCGCATTCCGCCGCGCAAGCTGTTCGACGGGCGCGTGCTGAGCCTGGGGACCGGCGGCCGCATCCCGCTCGATCGGCTGCAGAGCTTTTTCCGCAACAACGGGTATTTCCGCACCGATACAGTGCGCGAGCCGGGCGAATTCGCGGTGCGCGGCGGCATTGTGGACCTCTATCCGGCCGGTGCGGCGGCGCCGATCCGCCTCGATTTTTTCGGCGACGCGCTCGAAAGCCTGCGCAGCTTCGATCCGCTGAGCCAGCGCTCGACCGGGCCGCTCGACGGCTTCGTGCTGCGGCCGGTCAGCGAGGTTCTGCTCGACGACGGGGCGATCCACCGCTTCCGCTCGCGCTATCGCGAGGCCTTCGGTGCGGTCGGAACCGACGACCCGCTCTACGAATCGGTCAGCGCCGGACGTCGCCAAGCCGGCATGGAACATTGGCTGCCGTTCTACTACGAGACGCTGGAGACGCTGTTCGATTATCTCCCCGGCGCGGCGGTGTCGTTCGACTACCAGTCCGCGGAGGCGCGCGCCCACCGGCTCGAATCGATCGCCGATTTTTACGGCGCGCGGCGCGACATGACCGGCCAAGGGAACTCCACTGGGCGCGGCACGGCTCCGCTCTACCGCCCGGTCAAGCCGGAGCAGATGTTCCTCGACGAGACCGAATGGCAGAAGGCGCTCAGCGGTCGCGCCATTGTCCAGTTGTCGCCCTTTGGGGTACCGGAAGACAACCCCCACCCCAACCCTCCCCCGCTTGCGGGGGAGGGGGCGCAGCGGAGCACTGTGGTAACCATCACGCTGCCTCCTCCCTTACCCTCCCCCGCGAGCGGGGGAGGGCAGGGTGGGGGTCGTCCGCAAGCGCGAGAGCTTGCCGACGCGGCCGACGCCGGCGCCCGGCCGGTCAAGAGTTTCGCCGCCGAGCGCGCCGACCCGAAGATCAACCTGTTCGAGGCGGTGCGCGACTATCTGACGGCCGAGCAGAACGCCGGAAGGCGCGCTGTGATCGCCGCCTATAGCGAGGGCTCGGCCGACCGGCTCGCGACGGTGTTGCGCGAGCGCGGCCTTGGCGAACTGCGCCGGATCGCCGACGCCAAAGCCCTCGCCAGGCTGCCGAAACAGACGGTGGGCCTCGCGATCCTGCCGGTCGAGCAGGGCTTTACGACGGACGATTTGGTGCTGCTCGGCGAGCAGGACATCCTCGGCGACCGGCTCTCCCGCACGCCGCGCCGCCGCCGCAGCCTCGACGATTTCATCACCGAGGCGGCCAGCCTCTCGCCCGGCGACCTCGTTGTCCATGCCGAGCACGGCATCGGCCGCTATGAGGCGCTCGAGACGATCGATGTCGCCGGCGCGCCGCACGATTGCCTGAAGGTGCTCTATGCCGGCGACGACCGGCTGTTCGTGCCGGTCGAGAATATCGAGGTCTTGTCGCGGTTCGGCTCCGAGGAGGCCGGGGCGCAGCTCGACCGGCTCGGCGGCGTCGGCTGGCAATCGCGCAAGGCGCGGGTCAAGCAGCGCATCCGCGAGATCGCCGGCGAATTGATCCGCATCGCCGCCGAGCGCCAGCTGCGCCCGGGCGAAACCCTGACGCCGCCCGAGGGCCTTTACGAGGAATTCGCCGCCCGCTTTCCCTATCCCGAGACCGAGGACCAGCTGCGCGCGATCGAGGACACACTGGGCGATTTGGCCGCCGGCAAGCCGATGGACCGGCTGATCTGCGGCGATGTCGGCTTCGGCAAGACCGAGGTCGCGTTGCGCGCCGCCTTTATCGCCGCCTTCGCCGGGGCGCAGGTCGCGGTCATCGTGCCGACGACGCTGCTCGCGCGACAGCATTACCGCAGCTTCAGCCAGCGCTTTGCCGGGCTGCCGGTCAATATCGCGCAATTGTCGCGCCTCGTCGCGCCCAAGGACGCGAAGCAGACCAAGACCGAACTCGCGGAGGGCCGCATCGAGATCGTGATCGGCACCCACGCGCTGCTCGCCAAGGACGTGCGCTTTGCCCGCCTCGGGCTGGTCATCGTCGACGAGGAGCAACATTTCGGGGTTGCCCAGAAGGAGCGGCTGAAGCAGCTCAAAACCGATGTGCATGTGCTGACCCTGACCGCGACCCCGATCCCGCGCACCTTGCAGCTCGCCCTCTCCGGGGTGCGCGAGATGAGCATCATCGCCACCCCGCCGGTCGACCGTCTCGCGGTGCGCACCTTTATCACCCCGTTCGACCCGGTCGTCGTGCGCGAGGCGATCCTGCGCGAGCGCGACCGCGGCGGGCAGGTGTTCTATGTCGCGCCGCGCATCGCCGACCTCGACGAGGTGCGCGAGGAATTGCGCAAGATGGTGCCCGAGATCCGCGTCGCAATGGCGCATGGAAGGATGGCGCCGAGCGAGCTCGAAACCGTGATGACCGCGTTCGACGAGCGCGCCTATGATCTGTTGCTGTCGACCAACATCATCGAATCGGGGCTCGACATTCCGAGCGCCAACACGCTGATCGTGCATCGTTCCGACATGTTCGGGCTGGCCCAGCTCTATCAGCTGCGCGGCCGCATCGGACGCAGCAAGGTGCGCGCCTATTGCTACCTGACGCTGCCGGAGAAGAAGAAGCTGGCGCCGACCGCGCTGCGCCGGCTCGAAGTCATGCAGACGCTGGATACTCTGGGCGCCGGCTTCCAGCTGGCGAGCCACGATCTCGACATCCGCGGGGCCGGGAATTTGTTGGGCGACGAGCAATCCGGCCATATTCGCGAGGTCGGGATCGAACTCTATCAACACATGCTCGAAGAGGCGGTGGCCGCGGCCAAGATCGACGCGGCAAATGGCGAGCCCGCCGCCGAGGAGTGGAGCCCGCAGATCACGATCGGCACGCCGGTGCTGATCCCGGAGGCCTACGTCGCCGATCTTGGGGTGCGGCTCGGCCTCTACCGGCGCGTTGCCCAGCTTGCCAGCCGGCGCGAGCGCGATGCCTTTGGCGCCGAACTGATCGACCGCTTCGGCCCGTTGCCGGCCGAGGTCGAGAATCTGTTGCAGATCATCGCGATCAAGCGCTGGTGCCGCGACGCCGGCATCGAGCGGGTCGAGGCCGGCCCCAAGGGCGCGGTCGTGACCTTGCGCGGCAACCGCTTCGCCAACCCGGCCGGGCTCGTCGAGCTGATCCAGAAACACGCCGGCACGCTGCGCTTGCGTCCCGACCAAAAGCTCGTCTACCTGCGCAACTGGGACGATTCGGCTGAACGCCTCGCCGGGGTCGCACGGCTGCTGCAAGCCCTCGTCAAGATCGCCCGCGCCGGCAACGCCGATGCCGCGCCGACGGTGTCGCCGCCGCCGGAACAAGTCAAGACGCGCGCGGCTGCGCGGCGATAACCCGGCACGAGACTAGTCTAGCGCTCGTCGCCTTCGGCGGCGTCTTCCGGCGTCTCGTCGGTGGGGATGCTGTAATTGCCCTTGAGCCAGCGGCCAAGATCGATATTGGCGCAGCGCGCCGAGCAGAACGAGTTGTGCCGCGCGGTCGCCGGCTTGCCGCAGACCGGGCAGCGGCGCCCCCCGGTCTGCGTCGGGCCGGTCGGCATCGGGATCACGGGGTCGGATTTTGCCATGCCCTCGATATCGTCTCACCGCGCGACAATGTCAAAAGCGTCGGCATCGTGGCCGGGAGCGACATCGATCATAACCGAGCGGCCAAGCCGGGCTTCAAGCGCCCGCAGCCCCTTTGCCGCCGATCCGCGCAGCGCCGCGGCGATCCCGGGCGAGACGACGAGCCGCCAATTCGCGGCCGGGCGGGCGCGGGCTTCGCGATAGAGCGCGCGCAACGCGTCAAAGGCCAGGGCGGTAGCGCTTTTTCGCATGCCAGAGGGTTCGAGCATCGCGTCGCCAAGCGGCCGGCCGCGGCGCGGGCGCACGATCTCCAGATGGCCGAGCCGGGTCCAGCCGAGCACCAGCGGCACTGCCGGGTCGCCGGCGATAGCAGTGGCAACGGCCTGGCGCACCCGCTCACGCGGACCCCGGCCATCGAGCGCGGCAAAATCGATGACGATCCCGCCCCCGAGCTGACGCAGCCGCAACTGCCGCGCGATCACGGTCGCGGCGGCGAGGTTGACGGCCAGAGCCGCGCGCCCGGCCGATCCGCTGTCCGGGGTTCCGGTATCGACATCGATCAGCAGCGCGGCGCGGCAGTCCTCGAAATGGATCGCACCGCCGCCGGGGAGCGCCAGGGTCGGCGCCAACGCCGACTCGAACAGCGTATCGAGATCGATCGGCCAGTCAGCGGCGGCGCGGTGGGCGATCTCGCCCGCCGGAAAGGCGTCGCGCAATTCGCGCAGCACGGCGGCATCGTCGGCGAGCACCCGCTCCGGCACACCCGGCAGACGCAGCGCAAGCGCAGCCGCGAAGCCCGGTGCGGGATCGAGCTGGGCCGGCGGATCGAGGCCAGCCGCACGCTCCGCAATGTCGACGGCATCGGCCTCGCCGCGGAGGCTGAGTTGGGTCGACAGCCGCGCGCCCTTGCCGCGCTGCGCCTCGCGGCTCACCCGCACCATGACACGGGCGCCCTCGTCGAGGCGCGGAGCGTCCGCGCCGCGCGGTCGTAGCGGCAGAAACCCCGGCCGCTCCTCGCCGATATCGACGAGTGTCGCATCGAGCCCGGCGACCCGGCGGACGACCCGGCCGAGATGGAGGCTGCCGACCGGGCATGTATCGCCGCGCTCGACGTAAAGCTCGACGGCGACCCCGTCCTCCAGCCACGCGGCGCGCCACTCGCCGGGGCCGACGCCGATCAGCAGCTCGCTTGCCACCGAAACCGGTAGCCGCGGCCGGCGAGCAGCTGCGCCGTCTCGAACAGCGGCAGGCCGACGACATTGGTGTAGGAGCCGGCGATCCACGGAATGAGCGCGGCAGCCCCGCCCTGGATCGCATAGCCGCCGGCCTTGCCGCGCCACTCGCCGCTCGCGAGATAGGCGTCGAGCTCGCTGTCGCTGAGGCGCTTGAAGGCGACTTGGCTGACCACCCGACGGATCGTGATCTCCCCTTCCGGCGTGATCACCGCGATCCCGCCATAGACGCGGTGGCGGCGGCCGGACAGCAGCGTCAGGCAGGACCGCGCCGTGGCCTGATCCTCGGGCTTGGGCAGGATGCGGCGGCCGCAGGCGACCACCGTGTCGGCGGCGAGGATGTAGGCGCCGGGATGGCGCGACTGGACCACGCGAGCCTTCGCTTCGGCGAGCCGAACGACATGGCCCGGCGGCAATTCGTCGCGAGCCGGAGTCTCGTCGATATCGGCCGGATCAACCCGGTCGGGGACGATGCCGATCTGGCGCAGCAGGTCGAGCCGGCGGGGCGACGCGGAGGCCAGCACCAGAATCTGCATCGCTCGCTCAGGCGCGCAAATGGAGGACGCAGATCAGCGTGAACAACCGGCGCGCGGTGGCGTGATCGATCGCCGCTTTGTCGGCGAGGCGCTCGATCAGCAGCGCCGCACCCTCGTCGTGCAGCGAGCGCCGCCCGACATCGATGGCCTCGACCTGTACGAGGCTCTTGCCGCGGATCGCGTCGTGATAGGTCTCGCAGACCAGGAAATAATCCTTGACGATGCGGCGGAACGGCGCGAGCGGCAGCACGATCGTCTCGCTCGACTCGTCCGCCTGACTGCGGATCGCCAGCGACAGCCGGTTCTCGGCGACCGCGAGATGCACATCAAACGGCCCGGCGCGGCCGGAATGGGGGGCGAAGCAATTGTCCTTGAGCAGGTCGGTAATCGCGGTGGCGCGTTCGTGCTCGATGACGGCGCTGCGCCGCAGCACGGTGCGCTCATCAAGGGTGATCGCGGCGATGCGCAGTTGCGCGTCGTCCGACGCGGTCGTCATGGCCGGCCGAGCCGCAGCGCCAGCGACAGGGCATGCGCGTCGAGACCCTCGGCCTCGGCGAGCCGGATCGCGGCCGGAGCGAGCGCCGCGAGGCTCGTCGCGTCGCAGCCGACAAAGGTGGTGCGCTTCATGAAGTCGATGACGCCGAGCCCCGAGGCAAAGCGCGCGCTGCGCGCCGTCGGCAGCACATGGTTGGGGCCGGCGATATAGTCGCCGATCGCCTCCGGCGTGTAGCGGCCGAGGAAAATCGCTCCGGCATGGCGCACAAGCCGCGCGACCGCGTCGGGATTGTCGATCGCCAGTTCGAGATGCTCGGGGGCGATGCGGTCGATCAGCGGGACGGCCTCGTCCCAATCGGCGACCAGGATCATCGCGCCGTTGCGCTGCCAACTCGCGCGCGCGATCCCGGCGCGCGGCAGGCGCTCGAGGTGGCGCTCGACCGCCCGGCCGACCGCTTCGGCGAAACCGGCATCGTCGGCGATCAGGATCGCCTGGGCGGCGGTGTCGTGCTCGGCCTGCGACAACAGATCGGCGGCGATCCAGGCGGGATCGTTGTCGCGGTCGGCGACGATCAGGATTTCGGAGGGGCCGGCGATCATGTCGATGCCGACCCGGCCAAAGACGCGCCGCTTGGCCGCCGCGACATAGGCGTTGCCCGGACCGACGATCTTGTCGACCGCCGGAATCGTCGCGGTGCCGTAGGCGAGCGCGGCGACGGCCTGCGCCCCGCCGATGCGATAGATCTCGTCGATCCCGAGCATCCGGGCGGCGGCCAGCACGAGCGGGCTGAGAATTCCATCCGGCGCCGGCACCGTCATCACCAGCCGCTCGACCCCGGCGACCTGGGCCGGGATCGCATTCATCAGCACCGAGGAGGGATAGGCCGCCGTGCCGCCCGGCACATAGAGCCCGGCGGCGGCAATCGGGCGCCAGCTTTGGCCGAGGCGCACCCCGGCGGCATCGATATAATCGATGCCAGCGGGCAGCTGGCGCCGGTGGAAACTCTCGATACGATCGGCGGCAAGGCGCAGCGCCGCGACGGTCTCGGGCGGCGCCAGATCCGCGCCGGCGGCAATCTGCGCGGGCGTGAGGCGCAGGGCGGCGGCGCTTAAGGACACCCGGTCGAAGCGGTTGGTGTATTCGACGAGCGCCGCATCGCCGCGCGCCGCCACATCATCGACGATCGCCGCAACGGTATCGTCGACATCGTCCGCGCTCTCGCGCTTCGCCGCCAGCAGCGCGCGGAACGCCGCCTCAAAGCCGGGATCGCGGGTGGTGAGGGTGAGGGGCATAGGGAATATTATGCTTCCGCCCGAAACATGGGGGGCACCAGACGCATGACGGCTTCCATCAGCGCATTTACCTGATTCAACGCTACGGCGACCTCACGCGCATCCGGCAAGACATCGTCAATGCCGGGATAGCGGCTGCTCACGTACCAAAGGCTTGTCCGGGCAAGCGGGAAGGGCAATGGAACCACATCAGGCCAATGCCGGTGCGCCAGGGAGGCCAGTTCTGCGATGTCATGGGTCCTGCGGAGATCGACCGCGGCTGCTACCAGCAATGCCTTCAGGATCTTCTCTGTTGCCTGCTGGACGTGAAAAGCGGTGCCGCCGAGAACCCCCTCTTCCGCGGCGATGAAATGCGCGATGCGCTGATCCTCGGCGGCGTTAGCAAGCCAGCGAAGTGCCTCGCGCCATTGGACCAGCGGCGGGGGCTCACCTCCGCTCATACACGGTTACCCCCTCGCGCAGCACGAAATCGGCAAACGACCCCTTGGCTTGGGCGCGCGCTTTCAGAATGGAGGCGCGGCAAGGAAGGATGTCGACGGCTTGGTGGTAGTCCCGCCTGGCTTGATAGACCGACTGCGCGCTGAAGGCCTCCTTCGGAGTATCGTCGTCGACGACGACCAGCAGGTCTATATCGCTGTCGGCCCCTGCCTCGCCACGCGCAACCGACCCGAACACAATGACGCGCTGTGGTCGGAAGTGAGCGACGACGGAGTCGAGCAGTTCGGGAGGGATCAAGGTCGCGCTCATGTCGAATGCTAACGCATTTGCCGCGCGCGGCGAAGCTGCACAATGCCTCGCCGCGGTGGCTGCTAATGCCCCGCTGCGATCCGCGGTCGCTGCGGGGCCGCGTCGTGGGTTGCCGCGCGGAAGCGCTCGATCCAGCGTCCGACCTGTTCGGGGCGCGTCTTTAGCGACGGACGGTTGACGATCAGGCGCGAGCTGATCTCGGCAATAAGCTCGATTTCTACCAGGCCGTTGGCCTTCAGGGTCGCCCCGGTCTGCACCAAATCGACGATATGCCGGCACAGCCCGAGCAGCGGCGCCAGCTCGATCGCGCCGTTCAACTTGATGCATTCGGCCTGGACGCCGCGGGCGGCGAAATGGCGGCGGGTGATCTCGGGATATTTGGTCGCGACGCGCAGATGGCTCCAGCTGCGCGGGTCCTCGTGAACCGCCCAGTCCGCCGGCGCCGCGACGGCCATGTGGCAATGCCCGACATCAAGGTCGAGCGGCGCATAAATCTCGGAATAGTCGAATTCCATCAGCACGTCGTTGCCGGCGACCCCGAGCTGGGCCGCGCCGAAGGCGACGAAGGTGGCGACATCGAAGCTGCGGACGCGGATCAGGTCGAGGCCCGGGTCCGAGGTGGCAAAACGCAGCTGGCGGCTGCTCGGATCGACAAAGGCCGGTTCGGGATCGATGCCGATGCGACGCAACAGCGGCATCACCTCGCCGAGGATGCGACCGTTGGGCAGCGCCATAACCAGGGGCTCGTCGCCAGCCTCGGTCTTGGAGCCGGGCGCGGTCATTCCGGCTGATCCAGCGCCGGCTCGTCCAGCGAATGGGCGGGCCGCCACGCGGTCGGCCAGGGCTCGCCGAAATCGCGGGCGCGAACGCGGATCGCCGAGGTGGAGAGCCGGATCGTGACCCCTCCGGCAAATTCGATATCGATTATCGCGGCATTCGGCATCGTGTTGGCCGAGCTGATCCCCGCGAGGTCCGCCCCGGCGGGTTGTCCGGCAACCGGCTGGATCGCCAATAGGGACAGGATACGGTCCTCCTCGCCGCGCTGAAAGCCGCGATACGCCACCGCTTCGACCATATCGAACGCGATCCCGCACAGCGTTCGCTCGAACGTCGCGCCGTCCCCCGCCGCGCTGCCGCAGCCCTCCCAGCGGAAGCGGTTCGTGACCAGCACGAATGTTCGCGCATCGCGATCGTAGGCGAGGTCGCGCACCGCGACGAGCGCGTCCTGCACGCAGGCGGAAATGACCGCAAGGTCTTCGGCATCCTCGGCGCGCAGCCGCAACTCCGTCCCGGTCAGCCCGGAATCAGCGGAGACCGGCTCGGTCGGCGCCCCCTTGAGCATCAGCCGCGCAGCCTCTCGATACGGGCGCCGCAGGCCGACAGCTTGTCCTCGATCCGTTCATAACCGCGATCGAGATGGTAGACCCGGTTGACGGTGGTCTCCCCGTCCGCGACGAGGCCGGCCAGCACCAGCGATACCGAGGCGCGCAGATCGGTCGCCATGACCGGCGCGCCGGTCAACCGCGGCACGCCGCGCACCAGCGCCGACGCGCCGTGCACGGTGATGTTGGCGCCCATGCGGGCCAGCTCCGGCACGTGCATGAAGCGGTTCTCGAAGATCGTCTCGGTGATCATCGAGGCGCCCTCGGCGATCGCCATCAGCGCCATGATTTGCGCCTGCATATCGGTCGGGAAGCCGGGATAGGGCTCGGTCATGACATCGACCCCGGCGAGGCGGCCGTTGCGCCGGCGCACGAGGATCGCCCCCTCTGGCCCCCCGTCCGCCGCTTCGGTCACACAGACCCCGGCGGCGTCGAGGATGCGGCGCACCGCCTCGACATGATCGAGCCGGGCGCCCTCGAGCCGCACCTCGCCCCCGGTCGCGGCGGCGGCCATCATATAGGTGCCGGTCTCGATCCGGTCGGGAATGACGCGGTGCCGCGCCGCGTGCAGGCTGGTGACGCCGCGGATCGTCAGACGGTCGCTGCCGATGCCCTCGATCCGCGCGCCCATCGCGACGAGGCAATGTGCGAGATCGGTGATCTCGGGCTCGCGGGCCGCGTTGATCAGCACGGTCTCGCCGGCGGCGAGAGTGGCGGCCATCAGCAAATTCTCGGTGGCCCCGACCGAGACGCAGGGAAACACGATCTCGGCGCCGCGCAGGCCTTTTGGGGCGCGCGCCTCGATATAGCCCTCGTTCAGCTCGACCTCGGCGCCGAGGCGCCGCAATCCCTCGATGTGAAGATCGACCGGGCGGGTTCCGATCGCGCAGCCGCCGGGCAGCGACACGCGGCCGCGCCCACAGCGCGCGACGAGCGGCCCCAGCACCAGCACCGACGCCCGCATCTTGCGGACGAGATCGTAGGGTGCGGTCGTTGAGGTGATGTGGCGGGCCGACAATTCGAGCACGCGACCGCGCCCTCCACGAGCGCCCGAGGCCAATTCGGCCGGTATCGTAATGGCGACGCCATGCTGCACCAGCAGATTCGCCATCGTCGTGATGTCGGCAAGATCCGGAATGTTCGCCAAAACAAGCGGCTCGGCGCTCAACAGGCTGGCCGCCAATAGCGGCAGCGCGGCGTTCTTGGCGCCCCCAATAGTGACCGTGCCGGCGAGCGGCACGCCCCCGCGGATCACAATTCTGTCCATCTCAGGCTCCGGGCAGTGGCGACAGCTGGCGGCGACTGTCGGTGGCGATTGCCAGTTGGCGGCTGCCAGTGGCGACTACCGGCCTAACCAGAGAGGCTACAGCCGCCCTGCATCGTGCCGGTTGCTTTTAAGGGAGACGCCGGCGCGGCTCAAGCGGGCAGGTTAGGAGAGCATTCGCCAGGCGCCTCCCCGGCTGCCTGATCCGCTGCCAAGCCGGCGGAACCCGACGTCCTGGCGCGCGCCTGCTCCTTGCGGCGCCGCAAATTGTCACGCAGCGCCCGAGCGAGACGATCGTCGCGCGCGGCCTGCTCGATCCGTTTGCCGCCGCTCGGGCGGGGTGCATCGGTCATCGCTCGATCACATCGTCCGCCTCGGGCTACGATCAATTGCTCCTCGGGCAATGCTCCTCGGGCAATTGCTCGTCGATACCGTAGCTGAGTTTTCTCTATTCATCGACGCGCAGGCTGATCTTGGCGGCAAGAATGACCGCGACCGCCTGCTTGGCGGTGTATTCGGCCGACTGGTCCGGATGGGTTCGCCGCCATGCCTCGACCCCCGCGCGATAGCAATCGACCGAAGCCAAGCCGGCCCGGCGCGCGCCATCGAACGCATCGAGTACTGAGGCGGCGGCCACATCCGCCGTCGGATCAATCGTCGAGCCCCGCCACACCATTCCCCACTCCTCATCCGCGGAAAGACTAACGTACAAGACTCTGCCCGCTCGATCGGAGCAATCAGGAGGTCATAAAAGTGATTTAGGGATCCCGTTACTTAATTTAATTCCAGTCATCAACCAGATTTCATCGAATGCGGAGGCCGGCGCCGGACGATTGACCGACAGCAGCCGAAAGCCTATGCAGAAACACTATCGAGCCCCCGTGGGTTCCGGTACGCGAACAGACCCGCCAATAGTCAACCGGCTTGCCGCGCTTTCGTCTCCGACGCGACCGAAGGGTTGCCAGGGGTTGCGAGCGGGTCGCCTTGCCAAGCGGCGGGGCCTCGTGTATTCCCGGCAGTCCTCAAGCTGCCGTAGCTCAGTGGTAGAGCACCCCCTTGGTAAGGGGGAGGTCGCGGGTTCAATCCCCTCCGGCAGCACCAGGACCTGCTGGCCAAGCCGCGGCGCCTGATTGCGCGTCGCATCAGCAACCCGACCCTGACGCCTTGCGGGCCGCCGGTAGCGGCATTTTGCCGCTGAAACTGCCCCATCCCGGCCATTTTTTCCGACTAATAGCAATCGCGGCGTCCGGAGAGGCATGTCGCGACGGGCGCCTCCGGTTTCCACCAGTAGGGAGTTGCGGTTGCCAGACAGCATATCGCCAGACGGCCTATCGCCGGCTTGGCCTGTTGGCGGGTCGATGCGTCATCCGGCGCTCGCGGAACGCTTTCTGGCGCCGCCCGGATTCGTCTGGGGCCGGTTCGCGGCGGCCGATGGCGCGGTCTTGCGCTGGGGCCATTTGCCGGTTCGCAACGCCGTCGCCGAATGCGTGATGGTCGGCGGCTTTGGCGAATTCATCGAGAAGCAGTTCGAGACGGTGCGCGATCTGGCGGCCCGCGGCATCGCGGTGTGGTGCCTCGATTGGCGCGGCCAGGGCGGCTCCGCTCGGCCCCGGCGCCTGCCGACCCGGCCCCGCGCCCGCAATTTCGCCCGCGACGCCGAGGACCTCGCCGCCTTCGCGGCGGGCCGTTTGAGCCGCCGCCTGCCCGGCCTCCTTGTGGCGCATTCGATGGGCGGGGCAATCGCGCTGCTGTGCCTGCGCCAGCACCCTGACCTGTTTGCGGCGGCGGTCCTGTCCTCGCCGATGGTCGGGCTGCGCACCGGCCGGGTGCCGCCGACGCTGTTGCGCTGCATCACGCGCCCGGCGCGTGCGGCCGGGTTCGGCCATTGCTTCATCCCCGGCGCCCGGAAATGGCGGGCCGACCGCATCCCGACCCCCGAACTTAGCCGCGTCACCACCGATTCCGAGCGCTGCCGGCTGCGTCATGCGTGGTTTTCGGTCGATCCGGGGCTGCGTCTCGACGAGGCGACCTATGGCTGGGTCGACAGCGCGCTCGGTCTCGTCGCGCGCATTTCCAAACCCGAATTTCTGGCCGCCATCGATACGCCCATCCTGCTCGGCCGGCCCGAGCGTGAGGTCGTCGTGTCGGGCGCGGCGCAGCGCCGGGCCGCCGGGCTGCTCGGCGATTGCACGCTGGTCGAGTTGCCCCAGTCGAAGCACGATCCCTTTCTCGAACGCGACGCGATTCGCGATTACTGGCTCGCGCGCTTCGACCGTTTCATCGCCGAGCGCCTGATCAAGAAGCTGCATTGAGGAGGGTCACCGCCACCGCCCTCGTCCTCGCTCTTGCGATGGTGGCAACAGCCGCCCGGGCCGACGATCGACGGGTCGCGGTCGACCCCAACGCGGCGCCGTGGAATGCCATCGCCAAGGTGCAGACCAATACCGGCGGGCGCTGCACCGGCGTGCTGATCGCGCCGTCCGTGGTGCTGACCGCGGCGCATTGCCTCTACAACCGGCGCACCGGAGCGCTGCTGCGGCCGGTGTCGCTGCATGTGTTGCTCGGCTATCGGAGTGGGGGCTATCGCTGGCACAGCGCGGTGACCCGCATCGTCGTGGGCTCCGGCTTCGATGGCGCCAAGCGCACTCCGCAAGCGTCCGACTGGGCGCGGCTTGACCTCGCCGACAACGCGCCGACGACGCCGCTGGCGCTATTCGACGGGGCGGTCGCCGCGGGCTTGCCGGTGGCGCTGGCCGGGTACAATCAGGACCACGCGCAATTGCTGATGGCCGATCTCGCCTGCCATGTCGTGGCGGTCGCGCCGGTGGGACTCGCGCGGGCGGGCATCGCGGCCCCCGGCCAGGCCAGGTTCGTGACTCACGATTGCGCCGGAACGCGCGGCACCAGCGGCGGGCCGCTGCTCGCGAGAGCGGACCGCTTCTGGGCCGTCGTCGGCATCAACATCGCCGCCGGGCGCGAGGTGAACCTGGCGCTCGTCCCCGGGGTCGGTAATTGAGGGCGGATAGGCCCTCAGGCGTCGAAGCCGTAGAGCCGGGCGACGTTGCCGCGGGTGATTTTGAAGCGGTCCTCCGCGCTCGCCTCGGCGAAGTCTCGGGCGACGATCTCCTGCGAATGCGGCCAGGAGGAGGCTTGGTGCGGGTAGTCCGACGACCACATCATCCGGTCGACGCCGATGAACTGCCGGTTGGCGACGCCGACAAAGTCGTCGATATAAGTGCAATGCATCTGCCGCTGGAAATATTCGCTGGGCTTCAGCTTCATCGTGAAGCCGGCGGCGACGCGCGAACGCTCGGCGACGCGGTCCATGCGCTGCAGATAATAGGGTAGCCAGCCGCAGTTGTTTTCCGCCGACACGATCTGCAGGCTCGGAAAACGGTCGAGCACCCCGGAGAAGATCAAGACGCTGAACGAGCGCTCGATCTCGTGCGATATCACGGTCGTGCGCATGTAGCGCTCGCCCCAGTTCCACTGGCTCTCCATCCCCATGCCGGTGATCGCGTGGAGGCTCAGCGGCATGCGCAATTCCTGCGCAGCCCCCCAGAACGGGTCGTATATATCGGAGCTGTAGGGCTGCTCGTCCGGCGGCGAGCACCAGATCATCGCGCCCTTGAGGCCCATCTTGGCGCAGCGTTCGAGTTCGGCCGCGCCGGCTTTGGGGTCGTACAGCGAGATCATCGCGAGCCCGGCCATTTGCCGCGGCGCATAGCCGCAATATTCGGCGAGCCAGTCGTTGTACACGCGGAAGCAATCGGCCTGCAGCTTGGCGTCGCGGAGCCAGAAGATGCGGAAGCCGAGCGTCGTATAGAGAACGTCGGCCTCGACCCCGTCGAGCGCGTTGTCCTTGAGCCGCTCGGCCGGGTCCCAGCCGCCGGGACGGGCATCGGCATAGGTCGCCTTGGTCAGGAACTGGGCCAATTCCTCGGGGGTCTTGCCGGCACCCAGGCCGATCCCGATCGGGTGCGGCGCGAAGCCTTCGTAGAGGAAATAGGCGCCCTCCAGCCCCGGCGGGTTGAGGACGAGGCGCGGCGCGCGCTCGCGGTGTTTGTTGGCGACCCGCTCGACCCACAGATCGGGCGGCTCGCTGACATGCGAATCGGCGGAGATCAGGCGGTAATCTGCCATGGCGTTCCCCTCGCTCTGTTCGGTCGCCGGCGCCCGTTGCGCCGCGCCGCCGTTTAGCGACAGCCGTTCCCGGCGTCCCCCGGCCTTGCCTGATTATTGTGCGCCGATCTGGCGCCGGCCGCTATTGCTTTGCGGCTGTCGCGGCGCGGCTGAACTCGGCGCGGGCCCACTCGACGAGCTGCGCCGCCGAGCGCGATCCGGCGGCGCGGGCCAGCTCGCGCCCGGCGAAGGCCAGCATCAGGGTCGGGATGCTGCGCACCTGAAAACGCTCCGAGAGCGCCGGTTCCTCGTCGACATTGATCTTGACCAGCCGGATCGCGGGTTCGAGCAACGCGGCGGCGCGTTCGAATTCCGGCGCCATGGCCCGGCAAGGGCCGCACCACGGCGCCCAGAAATCGACGAGCAGCGGCACGCCGCTTTTCGCGAGATGGCGCTCGACGCGGGCGGTATCGAGCGCTACCGGGCGGCCGTCGAACAGCGCCTCGCGGCATTCGCCGCATTTCCCGCCGGACCCGCCGCCTGACCCGCCATCACCGGCGAGCCTGGCGCGCGGCGCCCGGTTGATCGTGTCGCAATGCGGGCAGACGATGTACAGCGACGATGGATCCATGTTGCGCTCCCTGGCTGATGCCTATCAAACGCGCGCCGCCTTTGTTTCGATCGCACCAACTCGCGGTCAGCTCGCGGTCAGCTCATGGATCTTGCCGCTGATCGGGCGATAGAGGCACACAAGCGGGTCGCGGCGGGCGAGGTCGAGCAGCGGTCCGGGGTCGCCAACGACCGCGAGGCCGCATTCCTCGATCGTGCGGTCGAGCCCGACGCTGCGCAGCCAATTGACCGCGAGGCCGCCGGGCAATGCTGCGCCGCGCGCGTCGCGCAGCACGACGACATGGCAATCGGCGGGCACCTCGGGAGTTTTTTCCAGCCCGTCGAGCAGGTTGCGGCGCCAATTGGTGTGCAGCGAGCGCCATTCGCCGGTCGATTCCGGCCCGCCGCGCGAGGTATAGGCGGGGCTGTCGAACAGCGTCGCCGAGGCGACCTCGTGCAGCGCCAGATAGGGCGCCGGCGTATCGACGATCGCCTTGAAGCGCTGCGAGGCGCGGAACCCCGGCACGGTCAGCAGCACACGGATATGGGCGAGATACCAATCATGCCATTCCGCTTCGCGCTCGGGATGCGGGAAATCCATTTCCACCATGTAGATCATCGCTCGCCCTCCCACGGCCGTGCCGGACGCAACCCTATGATGATCGCCGCGGCGCAGACAAACGGCGACACGGCGAGTAGAGTGAGCGGCCGCGCCGGCTTCTTGCCGCCGCCGGCCGAGACACGAGGTGCCAAGATGCCCGACCCGACGCGGCAAAGCCAGGGCGGCCCCCCCGATTTCGCCGAGCTCTTGGCGCGCGCCGAGGCGCTCGTGCCGGTGTTGCGCGAGCGCGCCGGCCGCACCGAAGAATTGCGCCGGCTGCCCGACGACACGCTCGAGGATCTCCACCGCACCGGCCTCTTCCGCATCCTGCAGCCAAGACGGGTCGGCGGCAGCGAATTGCCGTTCCGCTCGATCGTCGAATTGGTCGCGGTGATCGGGCGGGGCTGCGGCTCGACCGCCTGGGTGCTGGCCAATCTGGCGGCGCATCACTGGCTGCTCGGCATGTGGCCGAAAGAGGCGCAGGACGAGATCTGGGGCGAGTCGCCCGACAATCTGATCGGTTCGGCGCTGATCTTCCCGCGCGGCCGCGCCCGGCGGGTCGAGGGCGGCTATCGCGTCAGCGGGCGCTGGCCGTTTTCGAGCGGCGTCGACCCGTGTGCCTGGAACCTGGTCGGCGCGATCGCCCAGGACGAGGAGGCCGGCGTCAGCCAGCCGCGCATGTTCCTGCTGCCGGCGAGCGATTACACGATCATCGACACCTGGCACGTGATCGGGCTCGCCGGGACCGGCAGCAAGGACATCGCCGCCGAGGATGTCTTCGTTCCCGATTACCGCAGCGTCGCCTCCGATCAGCTGACCGGCGGACCCAACCCCGGCAGCCAGGTCAACCCGGCGGTGCTGTACCAGTTGCCGGCGATCAGCCTCTTCGCCTTCTGCATCGCCGGCGTCTCGCTCGGCATCGCGCAGGGCGCGCTCGAGTATTTCGCCGAGACGACGCGCACCCGCACCAGCTATTACACCGGCCGCAACCTCGCCGATTTCGTGACCCTCCAGGTGCACCTCGCCGAGGCGGCGGCGATCGCCGACTCGGCGCAGGCGGTGATGCTGAGCGATTGCGAGGAGGCGACCCGGCTCGTCGCCGCCGGCACCGTGCCGAGCCTCGTGCAGCGCGCCCGCTACCGGCGCGACGGCGCCTATGCCGCGACGCTGTGTACCAGAGCGGTCGATGTGCTGTTCCACGCGACCGGCGGCGGCGCGATCTATGCCAGAAACCCGCTGCAGCGCGCGTTCCGCGACGTGCACGCCGCGAACGCGCATTACGTCCTGAACTGGGACATCAACGGCGCGATGTATGGGCGCGTCGTGCTCGGCCTGTCGGCCGACGCGACGCTGTAAACGCGAAGTCGAGGAAGCACCGTGTCAAGAGATATACCGGGCAGCCACCACGCCGATGTGCACAGCACGTCGGCCGAGGGCTTCAACCCCCGCGAGCTGCGCAACGCGCTCGGCTCGTTCGGCACCGGCGTGACGATCATCACGACCCGGACCAAGAGCGGCTACATCACCGGCATGACCGCGAACTCCTTCACCTCGGTGTCGCTGACCCCGCCACTGGTGCTGTGGAGCAGTTCGCTTTACGCTAACAGCCTGCCAGCCTTCCAGGAGAGCTCGCATTTCGTCGTCAACATCCTCGCCTACGACCAGATCGAATTGTCCAACCGCTTCGCAAAATCGATCGAGGACAAATTCGCCGATGTCGACCACATCATCCCGGAAAGCGGCGCCCCGGTGCTGATAGGTTCGGCGGCGCATTTCGAATGCCGCAACGAGTTCCGCCATTACGGCGGCGACCACATCATCTTCATCGGCCACGTCGAGCGCTTCGCCTACACCGACAAGCCGACCCTGATGTTCTGCCGCGGCAAATACATCCGCGGCGAACCGATTTTGCAAAGCTGAGGAGCCGCCCGATGAGTGCCAGCCTGCTTTCCGATGCACAGCGCGCCGCCTATCACCGGGACGGCGTCATTGTCGTGCCCGATGTGTTTTCGCCGGCCGAGATCGCCGAGTTGCGCCGGGTCACCGACGAATTTGTCGCGCGCTCGTCCGGGATCAGCGCCAACGACGACATCTACGATCTGGAGGATAGCCATTCCGCGGCGGCGCCGCGGGTGCGCCGGCTGAAGGCGCCGCATCTGCACGACCCGGCCTATTTTCGCGCCAGCCGTAACCAGAAGGTGGTCGCGATCCTCAAGGATCTGTGGGGCAGCGTGCGCTTCGACACCGGCAAGCTCAACATGAAGTCGGCCGGTTACGGGGCGCCCGTAGAATGGCACCAGGACTGGGCGTTCTATCCGCACACCAACGACGATCTCGCCGCGGTCGGGATCATGCTCGACGATGTCGATTCCGAGAACGGCCCGATGCTGGTGATGCCGGGCAGCCACCGGGGGCCGATCTGGGATCACCACGGCCCGAACGGCCGGTTTTGCGGGGCGATGGACCCGGCCCGTTTGGCGCAAGAAGGGGCCGACCTCGATTTATCGCGGGCGCTGCCGTGCCACGGAACGGCGGGGTCGGTGACGGTTCACCATGTCCGTGCGGTACACGGCTCGGCGACCAATTTCTCCGGCCGCGAGCGCCGCTTCCTGCTGTACCAATACCGCGCGGCGGATGCCTGGCCGCTGCTCGGCCTGAAAGAGGGCATCGACAAATTCAACGCGCAATTGCTGGCCGGCGAGCCGAGCCTGGCACCGCGCCTCGCTCCGGTACCGGTGCGGATGCCCCTGCCCCCGGCCGAGCACCAGGGCTCGATCTACGAGAACCAGCGCGCCAGCGGCCGCCGCTATTTCACCCCCGCCGAAGCCGCCGACATGCCCGCGCGCGCCGCCGCCGAATAACGTCGTCGATCCCGATTCGGGCAGTTCGGTGGGCCTGCTAGTGGTATCGATAAGAGACCTCCCACCCATCTTGTCGTCCCGTGGGCCTTCAGCCCACGGACTTGATCCGTGGGGAAGGCCGGGACCCATTTTTGCCATGGATACCGGCCTTCGCCGGTATGACAGGAAAGTAGAAGCATAGTGCTTTATTGATAAGCGTCATCCTCAGAGCTTGTGAATCAATCCAAGCGAACCAAAAAGACCGGCTGCAATACCATCGCGCGTCCTTCGAGACGGCGCTCTGCGCCTCCTCAGGATGAGGATATGTCCTTGATGGCGGTAAGAAAGAACCTCATCCTGAGGAGCCCGCAACGCGGGCGTCTCGAAGGACGCACGGCGGCGGTCCCCGTAATCGCAGATAGATTCACAAATTCTCAGCGGGCGCGCAGGTAGACGAACCAGTAAACCGCGCCGACCAACACGCCGCCGCCGATAACGTTGCCGAGCGTCACCGGCACGAGGTTGGCGGCGAGCCCGCCGAGCGTCACCGACGGAAAGGCGTCGGGGCTGGTCCCGGCGGCCGTCCAGAACGACGCCGCCGCGCCGTGCTTGACCAACAGGCCGAACGGGATGAGGTACATGTTCGCGACCGAGTGCTCGAACCCGGCCGCGACGAAGGCCGACACCGGCGGGACGATGGCGAGGATCTTGTCGGCGGTGGTGCGCGCGCTGTAGCACAGCCACACCGCCAGACAGACGAGTACGTTGCCGAGGATGCCGAGAACCAGCGCCGGAATAAAATCCAGCGCCGCCTTGGTCTGGGCGATGGTCAGCGCCGCGGCGCCGACCTTGCCGGCGCCCTGCAGGTGCTCGCCGGCCAGGAAGACCAGACACGCCGTCGCGACGGCCCCCACCAGATTGCCGACATACACCAGCGCCCAGGCGCGCAGCACCTCGTGCGCGCGGACCTGACCGCCGGCCCAGGCCATCACCATCAGATTGTTCCCGGTGAACAACTCGGCGCCGCCGACGACCACGAGAACGAGGCCGAGCGAAAACACGATGCCAGCCAGCAGCCGGGTCAGCCCATAGGGAATGACGCCCTCGCCGCCGGCCACGACGATCGTCGAGAACATCGCGCCAAAGCCGATAAAGGCTCCCGCCAGCACCGCCAGCGTCAGCAGGCTCCAGGTGTCGAGCCGCGTCTTCTGCACGCCGACGCTTTCGGCCTTCTGCGCCATCTGCGCCGGCAACAGCGCGTCCAGCACCGGCGGAATCGAAGGCGGTGGCGTCGAAAGTGGCGGACCAGCCATTTTACCTAGATAAGCCCAAGATCGCGCAGGCTGGTATGGCGGCCGCGCCCGACGATGACATGGTCGTGCACGGTGATCCCGAGCGGCGCCGCCGCCTTGACGATGTCGGTGGTGACCGCGATGTCGGCCTTGGACGGGGTCGGGTCGCCCGAGGGGTGGTTGTGCACCAGGATCAGCGCCGAGGCGCCGAGTTCGAGCGCGCGCTTGACGACCTCGCGGGTATAGACCGGCGTGTGGTCGACGGTGCCGCGCTGCTGGCGCTCATGCGCGATCAGCGCGTTCTTGCGGTCGAGAAAGAGGAGGTGAAACTCCTCGACCTGGCCATAGGCGATATGCGCGTTGCAATAGGCGATCAGCCGGTCCCACGAGCCGAGCACCGAACGCTCGCGCAATTCCGCCTTGCCGAGCCTCAGCGCCGCCTCGCGCACCGATTTTAAGACCGCGACCGCCGGCTCGCGCAGCCCGGCGGCGCGCAGCGCGTCGGCGTTGGCGCTCAGCACCTCGGGGAAACCGCCGAAGCGGTCGATCAGCGCCTTCGCCAGCGGCTTCACGTCGCGCCGCGAATCGTTGGCGAACAGCAAGACTTCGAGCAGCTCGTAATCGGGCAGGCTCTCCGCTCCGGCCTCGATCAGGCGCTGGCGCAGCCGTTCGCGATGGCCGTGATAATGCGGCGCCGCGCCGGCCATATCGGCCAGACCCGGCCCCCGTCCGCCCCCGGGTCGTGGATTTTTCGCCGGCATCAGCGCGGGCCTGTGTCGCCCTGGGGCCGACGCGACCGCATCTCGGCCAGCCGGGCCGTCGCCATCCGACGCGGCTCGTCGGTCCGGTAAGCCTCGGCGAACGCGTCGATGCCGCGCGCGATTCCGGCGCTGGTCGAGAGGTCCTGCCAGTCGCGGATCAGCGCCTTTTGCAACCGCATCGCGTGCGGACCGCCGGCGAGGATCGCGACGGCAAAGCGCTCGACCGCCGCGTCGAGCCCGGCCGGCGGCGCGACCGCGTCGACGAGCCCCCATTGGAGCGCCTCGGCCGCGCCGATCGTCTCGCCGGTCAGCAGCAGCCGGCCGGCGCGGCCATGCCCGATCAGCTGCGGCAGCAGCGCCGCCTCGATGACCGACGGGATGCCGACCCTGACCTCGGGCATGGCAAACTGCGCGCGCTCGCTCGCCACCCGCAGATCGCAGGCGGCGGCGAGTTCGAGCCCGGCGCCGAGCGCATAGCCGTCGATCCGCGCGATGACCGGCACGGCGAGGCGGCGAAACCCGTCGCAACAGCGGTGCACCAGCGTGATGAACTCGCGCGCGCTGTCCTCGTCGAGCCCGGCCAGCTCCTCGATATCGGCGCCGCCGACAAAAGCCCGCTCGCCGGCCCCGCCAAGGATCACGAGGCGCAATGCCGCATCCGCTTCAAGCTCTTGCACGGTTTCGACGATCTCGACCATCAGCGCGCGATTGAGCGTGTTGAGCTTTGCCGCGTTGTCGATCGTGACGCGCGCCAGATGCCCGCCCTCGGCGCGTTCCTCACGGACCACGACAACACCCATCGCGCGTTTCTCCGCCTGGAGGTTGATGACTCTCTGATGCATACTAGGCGCGGACTGCGACAGGAGGCGAGGGTGGAGATTATCGACGACATCGCGGAACTCCGCGAGATTTACGGCGCGCCAAGCGAGCGCGCGGTCAAAAAGCAGCTGCCGCGCCTCGAAAAACATTCGCGCGCGTTCATCGCGCTGTCGCCGTTTGTCGTCGTCGCCTCGGCCGATCCGTCGGGCCGGGTCGATGCCTCGCCCAAGGGCGACATGCCGGGCTTTGTCCATGTGCTCGACGACACGACGCTCTTGATCCCCGACCGGCTCGGCAACAACCGGGTCGACACGATCGGCAACCTGCTGGAGTGCCCGGGGGTCGGGCTGATCTTTTTCGTGCCTGGCCTGCGCGAGACGCTGCGGGTCAACGGGCAAGCCCGAATCACCTCGGACCCGGCCCTCCTCGAACCCTGCGCGGTCGAGGGCAAGGTGCCGCGCAGCGGCATCCTCGTGACCGCCGAGGAGGTCTATTTCCATTGCGGCAAGGCGCTGATCCGCTCCGATCTGTGGAACCCCGACAAGCGGGTCGCGCAAGCCGATTTCCCCTCGCTCGGCCGCATCATCGCCGAGCAGATCGGCGACGGCAGGTCGATCGCCGAATCCGAGCGCTCCACCGCCGACAGCTACCGCACCCGGCTCTATTGACCGGGCGCGGCTTACTGATCAGGGACAGCGATGCCGGCAGAAACCGCTGATCGGCCGGTCGAACGCAAGCTCGCGGCAATTTTCGCGGCCGATATCGCCGGCTACAGCCGGCTGATGGGGGCGGACGAGGCCGGAACCTTCGCCCGGCTGAAATCCTGCCGGGAACTGATCGATCGGCTGATCGCCGAGCATCGCGGGCGCATCTTCACCACCGCCGGCGACAGCATCGTTGCCGATTTCGCCAGCGCGATCGACGCGGCTTCGTGTGCGGTCGCGGTCCAGGCGGCGGTGGCGCGGGACAACGCGCAAAGAGGCGCGGCCGAGCCGATGCAGTTCCGCATCGGCATCCATGTCGGCGATGTGATCATCGACGGCGGCAACCTGCTCGGCGATGGCGTCAACATCGCCGCCCGATTGGAAGGGCTGGCCGAGCCCGGCGGGATTTGCGTCTCTGGCGTCGTCCGCGATCAGATCGGCAACAGATTACCGCTCGGCTTCGACGATTTGGGCGATCAACAGTTCAAGAACATCGCCCAGGCGATCCGGGTCTACCGCATTGGCCCGCAACGCCCCCTCCCTAACCCTCCCCTCCCCGGGCTTGACCCGGGGATCACGGGGGAGGGAAGCGCGCCCAGTGAGCCGCAGCCCGCGGGCTTGACCCGCGGGGCGCGGGTGGGGGCTGCCGAACCGCCGGCGCTTGCGCTGCCCGACAAGCCGTCGATCGCAGTGTTGCCGTTCCAGAACATGTCAGGCGACGCCGAGCAGGAATACTTCGTCGACGGCATGGTCGAGGAGATCATCACCGCGCTCAGCCGCATCCGCTGGCTCTTCGTGATCGCGCGCAATTCGACCTTCACCTACAAGGGCCAGGCGGTCGATGTGAAGCAGGTCGGCCGCGAGCTTGGCGTGCGCTACGTGCTCGAAGGGTCGGTGCGCAAAGCCGGCAACCGGGTGCGCATCACCGGGCAGCTGATCGATGCGCTCACCGGCACGCATCTGTGGGCCGACCGGTTCGACGGCTCGCTCGAAGATGTGTTTGAGCTTCAGGACAAAATCGCTCTCAGCGTCGCCGGGGTCATCGAGCCGGCCTTGCAAGCCGCCGAGATGCGCCGTTCCGCCGCGCGGCCGACGAACGACCTCACCGCATACGACCTCTACCTGCGCGCGCTTGCGACCATCTTTCCAGTAACGAAAGATCGAATTTTCGAGGCTTTGGGATTGCTCGAACAGGCGATCGCGCTTGATCGGCATTACGGGCCGGCGCTTGCCTGGGCGGCGTACTGCCACATGTTTCTCAACAGAGACGGCTGGGTCGAAGCGCCGGAGACAAATCGCCGGAAGGGTGTCGATTTTGCTCGGCATGCCCTTGAGGTGGCGGGAAACGATCCGGGCATCCTCGCTAATGCCGCCCTCGCGCTGGGGTATTTCGGCGAGGATATCGGTGCCATGCTGGGGCTGGTCGACCGTGCGCTGGTGCTAAACCCGAGCTTCGCCCGCGGCTGGTATGTGAGTGGCCTTCTCAGGAACTTTGCCGGTCAACACGGTCTCGCGATCGAGCATGTCGAGACCTCGCTGCGCCTGAGCCCGCGCGAGCGTATGGGTTTGCCCCTATACGCGATCGGCGCGGCCTATTTCTTCAAACGTGAGTTTGACGAAGCGGCAGCGAAGCTGCTCCTGGCCATCCAGGACAATCCGGGTGCTCCCCCCTCATACCGCTTTCTCGCCGCGTGCTATGCCCATATGGGGCGACTGGACGAAGCGCGCGCGATCGTTGCCCGGTTGCGCGCGATTACCCCTCTGGTCGTGCAGAGCGTCGCGCAGTTCCGCAACCCCGAGGACCGTGAGCTGTTCCTGTCGGGCCTGCGCCTCGCGATGGGCGAGGCGGAATAAGCCCGGCGCGGTTCCGGCAGTCGTCAGAAGCCAAATTTATTTGTCATCCCGGCGAAGGCCGGGACCCATTCATCCGCACCCGAGACGGTTGACGAGTGGGTCCCGGCCTTCGCCGGGGTGACGGTTTTTTTAGCAAAGACGGGAAACAAGCCATCACACCCGGCGTTCGCGGCGGCGTTCCTCGGCCTCGGCTTTGTTGAGGATGCGGCGCGCGTTGCGGAACGCCGCTTCCGCCGCCGCGGCATCACCCTTCCGGCGATAGAGCCGGCTCAGTTCGAGTTCAACATAGGCGACCCGCGGCGTGTCGCGCCCGGCGCCGCGTTCCAGCACCGCGAGCGCGGCGAGGTACGCAAGGAGCGCCTGGTCGTCGCGCTTCAGCGCCTCATAGGCGAGGCCGAGATCGTGCAGATCGTCGGCGATGAACGGGTGAGTGGGACCGAGCCGCGCCTGGTCGATCGCGGCGGCCTCGGCGAACAGCGGCAGCCCCTCGCCGGCCCGGCCCTGGCGCAGATGCAAATTGCCGAGCTGCGACAGGCTGCGCGCGGTTTCGGGGTGTTCGGCGCCGTGCTGCCGGCGGTCCTGCGCGAGCGCATCGCTCAGCACCGGCTTGGCGTCGTCAAAGCGGCGCGCGGCTGCCAGCGCGGCGCCCAGGGTGCGTAGCGGCTCGGCGGATCGGCCCTGCGGATCGGCCCGCGCGATGTCGACCGAGCGCCCGGCCCAGGCGATGGCCGGATCGGTCTCGCCGCGCGCCAGGGCGACCCGCGCGAGCCCGGCAAGGATCGCCGCCAGCGCCGGATGATCGGCCGCGCCCCGGTCGCGCATCACCCGTTCCGCGACGATCAGCAGCGGCTCGGCGTCGAGATAGCGGCGGCGATCGATGTGCACCCTCGCCAGCGCCGCCATCGCCTCGGCGGCCTTCGCCGAGTCGCAGCCGAACGCCGCCACCGCGATGTCGAGCGCGCGCCGCCGCAGCGCCGCGGCTTCCGTCAGGTCGCCGCTGCCCAGGCGCGCTTGCGCCAATTCGTCGATGACCGGCAGCAGCGCGGGGCTGAGCTTGCCCGTTCGGGTTTCTTCGGCGGCGAGCGCACGGGTCAACCCCACCGCCGCATCCTCATCGGCCCGCCCCGCCGCCACGGCGACGAGCACGGCGACAAGCACGCCGACGAGCGCCAGTCCGACCCACTCCGCGAACCGCGAGAGTTCGATCGCATTCCTCCGATGTCGCGAGCCGAGCCCGCTACCGATACGAAGATTTCCGGCCGTGGTCCAGCCCGGCCTCGGCGGTGCGCTGTGGAGCGCAGGGATGAAGAAAGCTGCCACGCCGCCGCTTGACGCGATGGCAACGGCCGGATGAAATGGCCGCGGACCTGTTAGCCCGCGAGCCGCTTCGTATACGGTTCGTTAAGGATTTTTCCACCATCCTCTGTCACGCGATCTGCCTCCGTTCGTTACGCACATGACACTGACGCAATTCCTGGTGGCGCTCTTTGCGTTGGTCATCGGCGGCCTGATGCTGCCGTTGTCGTATGGGGTTCGCGCGGCCCTGTTCCTGATATTGACCGCGCTTTCGGTATTGACCTTCATCGGCGGCGGCATGCAGTACGTGATGCGCCTTTTCGGCTAGCTTTGGTTGATCCCGCATTGATCCCGGATTGATCCCGCACCGGCTTGGCGTCCGGCCTGCGTCCGTGGCAAGCTGGCCGCCGCATCGCCCGCGAGGCTCGCTCCCATGCAGATCGCCCGTCTCGATCACCTTGTTCTGACCGTCGCCGATATCGAGCGCACCTGCGCGTTCTACACGCGCGTGCTCGGCATGGAGACCGTCAGCTTCGGCGCCGGGCGCACGGCGCTGCGTTTCGGGCAGCAGAAGATCAACCTGCATCCGGCCGACGACATTCCGGGGCTTGTCGCCGACCGGCCGACCCCGGGCTCCGGCGATCTGTGCTTTATCACCGAGGTGCCGCTCGCCGAGGTGGTCGCCCATCTGCAGCAATGCGGCGTGCCGATCATCGCCGGGCCGGGTCCGCGAGCCGGCGCGATCGGCACGATCCAGTCGGTTTATTTTC
>CAMATN010000002.1 GCA_945861155.1 Rhizobium sp. Q54
CCGCAATCCGGATTACTGGAAGCCGGGCCGGCCCTATCTCGACGGGATCGAGTGGACGATGATGCCCAACCCGTCGACCGCGATCCTCGCCTTCACCGCCGGGAAGTTCGATCGCTATGCCCAGGGCATCCTGTCGATCCCGTTGATGAAGCAGATCAAGACCCAGCAACCGGCGGCGATGTGCGAAATGGTGCCGTGGAACATTCCGCGCCAGCTTATCGTCAACCGCGACAAGCCGCCCTTCGACAATGCCGAATTGCGCCGGGCAATGGTGCTGACTCTCGACCGCAAGGCGTTCATCGACATTCTCGGCGACGGCGAGGGCTCGGTCGGCGGGGCGATGATGCCGCCGCCGGCCGGAAGCTGGGGCATGCCGCCGGAAGTGCTGCAAACGATGGCGGGGTATGGGACCGATGTCGCGCAGAACCGGTCCGCCGCCCGCGACATCATGAAAAAGCTCGGCTATGGGCCCGACAAGCGGCTGTCGATCGCGGTGACGACCCGCAACACCCCGGCCTATCGCGACCCGGCGGTGTTGCTGATCGATCAGCTGAAGGAGATCTATATCGACGGGACGCTCAACGCGATCGATACGACGCAATGGTATCCGACCGTCATGCGCAAGGACTATGCCGTCGGCCTGACCGTCAGCGAAAACGGGCTCGACGACCCCGACCAGCAATTCTATGAGAATTTCGTCTGCGGCGCCGAGCGCAATTACACCGGATATTGCAGCGCCGAGGTCGACAAACTCGTCGACCAGCAATCGGCGGAGCCCAATACCGAAAAACGCCGCAAGATCGTCTGGGAGATCGAGCGCAAGCTGGCCGATGACGGCGCGCGACCGATCATCTTCTACCCGGTTTCGGGGGCGTGCTGGCAACCGCACTTCAAGGGCCACACCATGATGGTCAACGGCAATTACAACGGCTGGCGTTTCGAGGACGCCTGGCTTGACCGCTAAGTCCGCGTGGCCGCCCAATCCGGCCCCGCGCTTAGTGTTCTGCGCCTGATGTGTTAGTCTTGCTGCGTTGAGCGGCGAGATCGCTGAAAGGGACTCGTCTTACGCCGAAACAGCCTCTACAAGGGCGGGCGCTTCAACGGCCGGCGGTGCGCTCGGGAGAGCGTCGGGCGACGGCACAGAGCGGGGGGAGGAAGCCTTGGGAGCCTATATGGTGCGGCGCTTCGGGTTGATGATGCTGACCCTGTTCGGCATTTCGATCATCATCTTCGTCCTGCTGCGGCTGACACCCGGCAACATTGCCGACATCCTGTTCGACGCCGGCGGCTTCGTCGATCCGGTCGACAAGAAGCGGATCGAGGCCGATCTCGGGCTCGACAAACCGCTGCCGGTGCAATATTACCGCTGGATCAGCGGCTTGGCGGTTGGCGATCTCGGCATCTCGTACCAGACCGAGCGGCCGGCGATCCAGGAGATCCTGCCGCGCATCCCGATAACGGCGAAGATCGCGTCGTTGGCGCTGATAATCTCGGTGGTGCTCGGGGTGCCGTTCGGCGTGATCAGCGCGGTCAAGCAGAATACAAGGCTCGACTACATCTTGCGGGTGGTCACCCTGTCCGGGCTGTCGATGCCGTCGTTTTGGCTCGGCCTCTTGATCCTGATGGGGTTTGTCCACTTTTTCGGAACCATCCCGATCTACAGTTCCGAACCTACCGGGTTCTGGAACACCCTCTTGATGTACGCCGTGCCGGCGGCGGCGGTCGGTTTCCGCAGCTCCGCGCTGCTGATGCGGCTCACCCGCTCCTCGATGCTCGAAGTGATGCGGCAGGATTACATCCGCACCGCCCGTTCGAAGGGCGCCTCCGAGACCACCATCAATTACTACCACGCGCTGAAGAACGCGATGCTGCCGGTGGTTACCGAGATCGGCATCGAGGCCGCGTTTCTGTTCGGCGGGCTGATCGTCATCGAGACCGTGTTCAACATCCCCGGCGTCGCGCGGTTCCTCGTCGAGGCGGTCCGCTGGCGCGACTATCCGATGGTGCAAAACCTCGTGATGTTCATCGCGATCGTCGTCGTGACGGTCAATTTCATTGTCGACATGATATACGCGGCGCTAGACCCGCGGATCAAATACTCCGACTAGGACAGGAAATGCCTCACGATCGGGAGATCGGACAGTGAGCACGATCGATTTTCAAACCGAACTGACCGCGGCGGGCGCCAATGTCAAGAGCCGCTGGGGCGCCGTCCGCTTCTTCGTGCGCCGCTATCCGCTGGGCGCGGGTGGCGCGGTCATCATCGCCATGATGGTCTTCGCCGCGCTGTTTGCACCCTACATCACGATGTACGACCCGCTGTCGACCAACGCCGCCGCTTCGCTGGCGCGGCCGAGCGCGGCGCATTGGCTCGGCTGCGACTTCATGGGCCGGGACCTCTTCGCCCGCATCGTCTATGGGGCGCGGCTCTCGCTGATCGTGGCCGTCTGCTCGGTGACGCTCGGCTGCACGGTCGGGGTCTCGATCGGGCTCCTGGGGGGCTATCTGGGCGGCTGGTTCGACCTGATAACCCAGCGTTTTCTCGAAATGATGCAATCCCTGCCGCTGTTGGTCATGGCGATCGTCATGGCCGCCGCCCTCGGACCCTCGCTGCCCAACACGATCCTCGCGATCGCCTTTGTGCTGGTGCCCACCGTCGCCCGCGTCATTCGCGCCAACGTCCTGAGCCTGCGCGAGCGACCCTTTGTCGAGGCGGCCAAGGCGATCGGCATGTCGGAGCGGCGCATCGCGATCCGGCATGTGTTGCCCAACACGCTGGCCCCGTTGATCGTGCTGGCGACCGCCCAGTTCGGCTCGACGATCCTGATCGAAGCGGCGCTCTCCTTCCTCGGGCTGGGTGTTCCCGAACCGCACCCGTCCTGGGGCCGGATGCTGTCGGAATCGGCCGCCGAGTATGTGCGGACGGCGCCCTGGCTGGTGATCTTCCCGGGATTGGCGATCAGCTTTGTCGTGTTCGGCATCAATCTGTTGGGCGATGCCTTGCGCGACATGCTCGATCCGCGTCAACGCAGCTAAAAGCCCCGGGCAAGCTAAAAGCCCCGGGCCGCCAACAGCCCTGAAAAGAAAACAGGGCCTGGAGCGAAAACAGGGTTTCCAGCACAAGGACATTAGGAGGGATCACTTGGCGACCGCGATCGACATCAAGCCGGCCGACTACATGCCGCTGACGCGTCCGGGTCACAACGCCGAGACCGTGCTCGAGGTAGAGGGCCTGCAGACCTATCTGTTCACCCGGCTCGGCGTCGTCAAAGCGGTCGACGACGTGTCGTTCGTCGTGCGGCAGGGCGAGACCCTGGCGATCGTCGGCGAGTCCGGCTGCGGCAAGACGATGACCGCGCTGTCGTTGCTGCGACTGGTGCCCAGCCCGCCGGGGCGCATCGTCAGCGGATCGATCAAGGTCAACGGCAAGGATCTGGTGCAACTCGACGAAGCCGAGATGCGCGACATCCGCGGCAACGAGATCTCGATGATCTTCCAGGAGCCGATGACCTCGCTGAACCCGGTCATCACGATCGGCGCCCAGGTCAGCGAGACGATCCGGCTGCATCAGGATCTGTCGAAACCCGCGGCGATGGAAAAGGCCATCGAGATGCTGCGGCTGGTCAAGATCCCCGAGCCGGTGCAGCGAGCCAAGGAATACCCGCATCAGCTGTCGGGCGGCATGCGCCAGCGCGTGATGATCGCGATGGCGCTGTCGTGCAACCCGCGGGTGCTGATCGCCGACGAGCCGACGACGGCGCTCGACGTGACGATCCAGGCGCAGATCCTCGACCTGATCCTCGACCTGCAGAAAAAGCTCGGCACCGCGGTCGTGCTGATCACCCACGACCTCGCGGTCGTCGCCGAGACGGCGCAGCGCGTCATCGTCATGTATGCCGGCAAGAAGGTCGAAGAGGCCGATGTCGAGGAGCTGTTCGGCGTGCCGCTGCATCCCTATACGCACGGGCTGTTGGGGTCGATCCCGCATTTGGAGATCATTGCCGGCGAAACCCCGGCCGCCAACGGCAGGCTCCAGGAAATCCCCGGCATGGTGCCGGCCCTGACCAATCTGCCGCCGGGCTGCTCGTTCGCGCCGCGCTGCCCGTTCGCCGACGAGCGCTGTCGCTCCTTCTTCCCCCCCTACGAACAGAAACGCCCGGGCCATTGGGCGGCCTGCTGGCATTCGGAGAAGCTTTATGGTTGAGGCCGCCACGATGGACCGCGCCGCGGTGACCGCGAGGCCCGGCCACAACCGGCCGCCGGTGATCGAGGCCATCAACCTGAAAAAGCATTTCCCGGTCAAGAAGGGGATATTGCGGCGCACGGTTGGCCAGGTCTACGCGGTCGACGACATCACCTTCTCGGTCGGCGAGGGTGAGACGCTTGGCCTCGTCGGCGAAAGCGGCTGCGGCAAGTCGACGGTCGCGCGTACGGTATTGCGCCTGATCGAGCCGACCGCTGGCACGATCCGCCTCGACGGGCACGACGTGACGCGGCTTGGCAAGGCCGAATTGCGGCCCTACCGCCGCCAGATGCAGATGATCTTTCAGGACCCGTTCTCCTCGCTCAACCCGCGCATGTCGGCGGGCGACATCGTCGGCGAGCCGCTGCAGGTTCACGGGCTCGCGTCCGGCAAGGAGAAGCACGAACAGGTCTGCGAGATTTTCGACCAGGTCGGTCTGCGGCGCAGCCAGATGAACGCCTTTCCGCACGAGTTTTCCGGCGGTCAGCGCCAACGCATCTCGATCGCCCGCGCTCTGGCGCTCAACCCCAAGCTGATTGTCGCCGACGAGCCGGTGTCGGCGCTCGACGTGTCGATCCAGGCGCAGGTCATCAACCTGATGATGGATCTGCAGCGCGAGAAGGGGTTGTCCTACCTGTTCATCGCGCACGATCTTGCCGTCGTCGAACACATCAGCCACCGCATCGCGGTCATGTATCTCGGCAAGATCGTCGAATACGCCGACAAGCGCACCCTGTTCACCAACCCGCAGCACCCCTATACCGAGGCGCTCCTGTCGGCGGTGCCGGTGCCCAACCCGAAGCTGAAGCGCGCCAAGCGGCTGTTGCAGGGCGACGTGCCGAGCCCGATCAACCCGCCGTCCGGCTGCGCCTTCCACACCCGCTGCCCCTATGCCGAGGCGCGCTGCAAGGTCGACACCCCGAAACTGGTCGAGATCAGCCCCGGCCACGGGGTCTCGTGCCTCCTCCGGACGAATTGATCTGCTGGCGAAGGCCGAGGTTCGGGGGTTAGAGGCGCGTCGCGGGCTCGACGACATCGCGCGCCATCGCTGCGAGAAGGAGCCACCATGGCCGACCCGATCACCGTGATCCAGGAAGCCGAGCGCCCGCTGGTCGACTTTGTCGGCGGCGCGACCTATCGCGCCATCATCGGCGACGATACCGGCGCCGGCGTGCCGATCCGCACCGGCATCCAGAATTCGCCACCGGGTTATCAGACGCGCGTGCACTCGCACCCCTATGTCGAGACCTTGACCGTGATCGAGGGGCGCGGCGAAGCTTGGCTCGACGGCGAGCCCGGCCGGGTCGTGCTCGAACCGGGGGTCACGGTGGTGCTGCCGGCGAACCGGCCGCACGCGTCCCGGGTGATCGGCGATCGACCGCTGGTCACGCTCGGGGTTCACACCTTCGGCAAGCGCATCGTCAATTACAAAGACGCAGCCGCGTCGTGACCGCGCCGGCCGGCGAGACCTGATCCGCGACCGAGGCCCTTCCCTTCGCGAACCGGTCGGGCCACACTGTCCGACGATTATTGCAGCAAGGGAGGGTAATTCCATGGCCGACATTCGCCGCATCGACGTGACCGAGCCGCCGGGCGTCCGCATGAGCCGCTGCGTCGTGCGCGGCGACAACGTCTATTTGTGCGGCTTGACGGCGGCCGATACGACCCAGGACATCACCGGCCAGACCAAGCAGATCCTCGCGCGCATCGACGATTATCTGGGTCAGGCCGGCACCACCAAATCAAACCTGCTGACGGCCAATCTGTGGATCAAGGACATGGCGATGTTTCGCGACATGAACGCGGTGTGGAACGAGTGGGTCGACCCCGCCAACCCGCCGGCGCGGGCCTGCGTGCGGGCCGATCTGGCGCGCCCCGAGGTGCTGGTCGAGATCATGGTCACCGCGGTGAAATAACCGCCGGACGCCGCATCGGCAGAAATAGTGACCGACACAGATCAGGCGGAGGGCGGCGGCTGGGCCGGGCCGCTGCAGGGGCTCCGCGTCGTCGATTTGACGCGGGTTCTGGCCGGCCCGTTCGCGACCCAGAGCCTCGGCGACCTCGGCGCCGAGGTGCTGAAGATCGAGCCGCCGGGCGGCGGCGACGAGACCCGCCGGTTTCCGCCCTTTATCGCTGGCGAGAGCCACTATTTCCTCGGCATCAACCGCAACAAGAAAAGCCTCGTCATCGACCTGCAACAGCCGGCCGGCGCCGATATCCTGCGCCGGCTCGTCGCCCGGGCGGACATTCTGGTCGAGAACTACCGCCCGGGCGTGATGGGCCGGCTCGGGCTCGGCTATGACCGGCTCGCCGAGATCAACCCGCGCTTGATCTACTGCGCGATTACCGGCTTCGGCCTGACCGGCCCGCTCAGCGACAAGCCATCCTTCGACATCGTCACCCAGGCCTTGACCGGGGCGCTCAGCATCAACGGCGAACGCGGCCATATGCCGGTCAAGCTCGGCATCCCATTGGGCGACATGGTCGGCGGCGTTTTCGGGCCGATGGCGATCCTCGCCGCGCTGCACGAGCGCACGCAGACGGGCCGCGGCCGCCTCATAGACATCAGCCTCTATGACGGGCTGATCGGCATGCTCGGCTATTTCACCCAACTCGCCTTTCTGACCGGCGAGGATCCGCCGCCGATGGGTTCGAGCCACCCGAACATCGTGCCCTATGGCAGTTTTCCGGCGTCCGACGGCTCGATCATCATCGCAATCCTGTCGGAGAGTTTCTGGGGCAAGCTGTGCGACGCGCTGGAGCGGCCCGATCTGGCTGCCGACCCGCGCTTTGCGACCCCGCTCGGGCGGCGCGACCATCGCGACGAGGTCGACCGCATAATCTCGGAGGTGACCCTCACGCGCAGCGTCGCCGAGTGGCAGGAGCGGCTCGCCGCCTTCGATGTGCCGCATGCACCGGTGCTCGGGGTCACGGCCGCGCTGGCCCACCCGCAGGCAATCGCGCGCGAGATGGTGGTCAACGCGCAACACCCGACCGCCGGCGAGTTGCGCCTCGCGGGTCGACCGATCAAGTTTCCCGGCGCGCCGCAGCGCAAATCGACCGCGCCGCCGATTTTAGGCCAGCATACAGCCGAGGTCCTGCGCGACGAACTCGGCTACAGCGATGCCGAAATCGCCGCGCTGCGCCGCGACGGGGTGATCGATCGGCTGACCGCTCGCGGCTAAAGCCGCCTTTAGCCAAGCGGGTCGCCGGCGGGTCTATCCCAAACAAACGGGTTTATCCCAAACAAAAAGGTATGCCGCGCGGTTATTTGTTTTTTAACCACCCCGCCCCATGATACTTAGACAATCAACCAGGACCCCAAGACCAACCGGTTCTGCGTTTTTGTCTTCCGCCGCGACGGCTCGCCGCTGACGGTTGAAAACGCGGCGCAGCCGCTTGGCCGGAGGTTGACGCCACTCATCATGACGCTGCACCCCCACCTCGCACTTACGGTGTTTACGGTCGTCATGGTTGCCGCCGCGTTCGAGGATTTCAGGCGACTGGTCATTCCCAACCTGCTGCCGATCCTGTTGTGTCTGTTGTGGCCGGTTTACTTTGCCGGCGAGCCGAGCCTGTCTGGCGCGCTTGCCGCGGTCGGCTGCGCGCTGGCGGTATTTGTCGTCGGCGCGATCTTGTTCGCGCGCGGCTATCTCGGTGGCGGCGATGTCAAGCTCTTGAGCGCCGCGACGCTGTGGGCCGGCCCGGCCGGAACGCCGGCGCTCTTGATGCTGACCGGCGTCTTTGGCGGCGCGCTGGCCCTTTTTCTGCTGCTGCCGTTTGGCAATCAGATCGCCGCCGCGGCCCGCTTCATGCTGGGCCAGCCGGCCCTTCCGCCAAAGCGCGGGCTGGCAATTCCGGTGCCGTATGGCATCGCCATTGCGGGAGCCGCGCTGGTCGTTGTCCTCTCTCCTCATTTTGGTTGAAACGCCATGCGCGCGCGCACCTTGCTTTTGCTGTTTCTCGCCATCGTGCTCGCCGGCAGCACGGCGATGCTCGCTCGCTCCTGGCTCCAGGCGCAGCGCTCGAACCAGATCGCCGACGCCGCGCCGGTGGCGCAGTCGAAGCCGGCCCGATCGGTGCTGGTGGCGCGGCTCGACCTCAAGCGCGGGCAGATCCTGCGGCCCGACGACATGGTCTGGCAGGTCTGGCCCGAGGGCGGCGTCGACAAGACCTATATCGTGATGGGCGGCGAGCGCACGCCGGACCAGCTTGCCGGCTGGGTCGCCAAGAACCCGATCGCCAGCGGCGAGCCGATCACCGAGTCCCGCCCCGATCAAGTAGGTAAGATCATCAAGCCGGGCGATCGCGGCTTCCTCGCGGCGGTGCTGCGGCCGGGCATGCGCGCGATCTCGGTGCCGGTAACGGTGACCTCGGGAATTTCCGGGTTTATCTTCCCGGGCGACCAGGTCGATCTGCTGCTCAGCTATCCGATCCCGGCGCCCACGCCGCCCGCCGGCAGCGAGGCCAACAAACCGACCTATGAACACAAGGCGTCGCAGACCGTGCTCAGCAACATCCGGGTGATCGCGATCGATCAGCGGCTCGAGAGCAAGGTCGGCGAAGCCGTCGTCGCCCACACCGCGACCTTCGAGGTGACGCCAAAGCAGAGCGAGATCATCGCCCTGGCGACCGAGATCGGCAAGGTGTCGCTCGCCCTGCGCAGCCTTGTGTCCACGGTGCAGGAGCAGGAACAGGCCGCCAAGCTGGCCGAGGCGGTGGGCGCAGGAGCACCCGATTCGCCGATCGCGGCGACGGCAACCTATACGATCGACAGCGAAATCAGCCCCTTGCTGCCGAAACGGGCCAGCACTCCCGCTGACGGAAAGGAAACGCTGGCGACCGGCGTGGTCACGATCTTGCGCGGAAGTGGGAAACCGAGCGAGTCTAAGCCATCTGAACCTGCTCCCAAGGGGTCGTGATGCGCAAATTCCTGGCTCTCGCGGCGGTGGCGTCGGGGCTCGGCCTTAGCCCGGGCCTGAGCCTCGGGCTGAGCCCCGGCCTCCAGGCCGCCGAGCCCCTTACCCCAGGTGGCGTCCGACGCGCCGCTCCGGACGCGGCGGCTTCCATCGCGCAGCCGCCGACGATCGTCATGCCGGCTCCGAGCGATCCCAATCGGCCGGCCCGGGTAACCACGGTGCCGCCGAGCGGTCCCACGGTCGCGCTTGAGGCCGGCAAGGGGATGCTGATCCGCCTGCCGCGCGCCGCCAGCACGGTGTTTATCGCCAATCCCGACGTCGCCGACGTGCAGATCAAATCGCCGTCGCTGATCTACGTCACGGCCAAGGCGCCGGGGCAAACCGCGCTCTACGCGGTCGATTCCGACGATCGGGTTCTGTTGAACGCGCCGGTGCGGGTCGAGCACGATTTGTCGCGGGTGCGCCAGTCGCTGGGCACGGTCGCCCCTGGTGAGAACGTCTCGGTCAGTTCGGTCGACAATTCGCTGGTGTTGAGCGGCAACATTTCGAGCGCCGGCCGCGCCGAAAAGGTGCGCAGCCTCGCTGCCTCGATCGCCAGCGAGACCAAGGGAAACGTCGTCAACCGGCTCTCGGTCGCCACCCCGAACCAGGTCAATATCCGGGTCAAGGTCGCCGAGGTGAACCGCAGCGTCTTGAAGTCGATCGGCGTCAACTGGAGCAAGCTCGCCGGCAATATCACATTTCTGACTGACAACCCGACGGTCGGCGGCGCGATCTCGAACCAGAACATCCTGAATCTCGCGCTGGGCGGCAACAACGCCCGGATGCTGGCGACGATCGAGGCTCTGGCGCAGGAGGGGTTGCTGACCACGCTGGCCGAGCCGAACCTGACCGCCACCAACGGGCAGCCCGCCTCGTTCCTCGCCGGCGGCGAATTCCCGGTCCCGGTCGCGGCCAGCTCGGTCGGAGGCGTGTCGACGGTAACGATCGAGTTCAAAAAGTTCGGCGTGTCGCTCGACGTAACCCCGACGATCATCGATGCCGATCATCTGATCCTGCGCATCCGGCCGGAGGTCAGCCAGCTGACCACCAACGGCGCGGTCAACCTGGCCGGGTTCACGATTCCCGCCCTGTCGGTCCGCCGCGCCGAAACAACGGTCGAATTGGGCAGCGGGCAAAGCTTCATGCTGGCGGGCCTCCTCAGCAGCAACTCGACCCAGAACATCTCCAAGCTCCCCGGGCTGGGCGACATCCCGATCATCGGGCAGCTGTTCCGGTCCGAACGGTTCGAACGGGGCGAAACCGAACTCGTCATCATCGTGACCCCGTATCTCGTCAAGCCGACCCTGACGACCCTGGCGGCGCCAACCGACGGCTTCAGACTTCCCCACGACGCACAGCGGGTCATGCATGGCGACGTCTATCGCCAAACTTTGCCTGGCCCCGCCAAGGGTCCGGTCGGCGCCGGCGGCCAAGGACCGGTCGGGCCGGTCGGCTTTCGTCTGGATTAAGGGGAGGGAGGGGCCATGAAGCTGCATCCTAGCCTGGTCGCCGGCGCGCTCTTGTTGGCGTTGGCCGCGTGCCGCCCCGGCGCCGCGGAATACACTGAGAGCGAGGCGCCCAAGCACCTGACTCTCGACAACGCCAGCACCCACACCGATCTGCGCTTCGCGCCGGGATCGAGTCGGCTTCTTGCCGGCGAGGTCGCGCGGCTGCGGGCGCTGGCGGCAACCGGAGCGATCGCGCCGTCGGACCGCGTCAGGGTCGCGGTCGCCTCTGCCGGTAGCCCGGCCCTCGCCGCGGCCCGTTTCGAGACGATCGCCGCCGAATTGCTGCGCTACCGCATCGCGGCAAGCGCCCGGCCGCTCGCCGCGCTGGCGCCCAATCGCGCGCTGATCGAGAGCGAACGATACCTGGTCAGCGCGCCGCCCTGCCCCAACTGGAGCAAGCAGAGCTCGCTCGATTTCACCAACACCCTGTCCAGCAATCACGGGTGCGCCAACGCGGTCAATCTCGGGCAGATCGTGGCCACTCCGGCCGATCTGGCCGAGGGGCGTCCGGTCGGGCTGGCGATGGGCCAGCCCGCCGCCGCCGCCGTGCGACGTTACCTCAACGACGAGGTCAAACTTCCGACAGCAACCGTTGTCGGCCCGATTGGGGCACCGTCCAGTCAAGCACCTGGCGCCGGCGGCGCCGGGGACGCCGGGAGCAAACCATGAGAGCAAGCAGCGCCGTCAGCGCCGCCCCCCCAGCCGCGAAAAAACCCGATCGCGAGGGCGTTCTCGCCGTCCTTCAGGACCAGCCGACGCTCGACCGCGTCCAGGGCATCATCCGCGAACTGCAGCTCGAAGACGAGCTGACCCTCGAGCCGACCCTCGACGCCGCGCTGCGGCGCATTCGCGAGGGCGGAAGCCCGCGCGTTCTCATTCTCGATCTGTCGGACTCGACCGCGCCGATTGCCGAACTCAGCGCGGCGCGCTCGGTCGGCGGCGGCGATTTGAAGATACTGGCGCTCGGAACGGTCAACGATGTCGGGCTGTTCCGCGATCTCTTGTCCGCCGGCGCGTCGGATTACCTGGTCAAGCCGATCAGCCGCGAAGCGCTCGCGATCGGCCTCGAAAAACGCAACACCGGGTCGGGCGGCGGCGGGCCCGGCGCCGGGCTCGGCCAAGTCGTCGCCTTCATCGGCAGCCGGGGCGGCGTCGGCACGACGACCGCGGCGGTGGCCTGCGCCTGGCTGCTGGCCGAAAAGCATAAAGAAAACACGGTGCTGCTCGACCTCGATCTGCATTTCGGCACCGTCGCGCTTAACCTCGATACCGATCCCGGCGGCGGGTTGTGCGAAGCCCTGGAGCAGCCCTCGCGCATCGACGCGCTGTTCGTCGACCGCGCGACGGTCAAGGTTTCGGACACGTTGCGGATCCTCGCCTCGGAAGCGGCGGTCGCCGAGACGCTGATGATCGACGCCGGCGCGATCGACGTGCTGCTCTACGAGCTGCGCCGCAAATTCGCCTGGGTCGTCATCGACCTGCCGCGCTGGGTGACGCCGACCCAACGGGTCGTCCTGGGCGCGGCGAGTCGGGTGGTAATCCTGTGCGAGCGCAGCCTCGCCGGGTTGCGCGACTCGATCCGGCTGCAAACCCTGATGCGCGAGCACGCGCCGCAAACCCAGGTACTGCTGATCGATGCCGGCGCCAGCGGCGAGCGCGCCACGGTCGGCAAGTCCGAATTCGAAAAGGCCGTCGGAAAATCGCTTGACGCCAGCCTGTCGCACGACTCCAAATCGGCTGGCGCGGCGACCAACGCCGGTCAGCCGCTACCGGTAGCGGCACCCCGCAGCCCGGTGGTGCGCGAAATCGAGCAGCTGATCACCACCCTCGCCGGTAGCGCCGAAACGCAAAAACGCAAAATGTTCGGATTCTCGAGATGGTAACCATGTTTGGACGACAAAGAACTGAAGGCGGGCTCGACGCTCGCATCGCCGAGCTTTCGGCGCGCCGGGCAAAGGGCGACGGCAGCGCCACGCTGACCAATGCGCCGTTGCCGGAAAAGATGATCGCGCCGGTGCCGACGTTCGAAAATGAATCGTCGATCGAAGAGCGCCTGCTGATCGCGCGCGAGGAATTGGGCGCCCGGCTTGGAGCCGAGATCCGGCCGGAACGACGCGCGCTGCTAAGCCGGGGCGACCTCGCCAAGATTGTCGACGCCGCGGTGCAGGCCTATTTCGTCCGGCACGCGATCGAGGCCAATCCGCTGGCGCGGCGCGATCTCGTCACCGACATCATGCTCACGCTGCTGACTCCCGGCGGCGCCGACGCAGCCGGCCGGCGCAACCCGCACAAGGCCGCGATCGAAGCGGCCAAGGCGCAGATCCAGCCGCTCGTGCTCGAGCACATGGATGTCGCGGCGGCGGCCGAAATGCCACGCCCGGCCTTCGAGGCGCAGCTCACCGGCTGGGTCAAGGAGCTCCTCGCCGAAACCAAGATCCAGCTGAATTTCACCGAGCAGCGCGAGCTCGTCGAATCGCTGATCGCCGACATGCTGGGGCTGGGCCCGCTCGAGCCCTTGATCGCCGACGAGACCGTCAGCGACATCATGGTCAACGGGCCGAAGCAGGTTTACGTCGAGCGCCGCGGCAAGCTCGAAATAACCGATGTGGTGTTCCGCGACGACGCACATTTGATGAACATCTGCACCAAGATCGTGACGCGGATCGGCCGCCGCATCGACGAGTCGCGGCCGCTGGTCGACGCGCGCCTGCCCGACGGCAGCCGCGTCAACATCATCATCCCGCCGCTGGCGATCGACGGAGCCTCGATCTCGATCCGCAAATTCGCCAAGCGGACGATCACGCTCGATACGATGGCGGCGGGCAACAGCATCTCGCCGGCGATGGCGACGCTGTTGAAGATCGCGGCGCGCTGCCGGCTCAACGTCTTGATCTCGGGCGGCACCGGCTCGGGCAAGACCACCCTGCTAAACGCGATGTCCCGCATGATCGACGGTGTCGAGCGCACCGTGACGATCGAGGACGCGGCCGAATTGCAGCTGCAGCAACCGCACGTCGTCCGCCTCGAGACCCGCACCGCCAACCTCGAGGGCACCGGCGAGATCAATATGCGCGACCTCTTGAAGAACGCGCTGCGGATGCGGCCAGACCGCATCATCATCGGCGAGTGCCGGGGCGAAGAGGCGCTCGACATGCTGCAGGCCATGAACACCGGCCATGACGGCTCGATGAGCACGATCCATGCGAACAATCCGCGCGAGGCGCTGACCCGCCTCGAAAACATGATCGGCATGGGGGGCATCAACCTGCCGTCGAAAGCGATGCGCACCCAAATCGCGTCGGCGGTCCACCTGATCTGCCAGGTCAACCGCATGCGCGACGGCCAGCGCCGGGTAACCCAAATAACCGAAGTGGTGGGGATGGAAGGCGACATCATCACCACGCAGGATCTGTTCACCTTCCAGTTCCAGGGGGAATCGGCCGACGGCAAGCTGCGCGGCACCTTCCAGCCGAGCGGCATCCGGCCCGCGTTCTTGCCGCGCGCCGAGTATTACGGTCTCGACCGGGCTTTGCTCGAGGTGATCTAAACCATGCTTGGACTCATGGACCCGGCGACCGAGATCGCTCTCTTAATTGGCGCGATGAGCGGGATAACGATGCTGCTGCTGGTCGCGGCTTTCGCGGGCGGCAGCACGCGGCGGTTCACCCGCCGATTGCAGGAAGTCACGATCCACAAGACGCTGGACCGCCGCGGCAACGTTCCGACGCGCTCGCTGTCGCGCCGCGGCAGCGCCACGCCCGGCATCGACCGCATCTTCCGGCTGTTGCCCCGGCGCGAGGCCCTCGTCGAGCGGCTGGCCAAAAGCGGGCGCGTGATCAGCGTCGGGCAATACATGCTGGTGATGCTCGGCGCGGTCCTCGTTCTGAGCGCGTTATTGATGATCTTCGGCGGGTTTAGCCTGCTGGCGAGCCTGCTGTTCGGTATGGCAGTCGGTGTCTTCATCCCGCATTACATCATCGGTCGCATGGGACGGCGCCGCGTCCAGCGGTTTATCGCCTTGTTCCCCGAGGCGATCGACTTGATGGTCCGCGCGTTGCGCGCGGGTTTGCCGGTCACCGAGGCCATCATCAATGCGGGCCAGGAGATCGGCGACCCGGTCGGCACCGAATTCCGCGGCATCGAGGCCGGCATGCGCCTCGGCCGCGACCTCGACAGCCTCCTTTGGGACATCGCCAAGCGCATCACCGCGCCCGAGTTCCGCTTCTTTATCATCGCGTTGAGCGTGCAACGCGAGACCGGCGGCAATTTGGCCGAGACGTTGAACAACCTCTCCGACGTCCTGCGCCGCCGCCGGGCAATGCGCGCCAAGGCCCGGGCGATGGCCAGCGAGGCGCGGGCCAGCACGATGATCCTCGGCTCGTTGCCGATCCTTGTGACGGTGATCCTCAGCATAACCTCGCCGGTCTACATCGCGCCGTTGTTCAGCGACATTCGCGGGCTGATGCTGGTCGGCGTCGCGGTCGGAATGCTGCTGACCGGGGTCGCGGTCATGGTCAAGATGGCGCGCTTCGAAATTTGACGCGATTTGAGACATGCAAAGCACCCGCGTAGAAGATTTCAAGCTCGAAAGCTGGCTGCCGTATTGGCTGAGCGCCGATGATTTGATCGCCGGGCTGGCCGCGCTGGCCGTATTGATCGCCGCCGTGGCGATATGGCAGGCGTTGCGCGGCCGTAACCCGTTCGAGCGCCGCTACACCGAGATCGCGCTGCGCCGCGAGAGCCTGCGCGCCGAGGCGCTGGGCACCAGGCGCGGACGCCAGAGGATTACCGCGGCAAGCTTGATGAGCCAGGTTGTGACCCGCCTCAACCTGTTGCGCTCGCAGCACGCGCACGAGGCCCGCCTGCTGCTGGCGCAGGCCGGCATGCGCTCGAACGAGGTGATGATCCGGTATCTGTTCGCGCGCGTCGCGATGCCGTTTGTCTTCGGCGCGGTCGTCGTGTCGGATACCTACGGCGCGCAAATGCTTCCAATCCCGGATAAATTTCGCATGTTCGCCGCGCTCGGCGCCGCCGTGCTGGGCTTTTTCGCGCCCGACCTCTTTATCAAGAACCTCGTCAAGAAGCGCTCCCATCAGATGGAGCTGGGACTGCCCGACGCGCTCGACCTCCTGGTCATTTGCGCCGAAGCGGGGCTCAGCCTCGACGCCGCGCTGATCCGCGTGTCGCGGGAACTCGAGCAGACCTGGCCCGAGCTCAGCGAGGAATTCGGCATGACCGCGGCCGAACTGACCTATCTTCCCGAGCGCAAGGCCGCGTTTGAGAACCTCAACGCCCGGACCAACATGTCGTCGATTCGCGGCGTCGTGAACACCTTGTTGCAAACCGCTCGCTTCGGTACGCCGCTCGCGCAGTCGCTGCGCATCCTGGCAGCCGAATTCCGCGAGGCGCGCATCACCCGCGCCGAGGAAAAGGCGGCGCGGCTGCCGGCCATGCTGACCGTGCCGATGATCCTGTTTATTCTGCCGACGCTGTTTATCGTGCTGCTCGGCCCGGCGGTGCTCAGCATCGCCGATACGTTCTCGAAGAAGAACACGGCGCCGGCATCGACGGTCTCGCGCACCGGACCGCGCGGCGGCAACGAGCCCGCCCCGCGCAGCACCGTCACCGAGCGCCCGAGCGAACCGGCCAGGAGCGCAGCGCCGCCCTAAAGGCGTAATCCGGGGCAAGCTGTGCTGGACCCCTGCTTTCGCGGGGGTGACGTATCGAGGGTGCTTCGACCTTAAATGATCGTGCTCTAAACGCTACCGGGCGAGGCGTCGATCGTGCTGGGTCGAACAAAACTGCGCGCCGGCGAACTGATCACCGTCGATATCGGCGCGCGGGCGTTGCGTTCTGGCTCAGCGCCGGGCGAGCCGAATTAGATGGGTTTTCCGCCAGACGGGGAACGACCGGGGAACGACGGTCAGGTCAGGACGCACGCGCCTCGCCGCCGGAGTGCGTTGTCAGCGACTGGATCGCGGGCCCGCGCTTCCGGGGACAGCCGCCTCAGGCTTTCGTAATATGCCAGATTACGTTGCACCGCTTGCGGATCGAGGTCGAGCCGGGCCATGCGCTCGGCCTCGCGGTGATTGCCCTGCAGCCCGAAAATCAGCGCCATGGTCTGGCGCTCACGCGGCGAGGAGGTCACGGCCACCGCTATTGGGCCGAGGATCGCGACGGCCTCGGCATAATTCGCGGTCAGCGCCAAGGATAGCGCAAGGTTAAGCGACAGCGCGGGATCCCGCGGCAGCAATTCGAGGCCGCGACGATACCTGGCCTGGGCTTCTTCGTGCTGTCCGGCAAAATCGTCCGCCACCCCAATCAACTGCAGCAGTTTGGGATCGTCAGGCGTTTGCTTAAAGGCAACAGCGAGCGGCTGGCCCGCGAGTTCGGGCTTGCCGGTCAGCAAATAGGCTCGGGCCAACCCGCGCAATGCCTCGCCATCGTTTTCGGTGCGGGCCAGCGCCGAGTTGTAGGCGACGATCGCCTCGTTGACCTGTCGCATTTCCAGTAGCGTGTTGCCGGCCGCAACAAAGGGCGCAGCGTGGCGCGGCTCAATCGCGGCGGCCCGGCGGTAGATCCCGACGGCAGTGGCCAAATCGCCGCCGGCATGTGCCGCGGCGCCGAGCCGCATCAACGTTGGGTAGCCGACCGGCATCCCGCCGCCGTCGCGGCCATGCGTTGCGAGCGGATCGAGATGCCAAGGGGCATCTTCGCATCCGGGTAGCGCAATCAGGCTGAGCGCGACGAGAACCGACGCCGCCACGTCGAAGCGTTTCATCCTGTGCGCACCGACCCCCTTCTGCGGCAGGCCGTCGGACCCCCCGCACCGCTGCCGTCGTGATGATGCGATGCCGCGGCGACGGCGTCGAGGTTCATCAATTTCTGGTTGAAATACAGGGCGTTGCGGCGCAGCGCAACGGGTCGCCTGGTCGCTTTCGCGCAACCGTCCGACGAATCATCGGAAGGCAGGGCACAATTCGCGGATCATCGCCGCGCCAATTCGGCCTCGTCGGCCCGAACTCTCAGCACTTTTTCGATTGCGGCGATCGCCGCTTCGGCATGACCCGCCTCGGGACCGCCGGCCTGGGCCATGTCTGCCCGTCCGCCACCGCCCTTGCCGCCCAGCGCCTCGGCGCCCAGCCGCACCAGTTCGACCGCGTCGAACCGGTCGGTCAGATCCGCGGTCACGCCAACGACGATCGCGGCTTTTCCCTCCGCCCGCGAGACGATGGCGACGATTCCCGATCCGATCCGGCGCTTCAGATCGTCGGTGAGGGAGCGCAGCTCGCGGCCGGGCACGTCCTCGACGAGCCGGAAGTCAAACGCGATGTCGCCAATCCGCTTGCCGGGCTCGGCCGCCCGGTTATCTCCGGCGGGCGAGCCTGCGGCAGACGACCCTCGGGCGGCCGAGCCCGTGGTCGCGACCCCCATGGCGAGCGTTCGGCGGGCATCGGCCAGCTCGCGTTCCAGCCGGCGATTGTCGTCGAGCAGGCGAGCCAGCCGGGTCGGCAGTTCGGCCGGGCTGGTGCGCAACGCCGCCGCGGACTGGCGCAATAGATTCTGTTCGCTGGCGAGAGAGCCCTCCGCGCCGGCTCCGGTCAACGCCTCGATGCGGCGGACGCCGGAGGCGACCGAGCTCTCGCCGATGATCTTGAACAGCCCGATATCGCCGGTGCGGCGGACATGGGTTCCGCCGCACAGTTCCACCGAATACGGACGCCCGGCATCCTCCTGCGCGCCCCTCGTCCCATCAGGCGTCCCGCCAGGCGTACCGTCCGGCGCCCAGCCCATCGAGACGACCCGCACCTCGTCGCCGTATTTCTCGCCGAACAACGCGAGCGCACCTTCCTCGACCGCACGCTCGGGGGTCAGGAGCCTTGTGCGGACCTCGCCATTATCGCGGATGCGAGCATTGATTTCGGTTTCGACCGCGGCGACATCCTGCGCGGTCAGCGGCCGCGGATGGCTGAAATCGAAACGCAGCCGATCGGGCGCAACCAGCGAGCCTTTTTGCGTCACATGGTCGCCGAGGCGGTGGCGCAGCGCCTGGTGCAACAGATGCGTCACCGAATGGTTGGCGCGCAAGCGGCGGCGGCGCTCCCCGTCGACGCGCAGCTCGACGGCGTCCCCGACTTTCAGCGTGCCGTGCCGCATCGTGCCGAGATGGACGTGCAGTTCGCCGGCTCGTTTGACCGTATCGCGCACCGCCAGCTCGCCGCCGGCCGCCGAGAAGATCGCCCCGGTATCGCCCAACTGCCCGCCGGATTCAGCGTAAAACGGGGTCTGGTTGACGACGATGCCGACCTCGTCGCCGGCGCCTGCTTCGGCGACGCGCTGCTGCGTTTCGGAAGCTGGCCCGCGCAGAATTGCGAGAACAACGCCCTCGGCCAACTCGGTCTCATAGCCGAAGAACTCGCTCGCCCCGACCTCGTCGCGCAAGGCATACCAAGTGGCCTCCGTCGCCGCCTCCCCGGAGCCGACCCAGGAGGCGCGGGAACGAGCGCGAGCCTGCTCCATCTCCTGATTGAATTTATCAACATCCACCGCGATGCCGCGCGGCCGTAGAATGTCCTGTGTCAGGTCGAGCGGAAAACCGTAGGTGTCGTAGAGGGCGAAAGCGACGCTACCATCAAGGGTATTGCCGTTCTTCAGTCCGTTGCCTTCGGCCATTTCCTCCAGCAGCACCAGCCCACGACCGAGCGTTTGCCTAAACCCCTCCTCTTCGAGGCGCAGGGTCTCGGTTATCAGCGGCTGGGCGCGCAACAGCTCGGGAAACGCCGCGGCCATCTGCTGCACCAGCGCCGGCACCAGCCGCCACATCAGCGGCTCCCGGCAGCCGAGCATCTGCGCATGGCGCATCGCCCGCCGCATGATGCGTCGGAGCACATAGCCGCGCCCCTCCTTGCTCGGCAAGACGCCATCGGCGATCAGAAAGGCGGCCGCGCGCAGATGATCGGATATCACGCGGTGCGACACCGCTTGCGGCCCGTCGGCAGCGACCCCGGAGGCCTCCGCCGATGCGTGGATCAGCGCACGGAACAGGTCGATGTCATAATTGTCGTGCTTTCCTTGCAGGACCGCGGCGATGCGTTCGAGCCCCATGCCGGTGTCGATCGAGGGCCGCGGCAACGGCACGCGCTCGCCGCTCGCATGCTGCTCGAACTGCATGAAGACGAGGTTCCAGATCTCGATAAAGCGGTCGCCGTCCTCATTGGGGCTGCCGGGCGGGCCGCCCGGGATGGCGTCGCCGTGATCGTAGAAGATCTCAGAGCACGGGCCGCAGGGGCCCGTATCCCCCATCGCCCAGAAATTGTCCGAGGTCGCGATACGGATAATGCGCGATTCCGGGAGGCCGGCGATCTTGGCCCACAGGCGCGCCGCGTCGTCGTCCTCGGCATAGACCGTCACCAGCAACCGGTCGCGGTTGAGCCCGAACTCGCGCACGACGAGGTTCCAGGCCAGCTCGATCGCGTGCTCCTTGAAGTAATCGCCGAAGGAAAAATTGCCGAGCATCTCGAAAAACGTGTGATGGCGGGCGGTATAGCCGACGTTTTCGAGATCGTTGTGCTTGCCGCCGGCGCGCACGCATTTTTGCGAGGTGGCGGCGCGCTTATAGGGCCGCTTTTCGACGCCGGTGAAGACGTTTTTGAATTGCACCATGCCGGCATTGGTGAACAGCAAGGTCGGGTCGTTGCGCGGCACCAGCGGGCTCGACGACACGGGCTCGTGGCCGTGGCGGGCGAAGTAATCGAGGAAGGCGGCGCGGATGTCGTTGGTCGTCTCCATGGAACGATTTGTGGGCACCGGGCGGCGTTGTTCAAGGGGAAAGGCTTGAGAAAAGACCGTCGGAGCACGAAGCTGCCCCGCGCGCCTGTCATAGGCCAACCCGCCCGGCCGACCAGATCGCGGGTGAGGGGCGAGCGGTGCGCCGGCCACCGGCGCAACGGCCACCGGGGCACGGGCCTCACTCCGGCGTATCGGCCGGGACGACCAGCGTGGCGATCGGGGCGGCGTCGACGATCGGGCGGGCGGCGGCGATGCGGATTGCGGTGCCGGTCACGCGATAATGCACCTCCAACCCGCTCGCCGCGGCGATCCGACGCGCTGTTGCCGATTCGTACCCTTGCACGAAATAGACGACCGCGTCGGGTAGCGCGGTACCGCGCCCTTGCACCGTCTCGCTCCAGGAGAAGCCGTCGGGCGCCAGCGCGACGACGCTGCCATCCACCGCGACCGCGCCGAGGAATGGCTTGGAGCGGACCAGCTCAGCCACGGCACGCTCGGTCAAGGCCTGCCGAAGCGGAGCGGGCGGGACCAAAAAGCCTGTGGCCAAATCGACCTGCCCGGGATTGTATTGCTGCGTCAGCGCGACAAACGAGGCGGCGGTCATCGCCGCGAAAGAGAGCACCGCGGGCGCGGCCCTACCCTCGATGCCGCGACGGCGCCAATCGAGCAGCACGCCGACCAGCGGCCAGCAGCTCGCGATCATGAACGGGAAGGCATAGTAGCCGGAAAGGGTCCCGGCAATGTCGCTGTGCGCAACCAGGTGCAACAGCCCCCAGGGCAGGAACGCGACATACCCGACGAGGATATAGGGATTGCGCGTCCGGATCGCCCAGAGCGCCGCGATCAGCGCCGGCAGCACAAGATAGGCGCGATGGGTGCCATACCCGAGCAGACGTTCGAGAATGGTTTCGGCGGTAAATTTTGCGAAAGGCGGGTCGCCGAGATAGATCCGCATAAAGGCCGACGGGCCGGTCGCTATCGTCAGCTGCACCGCGAGCGCGGCGAGGCTGCACGTCAGCGCGATCACGGCAAAGGCGATCTCGGCTCGCTGGTCCCGCCACGGAAGGCCGCGCCAGCGGTTCAAGGCAATCAGCACGCAGAGGATCGCGAACAAATGGAACCCGGAATCCTCGCGCGTCGCCAGGGCGAGCGCGAAACAGATAGCGGCTGCAATGAGGGAACGTTGGACCAACGCCACCGCGAACAGGATCACGCTTCCGACGATCAGGATCTCGTAATGCGGGTAGCGCGCGATCGCCAGCGACAGGCCGTTGAATGCGAACGCGATTGCGGCGAGCGCCGCCGTTAAGATGCCGCCGCCGCCGCGCAATCGGAAGCCCGCGCGCAGCACCCAGTACACGCCAAGCGCGGGCAATGCATGGCAGACACCGATAAAGCCGGCAAAGAACTGCGCGTCTGAAACCGGCAAGCCGCGTCTGACAAGGGCGGTTGCGAGGAAGATCGGTGAAATATGGACGGCGAAAAAGCTGCCGCCGCCGAGCGATAGCGGGTTCGGCAGACGCGGATCGGCGACCGACATAACGTAGGCGAACCAGCCGGCGTCGAGCAGGAAGCTGCCCTTCACATAAAACTGATGGAGGACAAGCCCGGTAAAAAACGCGAACGGCACGCCGAACGCCGCCGCGCCGGCCAATACCCCTAACCACGGCTCCGCTCGCGGCGACGGCCTAACCGGCGCGATCATGGCCTGCCCGGCGTGTCAGCGGACCGCCGGGTCGGTGCGCCGGTGGATGACCGCTCGATCGTCGGCATGAACCCGCTCCCATCCGGGCAGGCGGTCCATCACCCCGGCGGCGCCCGATCGGGGCAACAGCAACGTCCAGCCGATCCGGTGGCGGGCGAGCAGCTGTTGGAGCACCGGCTCGCTGCCGCTCTCAGCCGCCACATGCCGGGCCAGAAAGTCGTTGCCGTACAACTCGATGCGGCCATCGATAAAGCTCGGTACGCCGCTAAATATCAGATAACCGCCGAACGACTGGCTGTTGAGGACCGGGCCGGCGAGCGCGAGGCGCTGGGCCGCGGCGAGGCCGGCGGCCGGGGTTATCGCGTCGTCGGTGCGGACAATCGGGCGCAGCACGGTGGGCAGGGTCAACGCGACCGCGATCGCGACCGTCAGCGCCGCGGCCGGGCTGCCGGACGGACGGGCGAGCCGGGTCATCCAGGTTGCGAGCCGCGACGGAACCGGCGACCGGGTGAGCGCGAGAAGACCGGGACCGAGTGGCGCGGCCACGGCCAGCGGGCCGACGATCGCCAGAATGTCGGCGTGGCGGACGTGCTGCAGCATCATGTGAATGAGCCCGAGCAGCAGCAACAGCCGCATCGGCGGTAGGCGGATCCCGGTTGCAAAGCCGACGAACACCGCGCCCAGGACCCACAATTCGAGCCCCGGCGATTGCTGAAAATTGGGGCTCAGCCATTCGCTGAAGGTCGTTTGCAACGCCGGCATCGACAAGAGCCGGATCGGTTGCACGATACCGCCGAGGCCATGCGGCGTCAGCAGCGCGGCGGCGATCGCGGCAAGGACGAAGACGCTCCATCGTCGCGCCTCGGCCGCGCGTGAGCGGGAGCCGGGTTGGAGCCCGGGGCTTAGCACCGCCTCGACGGCAAGAAAGGCCGCGAAGGCGAGCCCGAACAGAAAGCTGCCGTGCAGGTTGGTCCACAGCGCCATCAGGGGCAGGACCGCAAACGGTGGCGCGCGCCCGGCGTCGCGCGCGGCCAGCAACGCGGCCGACCACAGCACCAGCACCGGCAACGCCAAAACGTGCGGCCGGGCCAGGCAATGGGGCTCCAACAGGACGACGGACGCGGCGACCGCGATCAGGGCGGGCAGCGGCGGCACGCGGCGCAGCAGGAAATGTGTCAGCAGGCCGACCGCGACCGCGACGCTCGCCGCGGTGAGCACGATGATGCCGCGCCAGCCGAACTGGTCATAAACAGCGGCCAGGACGATCTGCGCCACCCACTCCGACGAGACCCATTCCGCTCCCGGCATGCTGTGCGAGAACGGGTCGTGCAGCGGCAGCGCCCGATGCACCAGGATCCAACGGCCGGCGGCGATGTGCAGATAGGTATCGGGATCGTTGAGCAGCGCCATGCGCTCGGCGAGCAGCCGCCCGTATACCGCCAGTCCGGCCAGCAGCGGCCAGCAGGGGATCATCCGATCCCACGCAAATTCGGCGGCGAGCCGGCTTCTGTCGGCCCGGACCACGCGCCCGTTTCCGTCCGGCGGCCGCGAAACCCGCTCGGGTCTACTCTTCCTCGGTGGTAATTTCGCCGGGTGAGGCCATCATCGCCTCGGCCACGAGCCCGGCGTTGCCGCGGATCGCGCGCTCGACCAGTTCGGCGAGCTCGGGATGCTCCTTCAGATAGGTCTTGGCGTTTTCGCGCCCCTGTCCGATCCGCTGACCGTCATGGGAAAACCACGAGCCCGATTTCTCGACGACGCCGGCCTGCACGCCAAGGTCGATCAGCTCGCCGCGTTTGGAGATCCCCTGGCCGTACATGATGTCGAAATCGACGACCTTGAACGGCGGCGCCATCTTGTTCTTGACGACCTTGACGCGGGTCTGGTTGCCGGTCACCTGGTCGCGGTCCTTGATCGAGCCGACGCGGCGGATGTCGAGCCGGACCGAAGCATAGAATTTGAGCGCGTTGCCGCCGGTCGTGGTCTCCGGGTTGCCGAACATGACCCCGATCTTGAAGCGGATCTGGTTGATGAAGATGACCATCGTGCGCGAGCGCGAGATCGACCCGGTCAGCTTGCGCAGGGCCTGGCTCATCAGGCGGGCGTGCAGCCCCATATGGGTGTCGCCCATCTCGCCTTCGAGTTCGGCGCGCGGCACCAGCGCGGCGACCGAATCGATGACGAGGACGTCGATCGCGCCGGAGCGCACCAGCGTGTCGGCGATCTCCAGCGCCTGCTCGCCGGCATCGGGCTGCGAGATCAATAGATTATCGATATCGACCCCGAGCTTTTTGGCATAGGGCGGGTCGAGCGCATGCTCGGCGTCGATAAACGCACAGGTGCCGCCGCCCTTCTGCGCCTCGGCGATGACATGCAGGGCAAGGGTGGTTTTGCCGGAGCTTTCCGGGCCGTAGATCTCGACGACCCGGCCGCGCGGCAGACCGCCGATGCCGAGCGCGATGTCGAGGCCGAGCGAGCCCGTTGAGATCACGTCGATATCCGATGCCGCATCGCGCGAGCCGAGCTTCATGATCGAGCCCTTGCCGAAGGCGCGCTCGATCTGCCCGAGGGCGGCATCCAAGGCCCGCTGCTTGTCCATCATGTCCTTGTCCAAAAGGCGCAATGCGGTCTGCATGTTCCCCTCCTTATTCCACACCGGGCAGGGCCGCGCAACGGACGGCGGGAATAGAATGTACATGATTTGTTCCAAAGTCAACGATTGATCGCGGCCCCGCAATATCGAACGGGCGTCGCCGCAGTTCCGGGCTTGCCCGTGCGACCAACGCGCCCTATGGGCCGCGCTGGGGTGCTGGGCCGGTTCCGGGCGGGGTTGATTCGTCGCCGCGACGCCCCATGCTTAAGACGCTAGTTATCGTATAGATCATTGCGCGGAGCCGCCTCGATGTTCATCCAGACCGAGCAGACGCCGAACCCGGCCACGCTGAAATTTCTGCCCGGCTGCACCGTTATCGAATCGGGGACCGCCAATTTTCCCGAGCGCGGCGCCGCTTCCCGCTCTCCGCTCGCCGAACGCCTGTTCGAGCTACCCGAAGTCACCGGTGTTTTTCTGGGCGCGGATTTCATCACCGTCACCAAGATCGGCGACAGCGAATGGCATCAGCTGAAGCCAGCGGTGCTCGCCGCGATCATGGAGCATTTCACCGCCGGGCGGCCGGTCGTGATCGGCGACCCGGACGGCGCGGCAGAAGCGGCCCCGGCAGACGAGGACAACGAGATCGTCGCCCAGATCAAGGAGCTATTGGAAACCCGGGTGCGCCCGGCGGTCGCCATGGACGGCGGCGACATCACCTTTGAGGATTTCGAGGACGGCATCGTCTATCTGCACATGCAGGGCTCGTGCGCGGGATGCCCGAGTTCGACCGCCACTCTGAAAGCCGGCATCGAGAACATGTTGCGGCATTATATCCCCGAAGTCGTCGAGGTCCGCGCCATCTGACAGGGTCTGTGACGACGCCGGTCGAAGGCAACCCGGCAACAACGCTGCTCGCGATTGAGACCGCAGGCTCGGGCTGCTCGGCCGCCGTGGCGCGCGGGGTGGAGGTGCTGGCAGCCGAGCGCAGGCCGCTGCGACACGGGCATGCCGAGGCGCTGCTGCCGATGGTCGAGCGGGTGATGGAAGCGGCCGGGCTGGCGCCGGCTCAGCTGGAAATCGTCGCTGCCGCGATCGGGCCGGGCGGGTTTACCGGGATACGAGCGGGGCTCGCCGCGGCGCACGGCATTGCGCTCGCGCTGGGGGCGCGTCTGGTCGGCGTCAGCAGCTTCGTCGCGGTCGCTGCCGGATTGAGCGCGACAGGGCTGGCCGCCACCGGGCTGGCCGCCACCCGGCACGGCGACTGCCGGACGCTGCTGGTCGCGCTGGACAGCCGGCGGGCCGATCTATACGTGCAGCTTTTCGCGCTTGATGGGCAGCTTTTCGCGCGTGATGGATTGGCGCCATTGGACGCGCCGCAAGCCATCCTGCCCGATCGCCTCGCCGCGTATGTTGGACGCCTCCTATCGCGGCGTCGCGGCACGGTGCTGATCGCGGGCGATGCCGTAGCGACCGCGGCAGGCGCGCTCGATCGACATTTCGCGGTCGCCATCGCCGCCGATTCGGCGCCTGACGCGCGGAGTGTCGCCGCCGCCGCGCTGGTGCAGCTCCAAAGCGGCGCCGCGGCCGGGCCGGCACGCCCCTTCTATCTGCGAGCGCCCGACGTGACCCTGCCCCCGACGTGACCCTGCCCAAGCCGCGCGACGCGGGTTCGGCCTCGCCGCCGTGAACGGACAGACCCCGCCGCGTCCGGCGGGGGCCGCCTTGCCGCTGTCGGGCGGCGCCCTGTCAGTCGTCCCCCTGTCAGTCGTCCCCCTGTCAGTCGTCCCCCTGCCGGTCGTCCCCCTGGCGGTCGCGGCCCTGTCGGCCGTGCCGCTCTCGGTCATGCATCGAGCTTGTTTTCCGGACGATCCGTGGGATGCGGCCGCGTTCGAGCGGCTCCTCGTGCTGTCCGGCGTGTTCGGTCATGTCGCCTGGCAAGGCGGCGACCCGGCCGGCTTCATCCTGGCGCGCGACCTCGGCGAGGAAGCGGAAATCTTGTCGGTCGGCGTGTTGCCCCTGTATCGCCGGCGGGGCGTCGGGCGGGCTTTGATCGAAACCGTTGTCGCCGACGCCAAGGACCGCCCGATCGCGTCCATCGTCCTTGAAGTCGCAAGCGACAACGAGCCGGCGCGCCGGCTCTACGCCACCTTGGGGTTTACCCAAGTTGGCCGGCGACCGCGCTATTATCGCCGCGAAACCGGAATCGCCGATGGATTGATCCTGCGCCGTGGCATTGACCGCGGCATTACAGGCGAAATCTCGCTCCGCTAAAATGGTTTCGGAAATTTTGCTGGATCGCCGCGGTCAGACGCCCACGGGAGCGACCATCCGAGCCGGTTTTCGCCCCGTCTGTACTCGATTTTTCTGCGATTGGCGCGTTCGGGAACTTGCCGCATCTGACGCCAGGCACAAATTCATGCCTAAATCCCGTATTGCGTTGCGATCGGCGATTATTTATATTTTCCGATCAATCGAATACCAGGAAGAGCGTTATGGATAACAGTGAGCAAGCGAACGACTTGCTAACCTTGACCACGGAAATCGTGGCCGCGCACGTGTCCAACAACTCGGTGGCTCTGAACGATCTGCCGCAGCTGATCAATCAAGTCTACTATTCGCTTGCCAATATCGGCGTCGCCCCGGCCGTGCCTGCGGTGCGCCCGCAACCCGCGGTCAGCGTCAAGAAATCGGTCCAGCCCGATTACATCGTCTGTCTCGAAGACGGCAAGAAGCTCAAGATGCTGAAGCGGCATCTGAAGACCTCTTACAACATGTCGCCCGAGGCGTACCGCGATCGCTGGGGCCTGGCGCCGGATTATCCGATGGTCGCGCCGAATTACGCCCAGCAGCGCAGCCGGCTGGCCAAGGAGATCGGCCTCGGCACGCGGGCGCGACGCGCGCGGGTCTGAGTGCTGCCGATTTTGGCGGGAGTCTCGGTAGTGTCTCAGTTTGATGGGACACTCCCAGGGTCTCGGGGGCATAGGCTGGTTGGCTGGGTTCGGCTATAGTGGCGGCGGTATGCTCCGCCCGGATCGCGAGTCGATGACTTCCCGCCTCGAGCAAATATGTCTCGACAAAGGGTTAAGGATGACTGAGCAACGCCGCGTCATCGCGCGCGTGCTGTCCGATTCGGCCGACCATCCCGATGTCGAGCAGGTCTATCGGCGCGCCACCGAAATTGATCCGCGGATCAGCATCGCCACGGTCTATCGCACCGTGCGGCTGTTCGAGGAGGCGAACATTCTCGCGCGCCACGATTTCGGCGACGGCCGAGCGCGCTATGAGGAAATGCCGAGCGCGCATCACGACCATCTGATCGATCTGCAAAGCGGCCGGGTCGTCGAGTTCCGCAACGAGGAGATCGAAAAGCTGCAGGAAATCATCGCCGACAAGCTCGGCTACGAGCTGGTTGGCCACCGTCTCGAACTCTACGCCGTGCCCCGGCGCGGCAAGCAACGACCGGACGAGGTATGATGCCACACCCGCGCCGAATGCAGGGTCGGCTCGCGTGATCGCCGCTAGTGCTGCCCAGCGGCCGATCCCGCCGATCGATCCGGCGCCCACGCTGCCGGAGGCGGACGGCGCCGCCGGCCGGATCGTCGATATCGTCTCGGGCTCGCTGCAGGTGCGTCTCGCGGAAAACGCCGCGGACATCGATGCCGCGCTGGCTCTGCGCTACCGCATCTTTTACGAGATCATGGGCGCGAAGCCGCTGCCCGGGACCGAGCAGCACCGCCGCGACCGTGACGGCTACGACCAGATCTGCGATCACCTGCTGGTGCTCGACCATAGCCGCGGCAGCGGCGCCGAGGCGGTCGTCGGGACCTATCGGCTGATCCGGCGCGACGCGGCGTCGCGTCTGGGCGCATTCTACTCGGCCGCCGAATACGACATCGCGCCGCTGATCGCCTATCCCGGCGAAATACTCGAGCTCGGCCGGTCCTGCGTCGACGCCGGATACCGGGCGCGGCCGGTCATGCAACTGCTGTGGAGCGGCATCGCATCCTATGTCTATCGCTATGAAATCGCACTGATGTTCGGCTGCGCCAGCCTGCCCGGCACCGATCCTGAAGCGCTGGCCTTACCGCTCTCCTATCTCTACCACCACCATTTGGCTCCGCCGGCGCTGCGGGCGCGCGCCTTGCCCGAGCGGTTCGTCGACATGCGCCTTTTGGATCCGGCGACGCTCGATCCGCCGCGCAACCTTGCGGCGCTGCCGCCGTTGATAAAAGGCTATTTGCGCCTCGGCGGCTTTGTCGGCGACGGGGCGGTGATCGACCACCAATTCAACACCACCGATGTCTGCATCGTCGTAAAAACCGACCTCGTCGCCGAAAAATATTCGCGGCATTACGAACGGCAATCGAAAGAGACATGGGCGGCGTAGATCGCATGGGCTCGCCGGCGCTGCGGGCCTCCCGGCTGGCGGTCTATCTTGCCTGGACGCTGCTGTTGATGCCGGTGCAGGCCGGCGGCCTGTTGTTGCGGCGACCCTGGGTGGCGCGCTTTCCGCGCTTCTATCACCGAAGCTGCTGCCGCATGCTGGGCTTGCGGGTCCGTTCGATCGGGCGGCCGGTGACGGCCCGCCCGGTGCTGTTCGCCGCCAACCATGTCTCCTATCTCGACATCACGGTCTTCGGGTCGCTGCTCGCGGCTTCGTTCATTGCCAAGCACGAGGTCGCCGGCTGGCCGCTCTTCGGCTGGCTCGCGCGGCTGCAGCGATCAGTCTTCATCGATCGCCGGGTGCGCAGCACGGCGCACCAGCGCGACAGCATCGCCGGTCGGCTCGCCGCCAGGGAGGCGCTGATCCTGTTTCCCGAGGGAACGAGCGGCGACGGCAACCGGGTGCTGCCGTTCAAGAGCGCGCTATTCAGCGTCGCCGACCACTCGGCGACCGGACCGGTGACCGTCCAGCCCGTGTCGATCGCCTATACCAAACTCGACGGAATGCCGATCGGGCGCCGGTTGCGGCCGTTATTCTGCTGGTACGGCTCGATGTCCCTGGCGCCGCATTTGTGGCGGATGTTGGGCATGGGCACGGTCGAGGTCGTCGTCGAATTCCATCCGCCGACGACGCTGGCCGATTGCGGCTCGCGCAAGATGCTGGCGCGCTATTGTCAGGAGCGCGTCATCAGCGGCGTCGCCAATGCGTTGAGCGGCCGGCATGAGCCTTCCGACGACGCGCCATCGGGGCCGCAGCGCCGGCCGGCCGGCGCCGATGCCCGGCGCTCGGATGGCCCGGCGCTCGCATGACCCGGCTCGTTTGCCACCCGCCTAGGTGCCCATGACAAAACACCTTTTTATCAAGACCTACGGCTGCCAGATGAATGTGTACGATTCGGCGCGCATGGCCGAGTTGATGACGCCGTTGGGCTATGCGCTGGCGGCGAGCCCCGAGGGCGCCGATTTGGTGATCCTCAATACCTGCCATATCCGCGACAAGGCGGCCGAGAAGGTGTTTTCCGAACTCGGCACGATCCGCCGGCTGAAAGAGGCGCGCGCACGACAGGGCGGCCGCATGATCGTCGCGGTCGCCGGCTGCGTCGCCCAGGCCGAAGGCGCCGAGATTTTCGAACGCGCGCCCTTTGTCGACCTCGTGTTCGGGCCTCAGACCTATCACAATCTGCCCGAGATGGTGGCGCGGGCGAGCCGCGCCGCCGGCGAGCGGGTGCTCGATACGAGCTTTCCGGCGGAACCCAAATTCGATTTCCTGCCGCCGACCACGACCGCGCCGGGCGTCAGTGCGTTCTTGACCGTGCAGGAGGGGTGCGACAAGTTCTGCACCTTCTGCGTCGTGCCCTATACGCGGGGCGCCGAGTACTCCCGCCCGGCGGCCGAGATCATCGCCGAGGCGCGCCTGCTGGTCGCGGGCGGCGCGCGCGAGATCACGCTGCTGGGCCAGAACGTCAACGCCTATCACGGCCATGCCCCGCCAGATGGACCAAATGGGGGCGAGTGGCGCCTCGGTGAACTGATCCGCGCCCTCGCCCGGATTCCCGGGCTCGCCCGCCTGCGCTACACGACGTCGCACCCGCGCGATGTCGATGACGGGCTCGTCGCGGCGCATCGCGACGTGCCGGAATTGATGCCGTTCCTGCATCTGCCGGTGCAGAGCGGCTCCGACCGGGTGCTCGCGGCGATGAACCGGCGGCACACCGCCGACCAATACCGCCAGACCGTCGGCCGGCTGCGCGGCGCCCGTCCGGATCTCGCTCTGTCGTCCGATTTCATCGTCGGCTTTCCGGGCGAAAGCGCGGCCGATTTCCAGGCGACCCTCGATCTGGTTGGCGAGATCGGATTCGCCCAGGCCTTCTCGTTCAAATACTCGCCGCGTCCCGGCACCCCGGCCGCGAGCGCCGGGGACCAGGTGCCGGAGCCGGTCAAGACCGAGCGGCTGGCCGCCTTGCAGGCCCTGCTGCGGGAGCAGCAGCGCGCGTTCGGCCAATCCTCGATCGGCCGAACCCTGCCGGTACTGTTCGAAAAGCCTGGCCGCCATCCGGGACAGCTGGTCGGCCGCAGCCCCTATTCGCAAAGCGTCCATGCCGAAGCCGGGGCAGAGCGGATCGGCGATATCGTGCCGGTGACGATCCTCGATGCGCAGCCCAACAGCCTCGCCGGCGCGATCGAGCCGGAACCTCGTTCGTTGGCGGAGCCTCGTTTGCTGGCGGAGCACCGGGCGTGAGCGCGGTGCCGCCGCAGATCGAGGCCGACCCCGCGGCCGCCGGGCGTGCCCAGCTCGAATTCGACGACAATCTGCTGCTGCCGGCGCTTTATGGCGAGCGCGACCAGCACCTCGACCGCATCGAGCGCCAGCTCGGCGTCTCGCTGATGTCGCGCGGCAACCGGCTGTCGATCGCCGGGCCGGCCTCGGCGACCGAGGTGGCGCGGCTCGCCCTGACCCGGCTCTACGACCGGCTGAAGCACGGCCAGGAGATCGACCTCGCTGCGGTCGACGCGGCGATGCGGCTGGCCCAGGCGGGGGTCGAGGATAAGAGCCCCAGCCTGTGGCGCGAGGATGCCGGGTTCCGCACCAGGAAGCGCCGCGTCGCGCCGCGCTCGGCGGCGCAGGCCGACTATGTCAGGGCGATGCGCGAGCACGAGCTGGTGTTCGGCCTGGGGCCCGCCGGCACCGGCAAGACCTATCTCGCGGTGGCCGCCGCGATCGATCTGCTGATGGCCGGCAAGGTCGAGCGGATCATCCTGTCGCGCCCCGCGGTCGAGGCCGGCGAGCGGCTCGGCTTCCTGCCCGGCGATCTGCGCGACAAGGTCGATCCCTATCTGCGGCCGATCTTCGACGCGCTCAACGACATGATGCCGGCCGACCAGCTCGCCAAGCGCCTCGCCAGCACCGAGATCGAGGTGGCGCCGATCGCGTTCATGCGCGGGCGCACGCTGGCGCACGCTTTCGTGATCCTCGACGAGGCGCAGAATACGACGCCGGTGCAGATGAAGATGTTCCTGACCCGGCTCGGCGAGGGCTCGCGCATGGTCGTCACCGGCGACCCGACCCAGGTCGATCTGCCGATCGGGAGCCGTTCGGGCCTCGCCGACGCGCTCGAGGCGCTGCGCGGGATCGAGGATATCGGGATCGTGCGCTTTACCGAAAAGGATGTGGTGCGCCATCCGATGGTGGCGCGTATCGTCGGCGCCTACGAGGCGCGCGACCGCGCCGCGCGCGGCGCCGAGTCGCCAGGCTAGCAAGGATGAGCACCGCATCGGCGCAGGCATTTTCGATCGAGGTCTCGGTGTCCTGCGATGCCTGGCTGACCCTCTGTCCCGATGCGGAAGGGCTTGCCGAGAGCGCCGCGCGCGCTACGCTGGCGGATGCCATGGATCAGGCGAGCGCACCGCTGCTGATCGGCGTTATCCTGACCGACGACGCGGAGCAGCGCGAGCTGAACCGCACCTATCGCGGCAAGGATGCGCCGACGAATGTTCTCTCCTTTGCGATTGCCGACCCCGCCGTCGCGCCTCCGCCCGGCGCGCCGATCCTGCTGGGCGACGTCGTTCTCGCCTGCGAGACGATCGCGCGCGAGGCCGCCGAGCAGAACAAGCCCCTGCCCGACCATCTGCGCCACCTCGTCGTGCACGGCGTCCTGCATTTGCTCGGGCTCGACCATCAGAGCGAGGCGGACGCCGCGATCATGGAAACGCGCGAGGTTGAGATATTGGCCCGCCTGGGGGTGCCAACCCCCTACCGCGACACGGTTTGACCCTGTAACCTGGACCGTCATCCTCGATGAGCGACAGTGCGCCGCCCGATAGCGACGGCCGGCCTCGATACCATCCGCCGAAATCCAACCACCCAAAAAACGGGGGAGGATCGCTGTCGCCGCTGCGCAAATTTCTGCGCCTGTTGCGCGGGTCGCGCGGGCCGCGGGACGCGCAGGCGACGATGGACGCGCTGATCGCGGCCGCCGCGCTCGACGGCGACACGCCGATCACGCCGCAGGAGCGGTTCCTGATCGGGAACATCCTCAAGGTTCACGAATCCAACGCCGCCGACGTCATGGTGCCGCGGGTCGACATCGTCGCCCTCGACATCGACCAGCCCTTTGCCGAAGTCGTCAAATGCATGGTCGAGAACGGCCATTCGCGCGTTCCGGTCTATCGCGAGACGCTCGACGACGTGATCGGCTTTATCCATGTCAAGGATGTGCTGGCCCCGGTCGCCGACCGCCGTCCGGCCCGGCTGGAACGCCTGTTGCGCAAGGTCCTCTATGTCGCGCCCTCGGTGCCGATCCTCGATCTGCTGGTGCAGATGCGTCAGGCGCGAACCCATATCGCGATGGTGGTCGACGAGTTCGGCGGGATCGACGGGCTGGTCACGATCGAGGATTTGATCGAGGAGATCGTCGGCGATATCGAGGACGAGCACGATGTGCCCGAGACGCCGACGCTGATCGAGCGCCCCGACGGCAGCGTCATCGCCGACGCCCGGCTCCCGATCGAGGCGCTCGAGGAACTGCGCGGGTTGCGGTTGCGCCCGGGGAGCGACCAGGAATCGGTCGACACGCTGGGCGGCCTCGTTTTCACGCTGGCCGGCCGGGTGCCAAAGCGCGGCGAGGTGATCACCCATCCCGACGGCATCGAGTTCGAGGTGCTCGATGCCGACCCGCGGCGCGCCAAGCGCCTGCGGATACGCGGTCTGCCGGCGTCGATCGGCGGCAAAGGCGCGGCGAGTGCCTGAAACCTCGCTGCTGCGCGCGCAGCCCGGCGCCCGGATCGAGACCGGATTGTGCCGGGTGGCGCACGAGCTTGCGGCGCTGACCGGGTGGCGGCGTTACGGGCTCGGCTTCCTGTGCGGCGCGCTGCTCGCCGGCGCGCTGCCGCCGGTCGATCTGACGCCGCTGATCTTTATCGCGTTCCCGGCCCTGCTGTGGCTCGACGAGGGCAGCGCGGGGCCGTCGGCTTCGGCCCGGCTCGGTTACGCGTTCGGGCTCGGTTTTTTCGTCGCCGGCCTCTATTGGATCGCGGCGGCGCTGTTTGTCGACATCGACCGGTTCTGGTGGGCGTTGCCGTTTGCGGTCGTCGGCTTGCCGGCGCTGCTGGCGTTGTTCCCGGCCGCCGCTCTTGGCGTCACCGGCTTCCTCGCGACGCGGCTGCGTCTCGCGCCCGCCGCGCGCGTGTGCCTGTTCGCGGTGGCGTGGAGCGCGGCCGAGTGGGCGCGCGGGCATTTCTTCACCGGCTTTCCGTGGAACCTCGTCGGCTATGTCTGGTCGGGCGGTTTTCCGGGCGCCATCGCGATGTTGCAGAGCACCGCCTGGCTCGGCATTTACGGGCTGAGTTTTATGACGGTGCTCGCCGCCGCGCTGCCGGCGTTGCTGGGCGCCGCGTCGCTGCGGCCGCTGACGCCGGCGCGGCGCGCGGCGCCGGCGCTCGCCGCCGCCCTGCTGATCATCGTCCCCGCGGTCGCCGGCATGATCCGGCTCGAGCAGCTTCCGACCCGAATGACCGGCGCCTGGGTGCGCTTGGTTCAGCCGGCAATTCCGCAATCGTTGAAATGGGACCCCGAGGCCGCGGAAAAAAACTTCCGACTGCTGATCGAGTTGAGCGGCGCGCCGGCGAAGCGGGCGCTTGCCGCGGTGCTGTGGCCGGAGGCGGCGGCGACCTTCCTGCTCGAACGCGACCCGGCGCGGCGGGCCGAGATCGCCGCGGTCGCGCCGAAGAACGGGTATGTGGTCACCGGCGCGCTGCGGGCTAATCCACCGCCCGCGCGGCCGACCCAAATCTGGAACAGTGTCGAGGCGATCGACCCGGCGGGTGCGATCCGCGCCCATTACGATAAGGCGCATCTCGTGCCGTTCGGCGAGTACGTTCCGTTCGGCAGCGTTCTGCCGATGACGAAAATAACCGCGGGCAGCATCAATCTGAGCCCTGGTCCGGGACCGCGGACGATGACGCTTCCGGGGCTGCCCGCCTTTTCTCCGACGATCTGCTACGAGGCGATTTTCCCCGGCGCGGTTATCGACAGGGCGGCGCGCCCCGCCTGGATCTTCAATGTCACGAATGACGCTTGGTACGGCAGGAGCTCGGGACCCTACCAGCATCTCGCGATCGCCCGGACCCGCGCCATCGAGGAGGGCCTGCCGCTGATCCGTGTCGCCAATAACGGCCTGAGCGCGGTGATTGACCCGGCCGGCCGGATTCTTGCCGGGATGGCTCTCGACACGATCGGGCATTTGGACACGGCGCTGCCGGCCGAAGCTGGGGCAACGCTATATGCGACCCTCGGCGATTGGATCCTGGTCGCGATGCTGGGGCTCGGCCTCGCTCCGGTATTGTTGCTGCCGCGCGCTCGCTGAGCCGGGCCGGCGCAGATCGCGATCGGGGCGCATCTCACCTATTGCAAGTTGCGGCCCGACGTTGACGACATACTATTGTATGCGCTATGACCACTCCGCTGATCAGCGCGGGGGTGTATGGCGACATCGCAAATCATTCGGCGGCCGGGCCGGCCGAAATCAGACCAACCGAACCCGATCGACGTGCAGGTCGGGGCGCGGGTCCGGTTGCGCCGCAACATGCTCGGGCTCAGCCAGGAAAAGCTCGGCGAGGCGATCGGTCTGACCTTTCAGCAGGTCCAGAAATACGAGCGCGGCGCCAACCGCATCGGCGCCAGCCGGCTGCACGAGCTGAGCCGGGTGCTCGATGTGCCGGTCTCGTTCTTTTTCGACGACATGGACCCGGTGCGCGCGCCGGCCATCCCCGGCGGCTTCGCCGAGCCCCCGGCGGAGGCGTTCGAATCCGACCCGCTGCGCAAACGCGAGACGATCGAGCTGATCGAGGCCTATTTCGCGATCGACGATGCGACCGTGCGCCGCCGCCTGTTCGAATTGGCCAAGGTGCTCGCCGCGGAGGGTGTGCGCGCGCTCGAAAAAGCGCGGGAGAGGCCAACGAAACGGGGCCGGCGACAAGATCCCGCTTGACGCTTTTGCCGCGCCATTCGACAACGTGCCTCGCAGACGGGGGCACGGTCGCCGTCATCACCCATCCGACCGCGCCCGGTATTTGGCGGAAGCCGATTTAGGGAGATTGCCCGTTGCCGAAGCACGATTTTGTTTTTACCAGCGAATCGGTGTCGGAAGGCCACCCCGACAAGGTCTGCGACCGGATTTCCGACGCGATCGTCGACACCTACCTTTCGGCCGATCCGCAGTCGCGTTGCGGCGTCGAGACATTGGTCACGACCAACCGCGTGGTTCTCGCCGGAGAGACCCGGGGCCCGCGCTCGATCACCCCGGAATTGCTGATCGAGGTTGCGCGCAAGGCGATCCGCGACATCGGCTACGAGCAGGATAATTTTCATTGGGAGCGGGCCGCGATCGACTGCTACATCCACAGCCAGTCGAGCGATATCGCGCAGGGCGTCGACGCGCTCGGCAACAAGGACGAAGGCGCCGGCGACCAGGGCATGATGTTCGGCCACGCCTGCACCGGCACGCCCGAATTGATGCCGGCCCCGATCTATTATGCGCATCTGATCCTGCGCGCGCTGTCGGAAGCGCGCCATGCCGGCAAGACGCCGCTGCTCGGCCCGGATTCGAAGAGCCAGGTCACGCTGCGCTACGTCGACGGCAAGCCGGTCGGCGCCACCAAAATCGTGGTTTCGGTACAGCATTCCGACAGGATCGAGCAGCGCGAGGTGCGCGATATCGTGCGCCCGTTCGTTCTCGACGCGCTGCCCGACGGCTGGATGTGCGGCGAGGAGAATTTTCTGGTCAACCCGACCGGCCGCTTTGTGATCGGCGGGCCCGACGGCGATGCCGGCGTCACCGGCCGCAAGATCATCGTCGATACCTATGGCGGCTGGGCGCCGCATGGCGGGGGTGCGTTTTCCGGCAAGGACCCGACCAAGGTCGACCGCTCCGGCGCTTACGTTGCGCGCTATTTGGCAAAGAACGTCGTCGCCGCCGGGCTCGCCGAGCGCTGCACGATCCAGGTTGCCTATGCGATCGGCGTCGCCAAGCCGCTGTCGTTCTATGTCGAAACCGGGGCCGATCTCGACGAGGACAAGCTAGCGCGCGTTTTGCAGGAGCTGGTTGACCTGTCGCCGCGCGGCATCCGCACCCATCTCGGGCTCAACAAGCCGATCTATACAAGGACGGCCGCGTACGGTCATTTCGGCCGGGCGGCCGAGCCCAATGGCGGATTTTCCTGGGAGCGGCTCGACCTCGTCGACGAATTGCGCCGGGCGTTCTGAGCGGCCGCGCGGGGATCGTTTGACTGACGCGGCTTGACCGACGCGGGAGCGCCCGAGAATCGCCGGGTTTACGGCCGCCGGCGCGGGCGCCCGCTACGGCAGGGCCGGCAGCGTCTGACGGAAACGCTGCTGCCGCGCGTCGCGATTACCCTCGGCGACGAGGGGCGGCTCGATCCGAGCAGCCTGTTCGCTGACTCCGCGTCGGCGGTCTGGCTCGAAATCGGTTTCGGCGGCGGCGAACATCTCGCCGACCAGGCCGAAACCCATCCCGATATCGGATTTATCGGCTGCGAGGTGTTCGAGAACGGCATCGCCCGGCTGGTCGGCGAAATGGAGCGCCGCGCGCTTGGCAATATCCGCGTTTTCGCCGACGATGCGCGGCTGCTGCTCGATCGCCTGCCGCCCTCGTCGATCGGGCGGGTGTTTATCCTGTTTCCCGATCCCTGGCCGAAACAGCGCCACCACAAGCGTCGTCTGATCGCCCGTGAAACGCTCGACGGCCTCGCCACGATCATGCCGCCGGGGGCCGAACTGCGCCTCGCGACCGACGACCGCGATTATCTGGTCTGGATGCTGGAGCACATGACGGCGCATCCGGGGTTCGCGTGGACCGCACGCAGGCCGGCGGATTGGCGCGAGCGCCCGCCCGACTGGCCGCCGACACGCTATGAGGACAAGGCCCGTGCGGCCGGGCGCGTTCCGGTGTTCTTGCGGTTTGTCCGCCGGCCCTGCTGACATGTCGCCATTGCGTCTTTTTTCGCTTTCGCCTTGCCGGGGGCGACGCATTGACTGTATTTTGGCCGCAAAAGTCCCATAGGTTCTGCCTGGGCGATCAAGCTTTGGCCGGGCCGGGTTGTTGGAGTGGGCCGGACGGCCCATTTTTCGTTTGCGCATTCATCGTCTTGCCGGGATAGGAACATTTGTCGATCGACACGAACGAGATTGCCCGCATCGTCGAGCCCTCGCTGGAGGCGATGGGGTATCGCGTGGTGCGCATCGCCCTGACCGGGGTGCAGAGAGCGACGCTTCAGATCATGGCCGAACGCCGCGACGAGGCGGCGATGACGGTTGAGGATTGCGCCGATATCAGCCGCTCGGTGTCGGCGCTCCTCGATGTGGCCGACCCGATCGCCGGCGCCTATACGCTCGAGGTCAGTTCTCCGGGGATCGATCGCCCGCTGGTCCGGCCGGAAGATTACGACCGTTTCGCCGGGTTCGAAGCCCGGATCGAATTGTCGGAGCCGCACGGCGGCCGCAAGCGCTTTCGTGGGCGGCTGCTCGGGCGGGTTGACGACCAGATCCGCCTCTCCGACGAAACCGGCGAAATCCGCTTGCCGATCGCCGCCGTCACCCGGGCCAAGCTCGTGTTGACCGACGACCTTCTCGCGCTGGCCCAACGAAAGCCGGCGCAGACTCATTGAGGCACGGGAATACCATGGAGACCACGACCGCTTACGCCCGCCCCGAGCTGTTGCAGGTTGCCGATACGGTGGCCCGCGACAAAGGCATCGACAAGGATGAGGTGCTCGAGGCGATGGAGCAGGCCATCCAGAAAGCCGGGCGCTCGAAATACGGCCAGGAATACGACATCCGGGCGGAGATCGACCGGCGCAGCGGCGAGATCCGGCTGCTGCGCTTTCGCGAGGTCGTCGACGCGATCGAGAACGAGGCGACGCAGATCGCGCTCGAAGCAGCCCAGCGCCTCAATCTCGAAGCGGAGATCGGCGATTTCATCACCGATCCGCTGCCGCCCATCGATTTCGGTCGGATCGCGGCGCAGACCGCCAAGCAGGTGATCGTGCAGAAGGTGCGCGACGCCGAGCGCCAGCGCCAATTCAACGAGTTCAAGGACCGGGTCGGCGAGATCGTCAACGGGCTCGTCAAGCGGGTCGAATTCGGCAATGTCGTCGTCGATCTCGGCCGCGCCGAGGCGATGCTGCGGCGCGACGAATTGTTGCCGCGCGAGAGCTTCCGCCAGGGCGAGCGGGTGCGGGCGTACATCTATGATGTCCGCCCGGAGACGCGCGGACCGCAGATTTTCCTGTCGCGCACCCATCCGCAATTCATGGCCAAACTGTTCGCGCAGGAAGTGCCGGAAATCTATGACGGCATCATCGAGATCAAGGCAGTGGCGCGCGATCCCGGCAGCCGCGCCAAGATCGCGGTAATCTCGCGCGACAGCAGCGTCGATCCGGTCGGCGCCTGCGTCGGCATGCGCGGCAGCCGCGTCCAGGCGGTGGTCGGCGAATTGCAGGGCGAGAAGATCGACATCATCCCGTGGTCGTCCGACCCCGCCACTTTCGTCGTCAACGCGCTGGCCCCGGCCGAGGTCAGCAAGGTGGTGATGGACGAGGAGCAGCGGCGGATCGAGGTCGTCGTGCCCGACGATCAGCTGAGCCTGGCGATCGGCCGGCGCGGCCAGAATGTGCGCCTCGCCTCGCAACTGACCGGCTGGGACATCGACATTTTGACCGAGGCCGAGGAGTCGGAGCGGCGCACCGAAGAATTCCGCACCCGCAGCCAGCTGTTCATCGACGCGCTCGACATCGACGAAGTGATTGCCCATCTGCTGGTGACCGAAGGGTTCGGCTCGCTCGAGGAAATTGCTTTCGTGGCGGTCGAGGATCTGGCGGAGATCGAGGGGTTCGATACCGATGTCGCCGCCGAATTGCAGGAGCGGGCGCGCAATGCGCTGGAGCGCCGCGACCGCGAATATGAGGAGCGATACCGCGAGCTCGGTGTCGCCGACGATTTGATCGCGCTCGACGCCTTGACCCCCGGCATGCTGGTCACGCTCGGCGAGAACGGGGTCAAAACCCTCGACGACTTCGCCGATCTCGCCGGCGACGAGCTGGTCGAGCTGCTGGCCGGCTCCGACAAGGGCGGCGCGAAGCTCGAACTCGACGACGCCAACGCGCTGATCATGGCGGCTCGCGCGCATTGGTTCGACGAGGCGGACGCGGATGCGGCGGTCCCGGCGCCCGCGTCGGCGCCAGCCGGCAAGGAGTAAAGCTGACGGCTACCATCGAGCAGCCAGGGCCACCATCTGAAGAGGCGCCGACCGGTGCGCTTTCGCCCCTTCGCCGCTGCATCGTGACCGGCGAAATCCGCGATCGGGCCACGCTGTTGCGCTTTGTCGTGGGGCCGGACGGCGTCATTGTGCCGGATATGGAGGCGCGGCTTCCCGGACGGGGTTTGTGGTTGATGCCGCGCCGCGATATAGTGGAACGTGCGCTCGCAAAGCGGGTTTTCGCGCGCGCCGCGCGGCGGCCGGTCACGGCCCCGCCCGAGTTGGCCGACCGTATCGACAGCCTCCTGGCGCGGCGGTGTTGCGATGCGTTGGGTCTCGCCCGCCGGGCCGGGCTCGCCGTCGCCGGGTTCGACCGGGTCAGCGAGGCGGTGCGGCACGGACGGGCCGCGCTATTGTTGTGCGCGCTGGACGGCGCCGAAGCGGGGCGGCGCAAGCTGGCCGGGCTTGGGCGCGATCTGCCGGCGGCTCAGGTGCTGAGTGCGGGCGAACTGGGCGCGGCGTTTGGCCGCGAACGGATCGTGCACGCGGCGGTTGGCGGCGGCCGACTGAGCGGACGTCTGCTGCTCGATCTGACGCGGCTGGCCGGCTTGCGGGAAGCGGCGTCGGTCGATCAAAGGGCTGCGGCTCAGGGCGCCCGGGATCAAGGCGCCCGGGATCAAAGAACGGATTTCGTGCCGGCGGTGCCGGCGGCAGAGGATGGTGGTACTCAAGCGCATGACTGAAGCGAACGAGCAAGAAGCCAACGAGCAAGAGCAGAAGCGGCCTTTGACCCTGGGCCACGGCGGCACCAGGCTTGAGCTGCGGCGGAACGTCGAAGCCGGGCAGGTCCGCCAGAGCTTTTCGCACGGCCGTTCGAAGACGGTCACGGTCGAGGTGCGCAAGAAGCGCATGGTGGCGCCGGGCAGTGCGCCGGAGCCCGTCCGCGGCGAGTCGGCGGCGACGCCCACCGTCGCGCGCGGCCAGCCGGCGGCGCCGGTTGTCGGGCGCATCCAGCCGACGGCGCCGACCGCCGAGCCGGTCCGCCGTCCGGTAACCATGCCCCGCGCGCTGACCGAGGAGGAGCGAGCCGGCCGCGTGCGCGCCCTCCAGGACGCGCGCAAGCTCGATGACGAGCAGCGCAAGCTGGCCCTCCTGGCCGAAGCCGATCAGCGGCGTGAGCAGGAGGAGCGCGCCGCTGATGAGGCGCGTCAGCGCGCCGAGGAAGACGCTCGCCGGCGAACCGATGAAGAGGAGAACCGCAAGCGCACCGACGAGGAGACGAAAAAGCGCGCCGAAGACGAGGAAGCGCGCCGCCGCGAGGAAGAATCGCGCCGCGAAGTCGCCGAACGCGCCGGCAAGGCCGCCGCCGCCAAGGTCGCCGCGCTGACCGCCGCCGGCAAGATGGCCGTGCCGGCCGAGGAAGAGGAAGAGCCGGCCACCGCGCTGCGCCCCGGCCGCCGCCCCGAGATCAAGCGTCCGGCCGCCCCGGTGCGCCGCGACGAGCAGCGTCGACGGGGCAAACTGACCGTGACCCGCGCCCTCGACGACGAGGCTGGCGAGCGCATGCGCAGCCTCGCCTCGGTGCGCCGCGCCCGCGAGCGCGAGCGCCAGCGGATGCTCCAGCAGGAGCAGACCAAGATCGTGCGCGAGGTGGTCGTTCCCGAGACGATTACGATCCAGGAACTGGCGAACCGCATGGCTGAGCGCGCCGGGGATGTCATCAAATCATTGATGCGCATGGGCGTGATGGCGACGATCAACCAGGTCATCGACGCCGATACGGCCGAGTTGATCGTGACCGAATTCGGCCACCGGCTGCGGCGCGTCGCGGAGTCGGATGTCGAGATCGGTCTGCGCGGCGAGGTCGACGAGCCCGAGATGCTGGAGCCGCGCGCTCCGGTCGTGACCATCATGGGCCATGTCGACCACGGCAAGACATCGCTCCTCGACGCGTTGCGGGCGACCGATGTCGCCGGCGGCGAGGCGGGCGGCATCACCCAGCATATCGGCGCCTATCGGGTGACGCTCGAAAACGGCAAGCAGGTCACCTTCATCGACACGCCGGGCCATCAGGCCTTTACCGCGATGCGGGCCCGCGGCGCCAACATCACCGACATCGTCGTCTTGGTGGTCGCCGCCGATGACGGCATCATGGAGCAGACGATCGAGGCGATCCGCCATGCAAGGGCCGCCAACGTGCCGGTCATCGTCGCGATCAACAAGATGGACCGGGCCGACGCCAAGCCCGAGCGGGTGCGCCAGGAATTGTTGCAGCACGAGCTCGTTGTCGAAGAACTCGGCGGCGAGGTCCTCGATGTCGAGGTGTCGGCCCTCAAGAAGACCAACCTCGACAAGCTCGTCGAGGCGATCCTGCTACAGGCCGAACTGCTTGACCTGAGCGCCAACCCGAACCGCGCGGCCGAGGGGGTCGTGATCGAAGCGAAACTCGAACGCGGCCGCGGCCCGGTCGCCACCGTGCTGGTGCAGCGCGGGACCCTCGAAGTCGGCGACATCTTTGTCGCCGGCGGCGAATGGGGGCGGGTGCGCGCGCTGGTCGACGAGCGCGGCCAGAGCCTGCGCGAGGCCGGTCCCTCGACCCCGGTCGAGGTGCTCGGCCTCAACGGGTTGCCGCTCGCCGGCGACGATTTCATCGTGGCCGATAACGAGAGCCGGGCCCGTGAGGTCGCCGATTTCCGCCAGCGGCGCCGGCGCGACGTCGCCGCCGCCACGGGTGGCCGCGGCACTTTGGAGCAGATGTTCTCGAAAATCGCGTCGGGCTCCGCCAAAGAGCTGCCGATCGTTGTCAAATCCGACGTCCAGGGCTCGCTCGAGGCGATCGTCGGCTCGCTCCAAAAGCTGTCTACCGACGAGGTCGCCGTGCGCGCGCTGCATTCGGCGGTCGGCGGGATCAACGAAAGCGATGTGATCCTCGCCAAGGCGACCGGCGCGATCATCATCGGGTTCAACGTCCGGGCCAACCCGCAGGCGCGCGAGCTGGCAACCCGCGACGGCGTCGAGATCCGCTATTACGCGATCATCTACGATCTGATCGACGACGTGCGCAACGCGCTGTCCGGCATGCTGTCGCCGAGCCTGCGCGAGCGTTTCCTCGGCAACGCGGCGATCCGCGAAGTCTTCAACATCACCAAGGTCGGCAAGGTGGCCGGCTGCATGGTCACCGACGGGACGGTACGGCGCGGCGCCAAGGTGCGCCTGTTGCGCGACAATGTCGTCGTGCATGAAGGTGCGCTGAAGACATTGAAGCGCTTCAAGGACGAGGTCCGCGAGGTCCGCGAGGGCTATGAATGCGGCATGGCCTTCGAGAACTACGAGAACGTTCAGATCGGGGACGTGATCGAGTGCTTCGAGATCGAGGAAGTCACCCGCACGCTGTAGGCGCGGCCTCGTCGGCAGGTGTGCTTATAGGCTCATGCGCAAGCGGCGCGATCACGATTACGCGGCGGGGCCGGGGCTGGTTGCTGGGCCACGGCCCGTCAGTCAGCGGCAATTGCGGGTCGGCGAAGAGCTGCGCCATGTGCTGGCGCAGCTGTTGCGGCCGGGCGAATTGCGCGACCCGGCCCTGCGCGACGCCAATGTCACGGTGACCGAGGTGCGGGTCAGTCCCGATCTGCGCAACGCCACCGCCTTTGTGATGCCGCTCGCCGGCGGCAATGCCGACGAAATCATGGCCGGGCTGCGGCGCTGCGCGCCTTTCCTGAAGAGCCGGGTCGCGCGCACGGTCGAATTGCGGCAGGCGCCGAACATCAAATTCGCCTTCGACGACGCGTTCGACAATGCCGCGCGGATTTCGGCCCTGCTCGCCAGACCGGAGGTCGAGCGCGATCTCGGTCCTGCTGATCCCGGTTCGGCTCCGGCGGCCGATCCGGAGCCCGATGACCCGGCCGGATGACGCGGGGCCGCACGGCTGGCTGGTCATCGACAAGCCCTATGGGATGAGTTCGGCCCGGGCGGTCGCCCTGATCAAGCGCAGCACCGGGGCAAAGACCGGCCATGCCGGCACCCTTGACCCGCTCGCGACCGGGGTATTGCCGCTGGCCTTGGGCGAAGCGACCAAAACAGTGCAATTCGCCACCGCCGGGCGCAAGCGCTACCGCTTTCGGGTCTGCTGGGGCGCGGCGCGCGACACGCTTGACCGCGAGGGCGCGATCATTGCCGAAACCGGCGTTCGCCCCGATGCGGCGGCGATCCGGGCGGCGCTGCCCGCTTTCATTGGCACGATACTGCAACGGCCGCCGGCCTATTCGGCGATCAAGATCGCCGGGCGGCGGGCTTATGCGTTGGCCCGCGCCGGAAGCCCACCCGAAATGGCCACCCGCCCGATCGAGATCGCCGAACTCAGGCTGCTCGCGACGCCGGACCCGGACCACGCCGATTTCGAGGCCGTTGTCGGCGCGGGCGCCTATATCCGCTCGCTCGCCCGCGACCTGGCGGAGGCGCTCGGCACCCTCGGCCATATCGCCGAATTGCGCCGGCTGGCGGTCGGTCGCTTCAGCGAAGCCCAGGCGATTTCGCTGGATTGCGCGGTGGCGCTTGGGCATAGTCTGGCCGCTTCCGAGCATCTGTTGCCGATCGAGACGGCGCTGGACGACATCCCGGCGCTCGCCTTATCGGCAGAAGAAGCGGCCCGGCTGCGCCATGGTCAGCGGGTCGCGCCGCGCGATGCGGGCGAGCGTCTCGATCATATCGAGGATGGCGCGCTGGTTGGCGCGCGGCACGACCGGCTGCTTGTTGCTCTGGCGCGGTTCGAGGGTGGAAGTCTTCGGCCGGTTCGAATCATCAATCGTTGAAGGGACAACCCGATGTCGATTACTCCCGAGCGCAAGCAGGCGGTTATTGGCGAATATGCCGTCAAAACCGGCGATACCGGATCGCCGGAGGTCCAGGTCGCGATCCTGTCCGAGCGCATCCGCAATCTGACCGACCACCTCGGCACGCATAAAAAGGATTTTCACTCGCGCCGCGGCTTGTTGGTCATGGTCGGCCTGCGCCGCCGCCTCCTCGATTACCTGAAGCGATCGGATTCGAGCCGCTACACGACCCTGATCGGTCGTCTCGGCCTGCGCCGCTGACCTCCCGGTGAGTGACAGGGGCCGGTGACAGGGGCCGCGCTCCCGGCCGAATGCGACGGCCGGATTGCGGCCGGCGCAAAAATCGCCATATGCGTGGCGATATGATGTCAACACGATATCGCGGCGCTGTACGCCGCGGGCCAGCGCTCCGGAGGATGGCCTCCGGCGGCGCTGTCGGTCTGTTTGGAAGGAAGAACGGATGTTTCAGGTATTTCGCAAGGAGTTGATGTGGGGCGGCCGCCGCCTTGTCCTCGAGACCGGCAAGATTGCCCGGCAGGCCGACGGCGCGGTGCTCGCCACCTATGGCGAGACGACGGTTTTGTGCACCGCCGTAGCGGCGAAAACGGCGAAAGCGGGGCAGGATTTCTTTCCGCTCACGGTCAACTACCAGGAAAAGACCTTTGCCGCCGGCAAGATCCCCGGCGGCTTTTTCAAGCGCGAGGGGCGGCCGTCGGAAAAGGAAACGCTGACCTCGCGGCTGATCGACCGGCCGCTCCGGCCGCTATTCGCCCCCGGCTTTATCAACGAGACGCAAATCGTCTGCACGGTCTTGAGCCACGATCTGGAGAACGACCCGGATGTCGTGGCGCTGATCGGCGCCTCGGCCGCCCTGACCATTTCGGGAATCCCGTTCATGGGGCCGATCGCCGGCTGCCGAGTGGGCTTTATCAACGGGGAGTACGTGCTGAACCCGACCCTCGACCAGCTGCCGAACTCGCAGCTCGACCTTCTCGTCGCCGGCACCGCCGCCGGCGTGCTGATGGTCGAATCCGAAGCCAAGGAGCTGTCCGAGGAGACCATGCTCGGCGCGGTGACCTTCGGGCATAAGAATTTTCAGCCCATAATCGACGCGATCATCGAGCTCGCCGAGACCTGCGCCAAGGAGCCCTGGCCGGTCGCAGAGCCGCCCGCCAACAAGGTCGCGATCGGCGCCAGGCTGCGCGATGCGGTCGGCCCGCAGATCGACGCGGCCTATCGCGAGCGCAATAAGCAGGGCCGCAGCAACCAGCTCGACGCCGCCAAGGCGAACGCGGCTTCCCTGTTCGACGATGAAGGCGAGCGCGCCGTCGCGCTCAAGCTGTTCAAGGACATCGAGAAGGATATCGTGCGCGGCGCGATCGTGCGCGACGGTACCCGGATCGACGGCCGCGACACGAAAACCGTTCGGCCGATCGAATGTCAGGTCGGATTGCTGCCGCGCGCGCACGGCTCGGTCCTGTTCACCCGCGGCGAAACCCAGGCGATCGTCGTCGCCACGCTCGGCACCGGGCAGGACGAGCAGATCATCGACGCGCTCGAGGGCGAATACCGCGAGAATTTCATGCTGCATTACAATTTCCCGCCCTATTCGACGGGCGAAGCCAAGCGGATGGGATCGCCCGGACGGCGTGAGATCGGGCACGGCAAGCTCGCCTGGCGGGCCGTCAGGCCGCTGCTGCCGTCGAAGGAAACCTTCCCCTACACGATCCGCATCGTGTCCGAGATCACCGAATCGAACGGCTCGTCGTCGATGGCCTCGGTGTGCGGCGCCTCGCTCGCGCTGATGGATGCCGGAGTGCCGCTGGCGCGCCCGGTCGCCGGCATCGCGATGGGGCTGATCAAGGAGCCCGACAGCTACGCCGTGCTGTCCGATATCCTCGGCGACGAGGACCATCTCGGCGACATGGATTTCAAGGTCGCCGGGACCGACCGGGGCATCACCGCGCTGCAGATGGACATCAAGATCACCTCGATCACCGAGGAGATCATGCGCGTCGCGCTCGACCAAGCGCGCGACGGGCGCCGGCACATCCTCGGCGAGATGGCCAAGGCGCTGACCGGGGCGCGCCACGACGTCAGTGAGAACGCGCCGCGGATCACCACCTTCTCGATCCCGAAGGACAAGATCCGCGAGGTCATCGGGTCCGGCGGCAAGGTGATCCGCGAAATCACCGAGACGACCGGCGCCAAGATCGACATCGACGACGACGGCACGATCAAGGTCGCCGCGGTCGACGCCAATGCCGCCAACGCCGCGATCGAGTGGATCCGCGGCATCGTCGCCGAGCCGGAAGTCGGGGTGATCTACACCGGCAAGGTCGTCAAGGTCGTCGATTTCGGCGCGTTCGTGAACTTCCTGGGGTCGAAAGACGGGCTCGTCCATATCAGCGAACTGGCGGCGCAGCGCGTCGGCAAGGTGGCCGACGTCGTCAAGATGGGCGACGCGGTCAAGGTCAAGGTCCTCGGCTTCGACGATCGCGGCAAGGTCAAGCTCAGCATGCGCCAGGTCGATCAGCAGACCGGCGCCGATCTGGGCTCGGCCAGGCGGCAACCGGAAGAGGCGCAGGCGGCGCTCTGACCGCGCGGCGCGGAGCCGGTCGGGAGGCGCTCGCTTGCCCGCTGCGCCCTCGCCGCTCGCCGCTCGCCTGGCGATGGTCATCGGCCATCGCGGCGCCGCGGCGCGGGCCCCGGAAAACACGATGGCCGGGTTGCGACGGGCCAAGGCGCTCGGTTGTGCCTGGGTCGAGTTCGACGTCCGGCTGACCGCCGACGGGATGCCCGTCTTGTGTCACGATTCGCGGCTCGATCGCACGACCAGCGGCAGCGGGCGGGTGTCCGACCAGACCGCGGCGGCGGTCCGGCGCTGCGATGCCGGGACATGGTTCGCCCCGGCCTTTGCCGGCGAGAAGGTGCCAACCCTCGACGAGGCGCTGGCGCTGGCGGCCGACCTCGACCTCGGCGCCAATATCGAGATCAAATCCGATCGCGGCCGCGAATACGCCACCGCGGCGGCAGTGGCCGGGGCGGTTGCGCGGTTGCGCGACCGCATCCCGTCTTTCGCGGCACCGGCCCTGCTGGTGTCGAGCTTTCTGTACCCCGCGCTCGCCGCCTTGCAGCATCTGGCGCCGCAGGTGCCGCGCGGGGTTCTGTTCCGGCTGGTGCCGCGCGGCTGGGCGCAGATCGCGCGGCGGCTTGGCGTCGTGATGATCGGCGCCGACCATCGCCGCTTGCGCCCGCGTCGCATCGCCGCGATCCGCGCCGCCGGCTACGAACTGGCGGCCTTTACCGTCAATGATCCGGCGCGGGCTCGTCGGCTGTTTGCCTGGGGCGTTACTTCCGTCTTCTCAGACGCGCCGGATACACTTATTAAGGTTAACGCGGCGTACGGCGCGGCGCGGCAGGGAGCGATTCGGTGAAGCCGCTCAATCCGATTGTGGTTTCTGGCGTCGAGGTGCTGCCGCTCGTCGAGGGCGGCAAGGGCATTTCGATTTCGAATGGCGAGAGTTCGGGCGCGTGGGCCGCCTCGGGCGCGGTCGGCACGTTTTCGGGCGTCAATGCGGACAGCTACAACGAAGCGGGCGAATTGATCCCGCAGGTCTATTTCGGCCGCACAAGGCGCGAGCGCCACGAGGAACTCGTCGCCTATGCGATCGACGGGGGCATTCAGCAGGCGCGCGTCGCCTATGAGCGCTCGAACGGCCAGGGCCGCGTCCACATGAACGTGCTGTGGGAAATGGCGGCGGCCGAGCGGGTATTGCACGGCGTGCTCGAAGGGGCGCGCGGGATGATCCACGGCGTCACCTGCGGCGCCGGCATGCCCTACCGGATCGCCGAGATCTCGGCCAGCTACGGCGTCTATTATTATCCGATCGTGTCGTCCGCCCGCGCCTTTCGGGCGCTATGGAAGCGGGCCTATCACAAATTTTGCGACTGGCTGGGCGGCGTCGTCTACGAGGATCCATGGCTCGCCGGGGGTCACAACGGCCTGACCAACAGCGAGGACCCCGAGCGGCCGGAGCCGGCCTATCCGCGGGTGCGCGAGCTGCGCACCCTGATGAGCGAATTCGGCTTGCACCAAACGCCGATCTTCATGGCCGGCGGGGTCTGGCGCCTGCACGACTGGGCCGATTGGATCGACAATCCCGAGCTCGGCCCGGTTGCCTTCCAGTTCGGGACGCGGCCGTTGCTGACCCGCGAAAGCCCGATTTCGGACGCCTGGAAGCGCCGGCTCCTGACCCTTCAAGAGGGCGATGTCCTGCTCAATCGGTTCAGCCCGACCGGGTTCTATTCCTCCGCGGTCCACAACGATTTTCTGAAAGAGTTGCAGCAGCGTTCCGAGCATCAGGTCGCCTATACGGTCGAGCCGATCGGCGAGCATGTCGCGCCGTTCAATGTCGGGGCGCGCGGCCGCCTGGTCTATCTGACCTCGCACGATCGCGATTCGGCGCGGCGCTGGGTCGCCGACGGCTTTACCGAGGCGCTGCGCACCCCGGATTCGACGCTGATCCTGGTCACCCCGGCCAAGGCGCTCGAAATCCACACCGACCAGATCAACTGCATGGGTTGCCTGAGCGCCTGCCAGTTCTCGAACTGGGCGCAGAACGAAAATGCCACGACCGGCAAAAAAGCGGACCCGCGCAGTTATTGCATTCAAAAGACGCTCCAGGCGATCCGCCACTCCGACGATGTCGAATTCCAGTTGATGTTCGCCGGGCACAACGCCTATCGCTTCGCCTCCGACCCGTTTTACGCGAACGGATACGTGCCTAGCGTCAAAGAATTGGTCGACCGGCTGCAAACCGGCGATTGATCCGATTTTCCCTAATGCAGCTCTTCTTGATACGGCGTACTTTGTTTTCGCCAGCACCGCGCTTATATCTGCGTCATGGAATTGACGCCGTCCTGTCCTGACCTCCTCGGGCGCCTGCGCGCGGTGGGTCTGCGGCCCACGCGCCAGCGGCTCGCGCTCGCCCGGCTGCTGTTCGACGCCGGCGACCGGCATGTCACCGCCGAGCATTTGCACGGACAGGCGCTGGCCAGCGCGATCCGGGTGTCGCTCGCGACGGTCTACAATACGCTGCATCAATTCACCGCCGCCGGGCTGCTGCGCGAGGTCGTGGTCGAGCCGGGGCGCTCGTATTTCGATACCAACATCGACGACCACCACCATTTCTTTTGCGAATCGATCGGCACGCTGCAGGACATACCGGGTCAAGGCGTGGTGGTCAGCGGACTCCCGCTTCCTCCCCCCGGCACCGAGATCCGCCGGGTAGAGGTCATCGTTCGCATTGGGCCGGAAAGCCGCTGATCGCGGCGTTCAACTACCTCCGTAGTTTGGAACTTTTCTGATCTGTTGACTCAGGTCTCCGGCTGATCCTAAATCTGTCGATCGTAGCGGCTCGGCCGGGTTCCGCGACCACCCGTTCCCAAAAGCGTTGGGGGACGGATAGCGTGTTCGGAGAATCGACAGGCCGAAGCGCTAGCCGGGAATGATTTTGGCGAGGCGGAAGACGGTCACTATCGGCATCGATTGCGCAACACGACCGCGCAACACGATGCCTCATCATTAATCGGAGGAGGCCCGAGGATGGCACACCAAGACGACATCGCTCTGATGGCACACCTGATGCGACGTGCGGGCTTCGGAGCAGGCCGCGACGAACTCGAAGCGCGCGTGGCCAAGGGCTACGAGGCTACGGTTGAGGAATTGCTGCACCGTGAGGCGCAGCCCCCGGTCGATGCCTATACGCTGCTGCGCTATCAGCCGGCGTCATTGTTGCCGGGCGGACAGCCGCCAATGGGCAACCTCAATTGGATGTACTACCTGGTCAACACCAAGCGGCCGCTCGAAGAGAAGACGGCCCTGTTCTGGCACCATGTCTTTGCCACCGGTAATTCGAAGGTGGACAATTACGATCAGCTGCTGGAGCAGATTGAAATCTTCCGGCAGCGCGGCCTGGGCAGTTATCGCGATCTGCTGCTCGAGATGGCCAAAAACCCGACGATGATTTTCTGGCTGGACAACAACCAGAACCACGGCAAGGCGGTCAACGAGAACTGGGGCCGCGAGCTGCTCGAACTGTTCAGCCTGGGCGCCGGCAACTACACCGAGAAGGATGTGCGGGAATCGTCCCGCGCCTTCACCGGCTGGACCTTCGAGACCAAGATCCCGCGCGCACCTTATGGCCGGTTTCCCTGGAAGTTTGAGTATCGCCCCGAAGATCACGATGACGGCGAGAAAGAATTCCTCGGGCATAAGGGCCGGTTCAACGGCGAGGACATCATCAACATCATCGTGCAGCAGCCGGCTTGCGCTCGCTTCATCTGCCGGCACCTGTACAATTTCTTCGTCGCCGATGAGGCTCAGGTGCCTGCCTGGCCGATTGAGCAGCCGCGCGACCCGAAGGCGATCGACACCCTCGCGGGAACCTTCAAGGACTCGAATTTCGACATGACCGCCACGCTGCGGGTGTTGTTCAATTCGGATTTCTTCAAGAACGCCCGCTTCCAGCACATGAAATCGCCCGCCGAGGTGGTGGTCGGCACACTCCGGCTGGTCGGTGGCCATGAGCTCCCGCGACCGGGGTACGGCGAGCTGTCGATGAACACCGCCTATATGGGTCAAGATCTGCTCAACCCGCCATCGGTGGAAGGGTGGCACACCGGTAAGGAATGGATCAACAGCGGCTCGTTGATGGCCCGCGTCAACTTCTGCGCCGAAAAAATCGGCGATCCGGCGTTGCCCGGGGTTCGCGCCATCATCAACCGGCTGAAGGCGAAAGGCACGCTGAGCCCGGATCAGTTGGTCGATGGGTGCCTTGACCTGCTGGGCCCGGTGGAAATCGGTGCCGACACCAGGAAGGAGCTGGCCGCGCAGGCCACCGCGTGGGGCCAGACCAGCTGGGATAACGACAGCAATGCCAAGCTCGCCGACCTGCACACCAGCCAGATGCTGCAATTGATCGTCGCGACGAGAGAGTATCAGTTCGCGTAACAACTGACACTCATCAGACAAGGAGGAATACGATGCCAGCGACTGAAAAAGACCCCGTAGTAGTCGTACTGCAACTCACCGGCGGGAACGATTATCTGAACACGGTGATTCCCTATAACAATCCGCTGTACCGCGATGGCCGGGCAGCGGTGGGGATCCCCGACAACCAGATCATGCACCTCGACAAGGACTATGGCATCCCGCATTACATGGCCCCACTGAAGCAGTTCTGGGATGAAGACAAGCTCGCCATCCTGCACGGCGTCGGCTACCCCAATTCGCCGCGCTCGCATTTCCGCTCGATGGACATCTGGCATACCTGCGAGCCGGAAAAGGTCGGGACCGAGGGTTGGCTGGGCCGGGTGGCGCGCGAATTCGACCCCAACAAAGAGAACGTCGTCACCACCGTAAACTTCGGGCCATGCCTGCCTCGCTCTCTGGTGGTACAGGATGTTCCGGTGGCGTGCGTGGCCGGCGCATTGGAAAAGTACGGCTTCCTGCCGACCATCCAGGGTGAGCAGCGCCTGCAGGTGCTCAATCGATTCTCGCAGATGTACCAGCCGGCGTTGGGCACCGGTCCGGTGATGGATTATCTCGGGACCACCGGCCTGGATTCTCTGAAGGGCGAGGACATCCTCAAGGTGGCGCCGCTGAAGTATTCGTCGACGGTGACGTATCCCAATACCTCGATCGCGCGCAAACTCAAGGGTATCGCCCAGGTGCATTTCGCCGATTTGGGCAGCCGGATCTTCTACTGCGATCACGGCACCTTTGACACGCATGCCGGGCAGAACCCCGGGCACGGCAATTTGTGGAGCGCGGTGACAGAGGGTCTCGACGCCTTCATGAAAGACCTTCGCGAGCACAATCACGCGGACAACGTCATCGTCCTGATGTTCTCGGAGTTCGGTCGCCGCGTGCAGGATAACGGCTCCGGCACGGATCACGGCGCCGGTGGCGTGGCCTTTGTGCTCGGCGAGAAGGTCAAAGGCGGCCATTACGGCGAGATGCCCTCCCTGAAGCCGGAACATTTGGTTCAGGGCGACCTCAACCCGAATATGGACTTCCGCAGCGTCTACTCGACGATCCTCGACAAATGGCTGAAGGTGAACCCAGCACCGATCGTCAACGGCACATTTGAGCAGCCGGCCTTCCTCAATTAACCGGAAGGCCGTCGGCTATCGCCCTCTTTCCCGTGGCACAGACCATGGGAAGGAGGGCCCATGCCGAGGCAGCGTAAAGCGAACGCCTCCCGGATGCCGGAAGGCCGACAAGTGATTTGGATAGGAGCAAGCTATGCCGCTGACAACGGTCGCGAGTGGACGCGTCTATGATTGGAGCCATGCCGTCGGGCGCGGCGCGGCGCGGGGCACGGGGTTCAATTATCCGCAGACAATGTGCCTGGGTAAAGGTGGCATCGTCTACACCGCCAATCGGGGCAACGAAAACAATTTCGGGATGCACGTCAATAAAGTGAAACTCGGCGGTCCAGGCGAAGAAGAATTGCTCGCCGACTTTTTCGATTATGGCGAAGGGGACGGGCATAGCACTTGGCCGTTTGGCGTCGCCACCGACGACCAGGACCATGTCTACGTCTCGGATGAATGGGAGAACTCGATCTCGGTGTTCGACACCAGCGGCAAGTTCCTGCGCAAATGGGGAACGACAGGCAGCGGCGATGGCGAGCTGCTGCGCCCCGCCGGTCTCGCGGTCGAGAAAAACGGCAATGTCATCGTCGTCGACAGCGGCAACAATCGCCTGCAAGTCTTCAGCCCCGAGGGGAAGTTTGTCGGGAAATGCGGCAAGGCTGGCAGCGGCCCCGGTGAGTTCAACCAGCCTTGGGGGATCACCCTCGATAAGGACGGCAACATCTTCGTCGCCGACTGGAAGAACCACCGCGTGCAAAAGCTGACCAACCAGGGCAAGCCGCTGATGAGCATCGGGGAATACGGCGCGATTGAAGCGCCCGAGGATTCCTATGCGGTGACCTACATGGGTCCGTTCATCGCCGCGGCCTCGGAGAAGGCGGGCAATCCCAGCCCCGGCAAGTTCAATCATCCGACCGATGTCGCGGTGGACAGCGATGGCGACATCTACGTCGCTGATTGGGGCAACCATCGGGTCTGCGTCTTCGATTCGGCTGGAAACCCGATTACCAGCCTGGTCGGCGATGCCCACGTGCTGTCCAAATGGGGCCAGCAGAGCATCGACGCCAACCCCGACATGATGAAAGCGCGGCGTCGGGTAAAGAGCCTCGAGCCGCAATGGCGTTTCTGCTTCCCGACCGCGGTCGATTTTGATCCGGAGACCGATACGGTCATCGTCGCCGACAGCCAGCGTAACCGCCTGCAGATCTACAAAAAGGTGCGCGACTACACCGATTTCCAGGCGAACCTGTAACAGCTGCCGGACCGGGTGCCGCCACCGGCGCCCGGCGTAAGTCTTTCCGCTCTTTCCCGCCTTGCTTTGTGCGTCGGCGGGAAGGAGCGGTTTGCGTTAAAGCCCCCCACCGCCCACTCCCGCGAGCCGCTCCGGCAGCCCGGTTGCGTACGACAGGCGCGCATCACAGGCGCTGAATGCCTCGCGCCCGTGGTGCGCGCTCGCCGCCAGCGTCGGGCGCGCAATGGCATAGTTTAGAAATGCTCTAATCTATTGACTGGTCCGTCCGCCGACCCATATCGAAGCCATCCGTCGGGCGAGCCGCCCAACCGCGGCCACCTGTCCTGTGTCATAGGAGTGAAGGATGGCGTCTCTTAAGAATTCCAAGACCGAGGACAATCTGAAGGAAGCGTTTTCCGGCGAAAGCCAAGCCAACCGCCGCTACCTGTATTTCGCGCAGAAGGCCGACGTTGAGGGCTTTAACGACGTCTCGGCCGTGTTCCGCTCGACTGCGGAGGGCGAGACCGGCCACGCCCATGGCCACCTCGAATTCCTCGAGGAAGTCGGCGACCCGACGACCGGAAAGCCGATCGGCCGTACCGGCGACAATCTGCGCGCCGCGATCGCCGGCGAAACCCATGAATACACCGATATGTATCCGGGCATGGCGCGCACCGCCCGCGACGAAGGCTTCGACGAGATCGCCGATTGGTTCGAGACGCTGGCCAAGGCCGAGAAATCGCATGCCGGCCGCTTCCAGCGGGCGCTCGACACATTGGCCTGATCCGACGCTGATCCGGGTGAACTAACGGGGGGTGCGGAGCATCGGCTGCTGCGCCCTTCTTCCATTTTGACCAGGCCGGGACCATTCCGGCGATGAGGTGACCGGATGCGGGAAGGCAGTCTGGACGCACCGACGCGTCATGTAATCCGGTGGGAAGACCCCGATTTCACCGACCGGGACAAGACCGAAGCGGAGATGCGGCGGATTTTCGATATCTGCCACGGCTGCCGGCGCTGCTTCAATCTGTGCGATTCGTTTCCGCGCCTGTTCGACCTGATCGACAATTCGGCAACCGGCGAAGTTGACGGGGTCGCGGCGGCCGATTACCGGCAGGTCGCCGATGCCTGCACGCTCTGCGACATGTGCTTCATGACGAAATGCCCCTATGTGCCGCCGCACGAGTTCAACCTCGATTTCCCGCACGTGATGCTGCGCTACCGCGCCGTCGAACATAAGGAAGGGCTGGTGCCGTGGGCGCGCACCGAGCTCGGCAAGACCGACCGCAACGGCCCACTCGCCCGCTTTGTCGCGCCGCTGGCAAATTGGGGGAGCGAGCGCCACAACCGGCTGACCCGGCCGGTGCTGGAAAAAACGGCTCGGGTCCATCGCGACGCCGAACTGCCCAAATATCACGGCACCACTTTCGCGATGCGGGCGCGCCGCGCGCCGCCGCCCGTCGATTCGAGTGCTCCGGCGGCGGGCCGCAAGGCCGTGCTCTACGCGACCTGCTTCGTCAACTACAACAATCCGAGCATCGGCGAGGCGGCGCAGGCGGTGCTCGCGAAGAACGGGGTGGCGACCGAAATCGTCTACCCGCAATGCTGCCAGATGCCGCAACTCGAGGCCGGCGATCTCGCCAAGGTCGCGGCCGGCGCGCGGCACGTCGCGGCGACGCTCGCGCCCTATATCGACCGGGGCTACGACATCATCGCGCTGGTGCCGTCGTGTGCGTTGATGCTGAAATTCGAATGGCCATTGATCGTGCCGGACGATCCGGCGGTCGAGAAGCTGGCGGGCGCGACCTTCGACATCGCCGAGTACATCGTCGGCATCGCCAAGAAGGAGGGGCTGGCGCCCGGGCTGCGGCCGCTCGACGGCGGCGTCACGCTGCACATCGCCTGCCATGCCCGGGCTCAGAACATGGGGCAGAAATCGGCCGAGATGCTGCGCCTGATACCCGAGGCGCAAATCGGCGTGATCGAGCGCTGCTCCGGCCATGGCGGCTCCTGGGGCGTGCTGAAGGAGAATTTCGAGACCGCGCTCAAGGTCGGAAAGCCGGTGGCGCGCCAGGCAATGCGCGCTCCGACGCCGTTCCTCGCGTCGGAATGCCCGCTCGCCGGGTTGCACATCCTGCAAGGGATGGAGCTGCTTGCCCAAGGCGAGAGCCTGCCCGACCGCTCGCTGCACCCGATCGAGCTGATCGCGCGCGCCTACGGCATCGCCATTAGCGCGCCGGAGCCCGGCACGAGGACGGCGCCATGACCGCGCCGCCATCGCGCGCCCGGCGCCAGCTCAGCCGCGCCGATATCCTGCCGATCGAGGAATACGTCAAAATCCGGCGCCAGCGCCGCAGCGAAATCTCCGAACTCAAGAAGCGCCGCCGGATCGAGATCGGCCCGTTCGCGACCTTCTATTTCGAGAATTTCGACACGATGTGGCAGCAGGTCCACGAGATGCTCTACATCGAGAAGGGGGGCGAGGCGCAGATCGCGGACGAGCTGGCGGCCTACAACCCGCTCATTCCGCAAGGCGGCGAACTGGTGGCCACGGTCATGTTCGAGATCGCCGACCCGACCCGGCGCGCCCGTGCGCTGGCGCAGCTCGGCGGGCTCGAGAACCATGCGATGATCGAATGCGCCATCGGGGGCGGGCGGGTCCGCGGCGAAGCGGACCCGACGCGCGAGAATACCAGCCCCGAGGGCAAGGCGTCGGCCGTGCAGTTCATCCGCTTTGCGCTCGCCCCGCAGCAGGTTGCCGCCTTCAAGGCGCCGGGCGGCCGGATCGTCGTCGGCTTCGACCATCCGCAATATGGCCATATGGCGACATTGCCCGAAACCGTCCGCGCCGCCCTCGCCGAGGATCTATAACCAGCCACCATGGATCGCGGGACCGCCGCTGCGCCCCCGCGAAAGCGCAGGTTGTCCGGTTAACCTCGGAAGCGCGGTGGTGAGAAGGGTTTACAGCTAAATTGTCTCAGAAAAATCCCCTTGGCCGGGCTTGTCCCGGCCATCCACGTCGTGAAACGCCCGTGAAGTGTCCAGGAAGACGTGGATGGCCGGGACAAGCCCGGCCAAGGGGGGATCTGTGGTTGTGGCTGTGTACTTCCTTGCAACCGCATTGGTGTCTCCGGCAGCCCTGCGGCTTTTCGCGGGGTGACGAACGCGGGAGACCGAGCGCCGCGTAAAATGCTATTGCGTGCGCGATGCCGCCGCCCTTGCTTCTGCTACAGGATATCACCCTTACCTTTGGGGTCACGCCGCTCCTGTCCGGCGCGGAACTTGCCGTAGCCGCCGGCGACCGGCTCTGCCTGGTCGGGCGCAACTGCTCGGGCAAATCCACGCTGCTGCGCATTGCCGCCGGCCTCGTACAGCCTGACAGCGGGCGCCGCTTCGCCCAGCCCGGCGCCACGATCCGCTACCTGCCGCAGGAGCCCGACCTCTCCGGGTTCGCCACCGCGCTCGCCTATGTCGAGGACGGGCTCGATCCCGAGGCGGCCGAGAGTCGTCCCCCGGATCGCCACCGGGCGCTTTATCTGCTCAAGGAACTCGGCCTCACCGGCGCCGAAAACCCGGAATCGCTGTCGGGCGGCGAGGCTCGTCGCGCCGCGCTCGCCCGGGCGCTCGCCCCCTCGCCCGACATCCTCCTGCTCGACGAGCCGACCAACCATCTCGACCTGCCCGGCATCGAATGGCTGGAGCGCGAGCTGGCGGGCATGCGCTCGGGCATCGTGCTGATCAGCCACGACCGCCGGCTGCTCGAACGCATTTCCCGCGGCACGGTCTGGCTCGACCGCGGCATCACCCGCACCCTCGACGAGGGTTTCACCGCGTTCGAGCCCTGGCGCGATACGGTGCTCGAGCAGGAAGAGACCGAGTTTCACAAGCTCGGCCGCAAGATCGCGATGGAGGAGGATTGGCTGCGCTACGGCGTTTCCGCCCGGCGCACCCGCAACCAGCGCCGACTCGCCGATCTGTTTGCGCTGCGCCGCAAACGCAAGGAACAACGCGGCGCGCAGGGCATGGTCCGGCTCGACGCGGCGCAAGCCGATCTGTCCGGCCGGCTGGTTGCAGCGGCGCAAGGGATCGCGAAATCCTATGGGGGCCGCCCGGTCGTGCGCGATTTCTCGACCCGGATCATGCGCGGCGACCGGGTCGGCATTGTCGGCCCCAACGGCGCCGGCAAGACGACGTTGCTGAACCTGCTGACCGGCGCGCTCGCGCCCGATGCGGGCGAGGTCCGGCTCGGGACCAACCTCGCGCAGGTGACGCTCGACCAGCGCCGCGAGACCCTCGACCCGCAACAGACCCTGAGCGACGCGCTGACCGGCGGCGGCGGCGACAATGTCACGGTCGGCGGCCAGACCCGGCATGTCGTCGGCTACATGAAAGACTATCTGTTCCGCCCCGAGCAGGCCCGCACCCCGGTCGGCGTCCTGTCCGGCGGCGAGCGCGCCCGGCTGACCCTGGCACGCGCCTTCGCCCTTCCCTCCAACCTCTTGGCGCTCGACGAGCCGACCAACGATCTCGATCTCGAAACCCTCGATTTGTTGCAGGAGAAGCTGGCCGAGTATCCCGGCACGGTGCTGCTGGTCAGCCACGACCGCGATTTCCTCGACCGCGTCGTGGTCGCCACCATCGCCACCGAAGGGAACGGGCGCTGGACCGAATACGCCGGCGGCTACACCGACATGCTGGCCCAGCGCGGAACGGCGCCGGCAACGGCCGCGGTGGCAAAGCGACCGCGTGCGGTGACTGAGGCCGGCGCACAGCCAGCCGCCCGCTCCCGCCGGATGAGTTTCAACGATCGACACGCGCTGGAGACATTGCCGGCCCGGATCGCGGCGTTACAGACGCAGATCGCCGGGCTGAATGCCGTCCTCGCCGACCCGGATTTGTACGCCAGCGATCCCGGACGGTTCAGCAAAACGACAGCGTCGCTCGCCACAGCACGGGACCAACTGGCCGCAGCCGAGGAACAGTGGCTGACCCTGGAAATGCAGCGCGAGGAGATCGAGGCGCTCGAACCAAAAACCTGATTCGCCTGATCATCGACGCCAGCTATAGGTGGCAAGCGATCGCCCGATCCAGCACCGTACATGGACGGAATGCGCCAATAACAGATGCTGCTACGGCACCGCCTTGCGCACGGATGAGCGCGCCCTGAGATTAGAAGAATGACCCCGACCGCTACCCAGCTCAAATTTCGCCTGGATCAGCGCCGCCGTTGGTTCGATAATGAATGGCTTTTCAAATGGCACCACATTGGCGGTCAGCGCGTCGTCGAGATTGATATGTTCGACGGGCGGCAGGCACGATACGCCGGCATCAAATTTGACGGCAGTTCTCGTGACGTGTTTTGGGATGCCGTCGCACGCGGGGTTCGGAAGGAGGTCATTGAACAGTTCGCCTGGGTAGAGGAGCGCGTTCGTGTCTATGCGCGCACGCAGACCGAGGTGGCGGTCGACGAGTGCGCGGGCTTATTGGCGGCCTTCGCCCAATCTGTGCGCTATGCCGCAGTCCAGAAGGACAGAATCCTCCGCGGCGACGGTCTTAACTTTCCGCCCCAGCAGGACGCCGGTATCTGGGTCGACGTGTCCGCCGGCGACATCGCTCGCCAAGCCGCGGCGCTCAAAGCGGCGCTGTTCCCACCGCAAACGGGTGTCCCGACCGGGGCAGTTCCGACGGTCCGCACCGCAACTGAAAGCGACAAACCCATTCCTGCCTACCAGGTCGCCCTATCATTTGCCGGTGAGCAGCGCGAATACGTGGAGGCTGTCGCTCGCGCGCTGCATGCGCGTGGGATCGCGGTCTTCTATGATCGCTTCGAGCCCGTCACTCTCTGGGGCAAGGATGGGGCTGAATTCTTCCATCAGTTGTTCGCGGCCGACACCGCCTACGTCGTGATGTTCATCTCCAGGGATTATGTCGCCAAGAAATGGACTCGCCACGAACGGCGCGCGGCGCTGAGTCGCGTGATCGCAGAGGAAGGCGAGTACGTTTTGCCCGTCCGATTCGACGACAGCATCGTCCCTGGCCTGCCCGATACGGTTCAGTATCTGAGGACACAGGACTATGACCCGGCGGCCCTCGCCGCTCTGATTTCAGAGAAAATTGGCGTCCCTCCACTCACTGCCAAGGCATCCGACGTGCCCCCGCCTCAGGTCAGCTCGCTCGCGGGCGAGATCGCGTTCGACTACAGCGCGTTCAATGGCCGCTTCATCATCGGCTCAGGGGTGCGGCAATTTGAGACGATGTGGTCGAAGTCGAGCGACACGAGCATCACGCTTTACAACGACCCGCCGTCGATCAACGGGATTGCCGTGGTGCGGGGCGCAACTCGCATCGCCGATGTCTCCGATGCGTCGGTCTACGATTACACGTCGCGGACGCGGCGGCCGCAGCTCGGCGAAATAGCCGTACTGCGGAATATCCAAGGCTTCTATGCCGCGATTCATATTCTCCGTATCGACGACGACACGCGCGGCGCCGATCGCGACGAGATCCGGATCCGGTTTGCGATTCAGCCTGACGGTTCACCGTCGTTTTCCGCCTATACGGACGACGCAATGACATGAGCTCCCTTAGCAAGAGACCTCCTGTGCGGATTCCAGAGCGCTCATTAGTCACGACCTTCACAACTGGTGCATGGCCTGCTGAGGCCGGCATATTGAGGATCACGAGATGAGAGCCTATCGCATCGATCGCTTTGGCGGCGTTGACGGCATCGTACTCGGGTCGCGCGACGATCCGCTTCCGGGCGCTGGGCAAATCCTGCTTCGGGTGCGCGCGACGTCGCTGAATTACCGCGATCTGATGGTGCTGAAGGGCGGCGGACGCGGTCCGACCAGGCTCGGGGTGGTGCCGCTGAGCGACGGCGCGGGAGAGGTCGCGGCGGTCGGGGAGGGGGTCGGCCGGGTGGCGGTCGGCGACCGGGTCATCGGCTGCTTCCATCCGCGCTGGTTCGGCGGGCCGATCCGCCCCGAATACCTGACCGACCGCCTCGGCGCCAATCTCGACGGCATGCTGGCCGAATACGCGATCGTCAGCGAGGAAGCGGTTGTCAGGCTGCCGGGCGATTTGTCGTTTGAGGAGGCCGCGACCCTGCCCTGCGCCGCGGTGACCGCGTGGGTGGCGCTGACCGGCCATCGACGGGTCACCGCCGGTGACACGGTGTTGACGCAAGGCTCCGGCGGCGTCTCGATCTTCGCGCTGCAATTCGCGCGGCTGCTTGGCGCCCGGGTCATCGCGACGACATCGTCGGCCGCAAAGGCCGAGCGGCTGACGGCGCTCGGCGCCGCGGCGGTCATCAACTATGTCGAGACCCCGGAGTGGCACGAAGAGGTGGCCCGGCTGACCGACGGCCAGGGCGCCGATTGCGTCGTCGAGATCGGCGGGCCGGGCACGCTGGCGCATTCGATCAAATCGCTCGCGGTCGGCGGCCATATCAGCCTGATCGGCTCCAGCCTGTCGCGCTCGGGGATCGCGCTCGACCCGCTGCTGCTGGGCGGGCGGGGCATGACGCTCGGGTCGATCAGCGTCGGCAGCCGGGCCGATTTCGAGGCGATGAACCGGGCGATCGCACAGCATCGCCTGCGGCCGGTCATCGATCGGGTCTTCCCGTTCGCCGAGGCGGCAGAGGCCTACCGCTATTTCGAGAGAAGGGCACATTTCGGCAAGGTCGTGATAAGCCACGGCTGATGTCCGGACAAACCAGGAGAAAACGATGAACTGGACCGATCGGCGCCGGAAATTCCGCGCCATCCTGAAGGGCGAGCGCTGCTATCACCCGGCCTCGGTGTTCGATCCGCTATCGGCGCGGATCGCCCAGGATCTCGGGTTCGAGGTCGGCATGTTCGCCGGCTCGACCGCCTCGCTGACGGTGCTCGGCGCGCCCGATCTAATTCTGCTGACGCTTAGCGAGTTCGCCGCGCAGGCCTATCGCATCAACAGCGCCTTCGAGGTGCCGCTGCTGGTCGATGCCGACCACGGCTATGGCAATGCGCTCAACGTGATGCGCACGGTGCGGGAGCTGGAAACCGCCGGTGTGTCGGCGCTGACGATCGAGGACACGGCGCTGCCGCGCGGATACGGGGCTGGCGCCGGCGGCCTGATCTCGATCGAGGAGGGCGCCGCCAAGATGCGCGCGGCGCTCGCGGCGCGGCAGGACCCGGATCTGGTGATCGTCGGCCGCACCATCGCGATGGGGCTGACCAGCACCGAGGACGCCATCGCGCGCGCCAAGGCCTACGCGGCGGCCGGGGTGGACGCGTTCTTTTTTGTCGGGATGCAAACGCGCGCGCAACTCGAAGCCGCGGCGGCGGCGATCGACATCCCGATCATCATCGGCGGCGGTGCGGAGTTGACCGATCTGGATTATCTCGGCTCAAAGCGGGTGCGCGTCGCGCTGCAAGGGCACCAGCCGATCATGGCGGCGGCGCAGGCGGTCCACGACACGCTGAAGGCGTTGCGCGACGGCGTGAAGCCGAAGGATCTGACGGGCGTGCCGTCAGCCGCGTTCATGGCGAAAGCGACCCGCGATGCCGACTATCAGCGCTGGACCAACGAATTCCTCGGCGGCTGACGCGGCAGCCAAGTGAGAGCCTAAGTGACCTGGAAGCGGTGGTCGTCGTCGCTCGCCATGTCGTGCACGAGATTGATCTCCCAGGCGAGGTATTCGCGCATCGCCGCTTCCCGGTCCTGACCCCGCTCGCGCGCCGAGAGAACGACATCGTCGGGCTCGCCGGCCATGCGGGTCGCACCGGTTTCCAGCGGGAAGCCGGTTCGGACCCACGCCTGCGTTCCGCCCGACAGCACCATGACCGGGACCCTCCCGGCGCCGGCGATGTCGGAAGCGGCGAGGCGCGCCAGCGCATCGTCCGGCGACGTCAGTACGACCGTTTCCGCCTTTGGGAGCGCCGCCAGGGCCTCGGGGAGCCGCGAGCGGACCGCGAACCAGGCGCCCGGAATATGGCCCTGGGCATAGCGCCGGCTGGTGTCGAGATCGATGATTGCGGCAGTGCCGGCCGCCAGCTGCTCGCGCAATCCGGCCGGCTCGATGGTCGTTACGGTAACGCCATCCAACCCGAGCGCGCGCGGCGCGTGAGGTCCGCTGACCCAGTCGTCCTCCGCCCAGCCGCCTTCTGCCGCATTGGCGGCGAGCACCGCGACCTCGGTCCAGCCCATCTGCTTCAGCCACGACGCGGTTATCGTCGCCCGGACGCCGTCATTATCGACCAGCACGATCCGCGCGCCCCAAATCGCGACGAACGAATCGGTTTCCTGCACGAGCTGGCCGCCGGGAGCCGAGCGGGCGCCCGCCAGATGCCCGGCCGCGTATTCCTCGGGCGTGCGCACGTCGAGCACATAGAGGCTGCGCTGGGACGCCTCGGCGCGCCAGGCCGCGAGCATCGCCCTGTCGATGCGGGGCACGTCGTAGCGAGAAGCGACCCGGGATGCCGCCGCGTTGGCGACCCCGAGCCCGCTGGCGGAGACCGCCGGCGGCCGGCGGGTCGCGCCGTGCACGACATCGAGCCCGGCCAGGTGCCAGGCCATCGTGCCGTCCTTTAGCGACACGATCTTGTTGGGAAAGCCGGCATTGATCAGCGCCTGCGCCCCGATGATGCTGCGGGTGCGCCCGCCGCAATTGACGATGATTGTCGTGTCCGGCGACGGCGTCAGATCGGCGAAGCGATAGACCAGCTCCGCGCCCGGCACGCTGATCGCGCTCGGGATGCTGTTGTCGTGGTATTCCTCATAGGAGCGGCTGTCGAAGATCGCGATATCGGCGCCGCCGTCGATCAGCGCCTTCAACTCGGGCGCGGCAATCCACGGCGTTCCGGCCTCATGCTCGACGACCTCGGCAAACGCCTTGCTCGGCACATGCACGCCGCTGTAGAGCCGATGGCCGGCCGCTTCCCAGGCCGCGATGCCGCCGTCGAGCACCGCGACCTCCTCGTAGCCGAGCGCCGTCATCCGCCGCGCCGCGCGAAGGGCCGACCCGTCGCCATCGTCGCACCAGACCACGCGCGCGGTGCGACGGGGCGCCAGATCGTCGACCAGCAGCTCCAGCCGGCTCAGCGGGACGCAAGACGCCAGCAGCAGGTGCCGGCGCGCGAAGATTCCTTCCTCGCGCGCGTCGAGCACGGCGATTTCCCCGCCATCATGCAGTTGCGCCTTCAAGTCCCGCGCGTCGATGCGCCTGATCTCACTGGTCAAAGCGGTCGCCTCCCTGATGTCGCCGCAGCGCCGCGATGGCGCTAAAGCACCTGCTTTTGCCCGGTCTGCGAGGCTCGCACGATTGCGTCGATCAGGCGATGCCGCGTGACGGCAGCGTCGAAGCCGGGGCTGGCGGGCTTCCCGTCGCGGATGCGCTCGGCCAATCGAGCATAGAGCTGGGCGACATTATACCGGGAGTCGCCGGGCAGCCCATCCGGCACCCAGCGATAATTTGCCGGGACCGGCAACTCGGCCAATTCCTTCGCTGCGCCCTGCGCCCCTCGGACTGTCAACTCCTGGCGCTGCATCGAGGCGCGCGTGGTGGCGGCCAGCGTGAGGTCGCCTTGGTCGCCGTGGATCTCGAACAGGAACTCGGTGCCGCGCGCCATGCCGCCGCGGATCTGGAACGACACGACCGCGCCATCGCCCACAACACCGCTCACGACGAGCTGGTCGGGTGAGGTTTTCGCGATCAGTCCGCCGGTATCGTCCGAGAAAATGCGGTCGCGCTGGCTGACCGCGAACGCGGTCAGCTCGCGGAATTCGCCGAGGCAATGACACAGCGCGTCGATCTGATGGCCGCCGGTGATGGTCATCAGGTTGGCGCCGTTCGCGGCGTCGGCCTGGTAGGCGCGGTCGATCGAGGCGCCCCAATTCGGGGCGCAGCCGAACATCGTCGCCGTCAGCACCCGGCCGACATAGCCCCCGGCGACCAAATCCTTGACGTAGTTGATCGCCGGCGACATCTGGCCCTGCAGCCCGACCGCATGGCGGACGCCTTTGCGTTCCGCCGCGTCGAGCATCCGCATCGCCTCTGCGGTATCGCGGCCCAGCGGCCATTCGCAATAGACGTGCTTCCCGGCCTCGATCGCCGCCATGACCGGCGGGTAATGATCGGGCACCTTGACGCTGACCGTCACCAGATCGACATCGGGATGCTGCGCGAGTTTCCCCGGATCGGAAAACGCCAGCGGGACCCCGTAATGCCGGGCCGCTTCCTCGGCGGATTGTTGGCGAGCCGTGCAGACCGCGACGATCTCGAATTGCGGCAACGCACGCAGCGCCGGGATATGGGCGATCGAGGCGAACCCGCGATTCGCGCTGGCCCCGACGATCCCGACTCGGATTTTGCTGCTCGCTTCCATGTAAACCTCCTCCCGAAAGACGATCCGTTCACGACATCCGCCATGCTAGGCTAAATGCCGATCAAAATCAGGGACGATGCAGATGGACCGGATGGCATTCGAGACCGAGTTGCGCGATCAGGGTTATGCGGAGCTGGTCGATCGCCGCATGGCGGCAAACGCGGTCAACCCCGAGCACGCGCACGAGTTTGACGCCCGCCTGCTCGTCCTTGAAGGGGCGATGACAATCACAAGCGCGGGCGAGGAGCGCACCTACCGGGCCGGCGAGACCTTTGCGATGACCGCCGGATGCCGCCATACCGAACGTGGCGGCGCCGAGGGCGCACGATATCTGGCCGGGCGCCGCCACCAGGCCGCGGGCTGAAGCAGGATCTGGACCGAGAGTACACGGTATCGGAATCCGTTAACCCCCACCCTCCCACCGCTTCGCGGCGGGTCCCTCCCTCCCCCGCTTGCAGGGGAGGGCTTTGTGGCCCCCTCCCCCGCAAGCGGGGGAGGGTTGGGGTGGGGGCTTCCTGTAGCCGAGAGGCCAGGAGACAAAACGGCGGTCGCTACGATCTCGGGGCAATTGAAGCCATTGCGATGCGCCGCAACGCGACAATTGACACCGAAAGGTCTGCGCCGAACACTCTGCGCGTTTTTCGGCAGCACGGCGGGGCAGAGGCGTGGCGGCGGGCGGCAAGGCGGGGGCGAGGCTCGGGGTCGATATCGGCGGCACCTTTACCGATGTCGCGCTGGAGGCGCATGGCCGCCGGTTCAGCGCCAAGATCCTGACCACCCCGGAGGCGCCCGAGCGCGCGGTCATCGAGGCGATCCGCGCGGTGTTGCGCGAAGCCGGGCTCGCCCCCGGCGATCTGTCGATCATCATTCACGGCACGACGCTCGCCACCAACGCGATCATCGAGCGCAAGGGCGCCCGCACCGCGCTGGTCACGACCGAGGGTTTCCGCGACACGGTCGAAATCCGCCACGAGAACCGCTTCGAGCAGTACGACGTCAACATCGACCTGCCGCCGCCCCTGGTGCCGCGACGCCTGCGCCTTGTCGTGCCCGAGCGCCTCGATGCGCGCGGCCGCACCGTGATCCCGCTCGACGAGAGCGCGGTCGAGGCGCTGGCCGGCCGCTTTGTCGCGCTGGGCATTGAGAGCGCCGCGATCGGCTTTCTGCACAGCTTTACGAACCCGGCGCATGAACAGCGCACCCGCGACATCCTCGCCGCGCGCCTGCCCGGCGTGACCTTCACGCTATCGTCGGAGGTGTCGCCGGAGATGCGCGAATACGAGCGCTTCTCGACCGCCTGCGCCAACGCCTATGTGCAGCCGATGATCGGGCGCTATCTCGCCAACCTCGAAACGCTGCTGCGCGCCGAGGGTTTTGTCTGTCCACTGTTTCTGATGCTGTCGGGCGGCGGGCTGACGACGGTCGAGACCGCGATCCGCTTTCCGGTGCGGCTGGTTGAAAGCGGCCCGGCCGGCGGCGCGATCTTCGCCAGCCACATCGCCCGGCAATGCGGCCTCGACAAGGTCCTGTCCTACGACATGGGCGGGACAACGGCGAAGATCTGCCTGATCGACGATTTCCAGCCGCAGACCAGCCGCGCCTTCGAGGTCGCGCGCATCTACCGCTTCAAGAAGGGCAGCGGCCTGCCGCTGCGCATCCCGGTCATCGAGATGGTCGAGATCGGCGCCGGCGGCGGCTCGATCGCGCGGGTCGACCGGCTGAAGCGGATCACCGTCGGCCCGGACAGCGCCGGCGCCGATCCGGGCCCGGCGTGCTATGGAAGCGGCGGCGCCTTGCCGACCGTGACCGATGCCGATTTGTTGCTCGGCCGCATCGACCCGACCGGGTTTTCCGGCGGCCGCATGGCGCTCGACCGCGCCGCCGCGCAAAACGCGATGCAGCGCGCGGTTGCCGACCCGCTCGATCTGGCGCTGTCGCTCGCCGCCTTCGGGGTCAGCGAGATCGTCGACGAGAACATGGCCAACGCGGCGCGCGTGCATGCGATCGAAAGCGGCAAGGATGCGCGCGGCCGCACCCTCGTCGCTTTTGGCGGCGCGGCGCCGCTGCATGCCGCGCGGCTCGCCGACAAGCTCGGGCTCGACCGGGTCGTGGTGCCGTCCAATGCCGGGGTCGGTTCGGCGGTCGGGTTTCTGCGCGCCCCGATCGCCTATGAGATCGTGCGCTCGCAATTGCAGCGGCTCGACGCGTTCGACGCCGACGCCGCCAACACGCTATTGGCCGCGATGCGCGAAGAGGCCGAGGCGATCGTCCGGCGCGGCGAACCCGACGCGCCGCTCTCCGAGAGCCGCTCGGCCTTCATGCGCTATCGCGGCCAGGGCCACGAGATCGCCGTGCCGGTGCCGGCCCTGATCTATCGCGCCGAGGATGCGGCCGAATTGCTCGCCGCGTTCGACGCCGCCTATCGCCGGCTCTACAGCCGGGTCATCCCCGGCGTTGAAGTCGAAATCCTGAGCTGGGTCCTGCTGCTGAGCGGCCCGGTGCCGCACGAGGACGGCGTCGCCCTGGAGCAGCCGCCGAAATCGCATCCGGCGCCGGCGCGCCGCCGCGCCGTGTTCGATCCCGACAGCGCCGAGTTCATCGAGGTGGCGATCCACGAGCGCGCGTCGCTCCTCCCGGGCGCAATCATCCCCGGCCCCGCCGTCATCGTCGAAGACGAAACCTCGACCGTAATCACCCCCCTCTTCGACGCCCGCATCGACGGCGCCGGCTATATCGAGATGACGCGACGCGGCGTGTAATACCCCTCTCCCGCAGTGCGGGAGAGGGGTTTTGGTCACGGGGAGGGGAGCGGCCTCAGTTCGCTGATCGCATCTTCGGTGTATTCGATATCACCGTTCCAGTAGTCGATCAGCACGTCCTTGTTGAGGTCGATCCATTCGGCCAGCCGCGCCAGATCATCGGGATCGAGCGCCCCCCGGACCACGCGAGGCTTTGGGCGTATGGCCACGGACACCATCTCCGATGGTCTGACCTTGGCGCCGCGCGCAATCTTGACCCGGACATCATGCCGAGCGCCGCCCTTTTGCGAGATGAATACGACAAACGGCAGCCCTGTCCGTTCCGGGCGCAAATTCGCCATTTCAAAGAGCGCCTGTCCTTCGGCTTCGTCGGCGGCGAGGTTCGCCTTCGCCGGTTTGCGCAACGACGCGGCCAAAGACGGGTTCTTCGCCGGCATCACGCCCCCGCGCGGTTCATGCGGTTGTCGACGAGGTCGTCGACGACGGTCGGGTCGGCGAGGGTCGAGACGTCGCCCAATTGGCCATGCTCGTCGGCTGCGATCTTGCGCAAAATGCGGCGCATGATCTTGCCGGATCGGGTCTTTGGCAGGCTGGGCGCCCATTGCACCAGGTCGGGCGTGGCGATCGGGCCGATCTCCTTACGCACCCACTGCACCAGTTCGACGCGCAATGCCTCGCTCGGCTCGTCGTCGACCCGCAGCGTCACATAGGCATAGATGCCCTGGCCCTTGATGTCGTGCGGGTAGCCGACGACCGCCGCCTCGGCGACCTTGGGGTGGGCGACCAGCGCGCTTTCGATCTCGGCGGTGCCGAGGCGGTGTCCGGCGACGTTGATCACGTCGTCGACCCGGCCGGTGATCCAGTAGAAGCCGTCGGCGTCGCGCCGCGCCCCGTCACCGGTGAAATAGAGGCCGGGGAAGGTCGAGAAATAGGTTTCGACAAAGCGCTGGTGATCGCCGAACACGGTGCGCATCTGCCCCGGCCACGAGCGCGCCAGGCACAGATTGCCCTCGACCACCTCCCCTGGGGCTCCCTCGAGGCGGTTGCCGTCGCCGTCGACGATGACCGGCTCGATCCCGAAGAACGGCCGCGTCGCCGAGCCCGGTTTCAACGCCGTCGCGCCGGGTATTGGCGCGATCAGGATGCCGCCGGTTTCGGTCTGCCACCAGGTGTCGACGATCGGGCAGCGCCCGTCGCCGACATGGTCATAGTACCATAGCCACGCCTCGGGGTTGATCGGCTCGCCGACCGTGCCGAGGAGCCTCAGCGACTTGCGGCTGGTCTTGCGGACGTGAGCCTCGCCCTCGCGCATCAGGGCGCGGATCGCGGTCGGCGCGGTATAAAAGATGCTGACCTGGTGCTTGTCGACGATTTGCCAGAAACGCGACGGGTCGGGGTAGTTGGGCACTCCCTCGAACATCAAGGTCGTCGCGCCGTTGGCGAGCGGGCCGTAGACGATATAGCTGTGCCCGGTGACCCAGCCAACGTCGGCGGTGCACCAATAGATGTCGCCGTCGCGGTAATCGAACACGTATTCGTGGGTCATCGACGCGTAGACGAGATAGCCGCCGGTGGTGTGCAGGACGCCCTTCGGCTTACCGGTCGAGCCCGAGGTGTAGAGGATGTAGAGCGGGTCCTCGGCCGACATTTCCTCCGGCGGGCAATCGGGCGCGGCCGCGGCGCAAATGTCGTGATACCAGAGGTCGCGGCCCTCTACCCAGTCGATGTCGCCGCCGGTGCGCTTGACGACGACCACGGTCTTCACATCGGGGCATTGCAGCAGCGCGGTGTCGGCATTGCGCTTCAGCGGCACCTTGCGGCCGCCGCGCAGCCCCTCGTCGGCGGTAATCAGGGCGGTCGAGCGGCAATCCTCGATGCGCCCGGCGAGGCTGTCGGGTGAAAACCCGCCGAACACCACCGAATGCACCGCGCCGATCCGGGCGCAGGCGAGCATCGCGACCGCGGCCTCGGGGATCATCGGCATGTAGATCGTGACCCGGTCGCCTTTCTTGACGCCCTCAGCCTTCAACGCGTTGGCGAGGCGGCAGACGCTCTCGTGCAATTCGCGGTAGGTGACGCGGCGGTCCTCGGCCGGGTCGTCGCCTTCCCACAGGATCGCGGTCTGGTCGCCGCGCTTGGCCAGGTGCCGGTCGATGCAATTGTAGGAGGCGTTGAGCGTGCCGTCCTCGTACCAGCCTATCGCCATGTCGCCGGTGAAGGAGGCGTTGGACACCTTGGTATAGGGCTTGATCCAGTCGATGCGCTTGGCCTGCTCGCCCCAGAACGAGTCGGGATCGGCGAGCGACTCCCGGTAAAGCCGCAAATATTCCGCTTCGCCGATCTTGCCGATTTCCGGATGTGCCGAGATCGGGATTACGCTCCGATTGGACATCGCCGTCCTCCTCCCATGCGCGCGACAGGCTGCCGGGCAGATATGCCGCAGCCGCGCCGATCCTGCAAACCTTTGTGCGGAGGGCGTTAGGGGACGGCGGTGCCGGCGAGCGCGGCCAGCCGCGGAAAATCGCGGATCGACAGATGGTGATCGTGGATCACCGCGATGTCGTCTGCGCGCAGACGATTGAGCGTCCTGTTGATGTGCGCGCCGGTCAGCCCCAGCGCGTCGGCCATATGCTGGCGGCGCAGCGGAAACGGGCAGTCGAGCGGATCGATTTTGCCGCGCCCCGACTGACGGCGGTACAGGCTGATCATCAGAAAGGCGAGCCGCTCGACCGCGTCGCAGCAGCCGATCACGGTCAGCAACTCATCGACCCGGCTTGCCTCGGCCGCGACGTGCCGGGCCAGGCGCACCGCCAGATCGGGCTCGCTGCGAAAGGCGACGCCGAACAGCTTTGCGTCGAGCGCGCTGGCGCTAAGCGTGGTCAGGCTGCGCACAGAATGCTCGATTGCGCCAAGCAACGCCGCCTGCAAGCCGATGATTTCGCCCGGCAGCAGAAAATCGATGATCTGGCGGCACCCGTTCGCGCTCGTGCGGTAGCGGTAGGCCCAGCCGCGAGCGATTCGGAACAGCCCAACCCCAACTTCGCCCTCGCTGACGAGGACACGGTTGGGCGGCAGCGCGATCGAGCGCAGGGTCAGCGAATCGACCAGCGACCCCGCACTGTCACCGAGCAACCGAAATACGTCCTGTGTATAACGGTCGCTTCGCCCGCGGGCCACAACACTCATACCGCCACTTAAATCATGTTTGATGAATATAGAGTATCTAAACGGGCGACAACACAAGCCGAGTCTTGTAACAAAATTCTGGCGACCGCGTAATCCAGATTTCGCGCCAATTAGCGCTGTGCATTAGTCGGCATGCTCGCTAAATCCAATCGACCGCTACTCAAACGTAGCACACGCGAACTCAATAACCAAAAAGCGAAATCCAGCCCACCAGTCATATTGTCACATCGGCGCGATGTCGCCGATCATGCGGCGATTTCTGCCATTTGACAGATGATCCGCCATTCCGCGTCGCTGACCGGGCACACCGAAAGCCGCGATTGGCGCAGCAGCGACATGCCGGCAAGTTCGGGGATGCCCTTCATTTCGGTCAGACCGACGGTTTTCGCGACCGGCGCCACCGGCGCCACGTCGATCAGCCCGAATTTCCCGCTCTGATCGCCCGGGTCGGGATAGAACGGGCGCACGATCTCGACGATCCCGACGATCTCCTTGCCTTCGTTGGAATGATAGAAAAAGGCGCGGTCGCCTTGGCGCATCGCGCGCATGTTGTTTGCCGCCTGGTGGTTGCGAACGCCATCCCAATGCGTCCGACCGTCACCGACCATCCGGTCCCAGGAATATTTTGCGGGTTCGGATTTGAGCAGCCAATACGCCATATCGGTTTCCCCACCCGTAGCAGCGATTCTTTCAGTCCCTGCGCGACAGCTTGACGCCGTGCTCGCCGCCGTCAAGGGCGGCCGCGCGTGCAATGGCGGCCTCCTGATCCAATTCCGGCTATCATTGGCAATCGGAGTGCGGCGCAGCATATAGGCAACAGGCGCCGGCCGGCGAATACCGAGCCCCGCACCCGCAGCTTCCGCACCAGGGTTCATGGCCACGCTTCCAAATGAGCTTACCCGCGAGATCGCGCGCCGGCGCACCTTCGCGATCATCTCGCACCCCGACGCCGGCAAGACGACGTTGACCGAAAAGCTGTTGCTGTTCGGCGGCGCGATCCAGCAGGCGGGCGAAGTCAAGGCGCGCGGCGAGCGGCGGCGGGCGCGTTCCGACTGGATGGCAATCGAGCGCGAACGCGGCATCTCGGTCAGTTCCGCGGTGATGACCTTCGAGCATGACGGGCTCGTCTTCAACCTGCTCGACACCCCCGGCCACCAGGATTTCAGCGAGGACACCTATCGCACGCTGACAGCGGTCGACAGCGCGATCATGGTCATCGACGCGGCGCGCGGCATCGAGGAACAGACCAGGAAGCTGTTCGAGGTGTGCCGGCTGCGCGACGTGCCGATCATCACCTTTATCAACAAGCTCGACCGCGAGGGCCGCGACCCGTTCGACCTGATCGACGAAATCGAGCAGACCCTGGCGCTCGATACGACGCCGGCGAGCTGGCCGATCGGCATGGGGCGCGATTTCCTCGGCACCTACGATCTGTTCGGTGATACGCTGCTGCTGTTCGAGCGCGGCTTTGGCGAGCGGAATGTTCGCGACCAGATGGTTGAGCCGATAGACTGTCGCGGGCTCGACGACCCGGCGCTCGCGCAAATCCTGCCGGCGCCGGCGATCGCCAATTTGCGCGAGCAGGTCGAGATGGCGCGCGGCCTGTGCCCGCCGTTCGAGATCGAGGCGTTCCGCCAGGGTCACCTGACGCCGGTCTTTTTCGGCAGCGCGCTCAATAATTTCGGGGTGCGCGAATTGTTGCGCGGGGTCGCCGATCTGGCCCCCCCGCCGCGCCCGCAACCCGCGGTCGACGCCACCGGCCCGCGTTCCGTCCGGCCCGAGGAAGAGACGGTTTCCGGTTTTGTGTTCAAGGTCCAGGCCAATATCGACCCGCAGCATCGCGCCCGCATCGCCTTCGTGCGGATGTGCTCGGGCCAGTTCCGCCGCGGCATGAAGCTGAAGAATTTGCGCACCAGCCGGCTGATGTCGGTGCAGAACCCGGTATTTTTCCTGGCGCGCGAGCGCAACCTGGCCGAGGAAGCCTGGCCCGGCGACATTCTCGGCATCCCCAACCATGGCACGCTGCGGATCGGCGACACGCTGACCGAGGGCGCCGACATCCGGGTCACCGGGCTGCCGAGCTTCGCGCCCGAGATCCTGCGCCGGGTGCGGATCGAGGACCCGATGAAGCAAAAGCATCTGCGCCACGCGCTGACCCAGCTCGCCGATGAGGGGGTGACGCGGGTCTTCAAGCCGGTCAACGGCAGCGACTGGGTGATCGGCGTGGTCGGCGCGCTGCAGCTCGACGTCTTGCAGGCGCGGCTCGCCGCCGAATACGGGCTGGCGACCCGGCTCGACGGCGCCTCCTACGAAGCGGCGCGCTGGCTCGACGCCGAGAAGCCCGAACTCGACCGCTTCCGCGCCAAAAACGCCAACGCGCTGGCCGACGACCATGACGGCGTCCCGGTATTCCTCGCCCGCAACGCCTGGGACCTGCGCACGACGATCGACGAATGGCCCGCCATCCGCTTCACCGCGACGAGGGAGCAGAATTGAGGTTGCCGACCTGCGCGTACTATACGTACAATATCGTACGTACCTTTAGCCGGCTCGCGGCGGATGCGCTTTCGATGGGATCAACGGAAAAGCCGTGGCAACAAACGCAAACACGGCATCAGCTTCGACACGGCTGTTCCGGTATTTGACGACCCCGATCAGGTTTCCATCCAGGACCGAATCGAAGGCGGAGAGGAGCGGTGGCAAACAATGGGTCTGGTGAACGGCATCACCGTTCTCATTGTCGCGCACACAATCGGCGAAGAGGACGGCGATGAGGTGATTCGGATCATCTCGGCGCGAAAGGCGACGCCCCAGGAAAGGCAGAAGTATCATGAGGGCATCTGACCGGGTTGAAGCTGAACTGGAAGGGCTCGATAAACTTGCCGATTCCGACATAGATACGAGCGATATACCCGAACGGGCCGACTGGAATGGCGCTGTCCGCGGTCGCTTCTATCGACCTGTAAAGCAACCCGTGACGATCCGGCTCGATGCTGACGTGATCGTGTATTTCAAGAATCTCGCTGGAGAGCGCGGGCGGTATCAGAGCGAAATCAACCGCGCTCTCCGCGAGTGGATCGCTGCGGCTAGAAAGTAAACCGTAGGATGGGTTGAGCAACGCGAAACCCTTCTTCGGCGGCTCCCGACCAGCCGATCCGAGCCCGCTAAATGGGCAATTTCGTGCCCTCAGAATGCCTTGCACGATCCGTCGCACTCGTCGGGGAATAGGCTCAGGCCACAGGCGCAAGGGCCGCGATTACCCGCGACGCCGGGGCCGGTTGTCGGGGGAGGTTCGGGCAGCCTATCCCGCCGCAACTCCTCCATGCGGGTACGGATTGTCTCGAAATCGTCAGCTGCTCGGGACCGTGACATCATCCTAAACGCGCTTGGGGAGGCGATGGGTGTCGCTCCGCTCTACCCATCCTACGTGTCATCACACCACCTCCTCCTCGCGCAACGCCTTGATCTCCGCTTCGCCATAACCGGCCTCGCCCAACACCGCGTCGGTATGCTCGCCGAGTAAGGGGGGTGGGCGGTCGATGCCGCCGCCGTCATGGGCGAGACGAAAGCCGGAGCCGGCCAGGGTCAGCCTGCCGTTCGGCGAATCGACCTGTTGCAGCACCTCGCGATGCGCAAGCTGCTTGTGGTGGATGATGTCCGAGATCGCCCAGATCGCGGCGCACGGCACGTCGGAAGCGGTCAGCCGGGTTTCCCAACTCCGGGCGTCGGCGCCGGCCAGCACTTCCTCGATAATCGCACGCAAGGCCGGCTCGTTCTTGCTGCGAGCAGGCCAATCGGCGAAGCGCGGGTCGTCGAGCGCCTCGGGCCGGCCGAGCGAGCGCATCAAATTGGAAAACTGTTTTTCGGTCATCACCGACAGCATCAAATCGCCATCGCCGGTCTTGAAGCGGTTGCCGGTGACCTTGCCGGTCGAGGACAGATTGCCGTACTGCCGGTGCTTGTGGCCGGTGACCGTGTGCTCGGCCACCTGCGGCGCCAAAAAGCCGAGCGCCGCGTCGAGCATCGCGACGTCGACGAATTGCCCCTCGCCGGTGTGGCTGCGCTGGAACAGGGCGCTCGCGACGGCAAAGGCCGCGGTCATGCCGCCGATCGTGTCGCACAGCGCAAAGCCGGCGCGGGTCGGCCCCTTATCCTCGTGGCCGGTGATCGACATGATCCCGGACATCGCCTGCAGCTTGCCGTCGAAGGCGGCGGTGCCGCGCTCCGGGCCGTTCTGGCCGAAACCCGACACCGCGCAATATATCAGCCGCGGGTTGAGCGCGCGCAGCACCTCGTAGCCGAGGCCGAAGCGCTCCATGATGCCGGGCCGGAAATTCTCCCACACGACGTCTGCCCGCTGGGCGAGCTTCTTGACGATCTCGACGGCTTTGGGCTTGGTTAGATCGAGCGTGATGCTGCGCTTGTTGGCGTTGATGCCGAGAAACGAGGGGCCGAGGCCCTTTGCCGTCCATTCCGGGCTCAGCTGCGAAAAGCGCATGTCGTCGCCCGCTTTTGGCTCGATCTTGATCACGTCGGCGCCGAGCAGCGCCAGCTGGTAGGTCCCGAACGGCCCGGCGATATAGCGGGTGAAATCGAGAATGCGAATGCCGGCGAACGGTTTTTTGCCGGCGGCGGCGGTCCCCGTGGGATCGGTCATTGAAGCCTTCGGTGTTAGGTGGCTGCGCGGTCGGGTTTGGTTGGCACGTTTCTTGATAGTAAATTTGACAGGTCCGGGCGTCGCGAAGGCGAGGCCGATCCGGGCCGGGATCGCCGGATCGTACCCGGACCTCATTCCCGGACCAGCTTTATCGCGTCAGGTTCTGCTTATATCCCGGCACGCGGCTCGGCGATAAGGTGATCATGGCGCCGCAGCATCCCTGCGCCGCGTGACCTGCGCCGTGGTGACCGATGCGGCTCGCCCTTGCTATGTTTCTTGTCGCACTAGCCTGGATATTGCCCATCGCGTCGCCGGTGCGGGCGGCGGCGGTCGCGCTGGTGCTGGCGGTCGACGTGTCGGAAAGCGTCTCGTCGGAACGTTACGCGCTGCAACGCGAGGGCATCGCCCGCGCCTTCGAGACGGCGCAGCTGATCGACTCGATCGCCGCGGTCCCGGGCGGGATCCTGGCGCTGGTGCTCGAATGGTCGGACCCGGACAAGATCGCGGTCACGGTCGGCTGGACGCGCATCGCCAACCGTAACGGCGCCGCCGCCTTCGCCGCCTCGGTCCGGGCGACGACGCGGACCTCGAACGGGCTGACCGCGATCGGGTCGGCGATGCTCGCCGCCGCGGCCGCCTTCGACCATATGCCGGAACCCGCCGGCCACCGGGTCATCGACATCTCGGGCGACGGCATGGCCAATTTCGGGGAGCCCCCGGCCGCCGCGCGCGATGCGCTGGTCAGGCGGGGCATCACGATCAACGGGCTCGCGATCCTCAGCGAGGAACCGTGGCTCGACCAATACTACCGCAACCACGTGATCGGCGGGCCGGCCTCGTTCGTCGTCGTCGCCAAGAATTTCGAAAGTTTCGCCGAGGCGATGCTGCGCAAGCTGGTGCGGGAGGTCGCGAGCGCGCCGTCGCTGAGCGACGCCCTGGCCGCTGCGGGGCCGCGCTGATCGCCGGTGCATTTCCGGCCGGCGCCGGCTGGGGCATAATCAAGGCAGACGCGCCGCTCCCGGCGCCGGGGAGCGCGGTAATTATGGAATTCGGCATCTTCCACGAGTTCTGGTCGACCGATTCGGGGTCGCAAGCAGCGGCCTTCGCCAACTCGTTCGCCCAGATCGCCGCCGCCGAAGACTGGGGGCTCGACGTCGTGTGGCTCGCCGAAATCCACATGAACCCAACGCGCTCGCTATTGTCGGCGCCGCTGACCGTGGCGAGCGCGATCGCCGCCCGCACCCGCCGCATCAGAATCGGCACCGCGGTGCAGATCCTGCCGTTGGGGCACCCGCTGCGCCTCGCCGAGGAGACCGCGACGATCGACCTGATCAGCGGCGGCAGGCTGATTTTCGGGGTCGGGCGCAGCGCCTTTCCGCGTGCCTACACCGCCTACGGCATCTCCTACGAGGAGAGCCAGGACCGCTTCGCCGAGAGCCTCGACATCATCAAGAAGGCGTGGACCGAGCCGGTGTCGTCGCATCACGGCCGGTATTATAGCTTCGACAATTTCACGCTGGTGCCGCGCCCGGTGCAGCTTCCCCACCCGGAGATCCGGGTCGCCGCCAGCCAGCACGACACCTACGGCGCGATCGGCCAACTCGGCTATCCGCTGTTTTCGGCGGTGCGCGCCAGCCCGCTGGGTCAACTCGCCGGCCATGCAAGGGCCTATCGCGAGGCGTGGGCGGCGGCGGGGCATCCCGGCCGGGCGCGCCTCTATCTGCAAGTTCCGGTCTATGTCGCCGGCACCCGCGAGCGCGCGCTCGCCGAGGCGGAAGCCGGCATGATGCGGTTTTCGTCGTACCGCGCCGATTTGCTGCGCGGGCCGCTCGGCTATGACGAGATATTGCGCGAGAAGTGCATCGTCGGCACCCCCGACATGGTCATCGACCGCCTGCGCGAATTGCGCGAGGCTGCCGGCATCGACGGCGTCTCGGCCGAGATCAACCCCGGCAGCATGCTGTCGCACGACCAAGTCATGAACTCGCTGCGCCTGTGGTGCCAGGAGGTCATGCCGCGGTTCAAGTAGAGGAAGAGGGCAAGGTACGCTTCGGGACTGTGTAACGTGTAAACTTGAACGTAAGATTCTTATCGCCTAACAGCCGCATTATTGCAGCGCCTTCTTGCCCCGTTGAAAGGTCTCAACAAAAACCGGGAGGCCATGACTACCGCCGTTGATAAAACGACGAACGCTGTGCAAATCGTTCGCACGGATTGCCGACCGCATCCTCTGTTCGTTTTGTTTCAAAAAATAAGCTAACGACTTTGCGGCAACATCCGGAAAATTTTCCTGATCTGGATTCTCGAGAAGGTCTAATCCCAACGCCTTACCCAGAGCTGCATAATTTGCGCGGCCGGCGACTGCAAGAAAACCCCGCCCTTTATAGCGCGCGCCGTCCGGGGGGCCTTGATTCCCCAAATCCTTCCGATTGTCATACAGATCGAAAGGTTGACCACCAGGGCTGGTATTAAATCTCGATATGAACTCGGAGATTGGTTGAAAACTGCTGGTTTCGACCCGAATTGTTGATAGAGCAACCAGTGCCATCTCAGGATCCGCAATTTGAAATTCCTGCAGCGCGTTAAAAACATAAGGAAGGTTTCGTTTTATATTTTCAAGAGACGCGCCCGGGAAAAGCTCGGACACAACTTCAGGCGTTAAGACATCTGCAAGTTTTTTCCCCGACTGGAGGGTGAGCATAACCGGATTTGACTGTGCTGCTGACCTTGAGTTGTCAATTACAGCCAGTCGATCTGCCTCCCCGCGTAAAGTTGGTATTACCTCTCGTGCGAACCGCTCCACGACGACTCGGTCTCCAGCATGAGATGCTCGAAGCAGATGATGTTGAGCCCATTCTAGGTTATTCGCCGCAATCAACGAAGCACGCTTCTCAGGATTGATTTCGACTGTTGCAGTGTAAGTGCTATCCGACAGTCTTCTGATAGCATCGATATCCGTTTTTATTGAATCTAATTCAACCTTTGCCCAACTACGCAACGAGGTATCGCCTTCAGCATAGTTCGCCAAAACGTCCAGTATCCGCTTTTTATCTTCGGCGGGCAATTCCTTGGAAATTGCCAAGGTCAGAAATTGATTATCCACACGACTTTGAAGATCCCTTCTCTTCAGTTCGATCTCATGACCAAACTGCTTATCTTTCATTTGTAGTTCAAAATGCCCTTTAACGCCTTCTGTGATGGGCACTATTACCGCCACTATGGATGTAAAAATCGCCAGCCAACGCCCTATGTTATTAATCGTATCATTGTTAGTTTTCGGTGGGGTAGCAATGACCTCGCCTTCGCGTTCCACGTGCCACCCCCAGTGCCACAACAAGACACGAATTTTTGACGGAAATTCGAGTCGATCCGCGCCGCCGCAGTTGGCTCAAATCTCGGCCTGCAGCAGCACCGGCGTCACCGAACCAGCGGCAGAAAAAGGTCGTATGCCAGGATCGATCTGTCTCTCCGTCAGCCCTTCGCCGCGTCGAGGGTCGGGAGGCGGTAGCGGTCTTGGGGATCGTCCCAGCCCTTGAAATTGGGCCGGCGCTTTTCGGCGAAGGCGGCGCGCGATTCGATCAGGTCGCTCTTGGCGCCGTGCTCGTGCAACGCGGCGGCGAGGCGCTGCTGTTCGGGCGACGCCGTGGGGCGCATCTGGCGCATCATCCGCACGGTGTTGACGCGCGAGGCGGGCGGCAGGGTCAGCAAATGCTCGGCCATCGCGATGGCGGTCGGCATCAGCTGGTCGGGCTCGACCACGCGGTTGAGAAAGCCGATGTCGTAGAACCGCTCGGCCGTGAAGCGGAAGCCGAGCGCCATCTCCATCGCGATCGGGTACGGCACATTGGCGACGTGCCCGTGATTGTAGCCGCCGAGCAGCCAGCGCTTGGCCTCCGAGACCTCGAACACCGCGCCCTTGACCGCGACCCGCAGATCGGTGCGCTCGACCAGCATGAAGCCGCCGCCCATCGCAAAGCCGTTGACCGCGGCGATGACCGGCTTTTCGAGTTCGCCCGTCATGAACGGGTCCGGAGTCGCCGTGCGCCGCCCGCCGGGAGTGCCGGCGGCAAGCGATTCCTTCATGTCCTCGCCGGCACAGAACCCGCGTCCCGATCCGGTGAAGATCGCGACCTCGAACTGGTCGCTGCGGCGGAATTCGGTCCAGGTCTCGGCGAGGAGCGTTCGCATGTCGTGGCTCAGCGCGTTGAGCCGCTCGGGCCGGTTCATCCGCACGACCAGGATCTGTCCGTGCTGTTCGGTTTCGACGATCGCCATCTCGTGTTCTCCCAACCCTTGGCTCCACGCGGGCCGAAGGTAGCATCCCCGGCCTGACAGGCCAAACGCGGCGGCGACCGAAGGAGGTCTGAGCAGGGATTCGTCGGAACACACATCCCCGTCATGCCCGGCCCGTCATGCCCGGCCTTGTGCCGGGCATCCACGTCTTCAGGCATCTCCTGGCGCAAAATCGTGGATGGCCGGGACAAGCCCGGCCATGACGACAGGGGTCAGATCGATGAATTGTGACACGATCAAGTGAACTCTGCTCAGCCCGGCGCGTCGGCGGTTTCGAGGAGCGCGTTGAGGAGGACGTTGCAGCCGGCGGTCAAATCGTCCGGCTTGGCGTCCTCGATCTCGTTGTGGCTGATGCCGCCGACGCAGGGCACGAAAATCATCGCGCTCGGCGCGACCCGCGCCAGATAGACCGCGTCGTGGCCGGCGCCGCTGATGATGTCCTGGTGCGGATAGGCTTGCGCGCGGGCCGCCTCGCGCACCCGGCCGACGAGGCGCGGATCGAACGGGGTCGGCGGGAAATACCAGAACTCCTCGACCGCGACCTCCAGGTGCTGCGTCGCCGCGGCGGCCGCGCATGCTTCGCGCAGCTCGCGGTCCATTTCGGTCAGCACCCCGTCCTCGGGGTGGCGGAAATCGATCGTGAAAAACACCCGGCCGGGGATCGTGTTGCGCGAATTGGGGCTGACCTGGACAAACCCGACCGTCGCGCAGGCAAAGGGCGCGTGCATGTGGCCGATGCGGTTGACCGCGTCGATCATCCGCGCCGCCCCCACCAGCGCGTCGCGCCGGCGGGGCATCGGAGTCGGCCCGGCATGGGCTTCCTGGCCGGTGACCGTGACCTCGTACCAGCGCTGGCCCTGCGCCCCGGTGACGATGCCGATCGGCAGCCCGGCGGCTTCGAGGATCGGACCCTGCTCGATATGCGCCTCGAAATAGGCTGCGACCGGGCGTCCGCCAACCGGCGCCGCCCCGGCGAAGCCGATGCGCTCCAGTTCGGCGCCGAGCGTCAGGTCGGCCGCATTGTTGTCGCGGGTCGCCAGCGCGTGATCGAGGCCGAATACCCCCGTGAACGCGCCCGAGCCGACCATCGCCGGCGAAAACCGCGAGCCCTCCTCGTTGGTCCACGCCACGATCTCGACGGGCGCCTCGGTCTCATAGCCGATGTCGTTCAAGGTGCGAACCACTTCGAGCCCGGCCATCACGCCGTAGGCGCCGTCGAAGCGGCCGCCGGTCGGCTGGGTGTCGAGATGGCTGCCGGCCATGACCGGCGGCAGAGCCGGGTTGCGGCCGGGGCGGCGAGCGAAGATGTTGCCGATTCGGTCCACCGTGACCGTGCAGCCGGCTTCCTCGCACCAGCGGATGAACAGGCGCCTCGCCTCGCCATCGAGATCGCTGGCGGCGAGCCGGCACACCCCGCCTTTCTCGGTCGCGCCGATTTGCGCCAATTCCATCAGGCTGGCCCACAGCCGCTCGCCGTTTACCGTCAGATTGCGCAAGGGGGACTCCCGGCCCTCGGCAACTCGTCAGCCATCGAGTGCGACCGGCCAAGTGCGACCGGCCGGAGTGCGACCGGAACGAGTTGCGGGTGGGCTGTCAATAGAGACCGCCGCTGCCCGGACCGGGCCGCGGCGATGTCGCCGGCATGGAATTTTCGGGCGGCAACATTTCGGCCGAGGCCGCCGATGGCAGCAATGGGATCGGACCGCCCGGCGTCCGAGCGCGAGACGGCGCCTCGGCAGCATCCTCGCCGATCAGCCTGCCCGGATCCCCTGGCCCGGGTGCTGGCGACGGCCCGGGATGAGCCGCCAACGCGGGAACGACGGCCGCCTCGCTCGGCCGGACGGCGTGCGGGGCAGTCGGCAGGGCAGTCGGCTTCAGGACTGGAGCCGGCAGGGCGGCCAGGCTCGGCAGGGCGAATGCGGACGGCTCCGGAAAGATCGGCGCCGTCGCGACCGGCTTTGGCGGGGCCGGTCCAGCCGGCTCGGCCGGTACGGGGGCGGGGACGGGCGCCGCCGCGACGGCCGGCACGATGGCCGGCGAGATTGCGGGGGCGATTGCGGGGGCCGGATCGCGCGGCTGCATATAGTTGAACGCCATATTGCCGGAGACGCCGACGGTGACGGCGTAGCAGAAGGCCGCAGCTTTACTGACCCCGAACCGGGCTATTTTGGCGATGACTTCGTGCACGGACAGGCTTTCCCCGAATTGCCGGCAGCCCCCGTTTCTATAGAAGGTTTGCGGCAACACCAAGTTGATGATGGGACAAAATGAGATGCAGCCGCGCAGCGTCGGCTAAGCGGCGCCGGGCGGGCCGAGCGGCGGCAGGCCCGGCGGCGGCCGGCGGGCTTGCGTCGCCTGCTCGAAGGCATAGGCGATCCGCAGCAGCAACGGCTCGCTCCAGGCGCGGCCGGCAAAGGTGGCGCCGAACGGGACATCCGGGATTTCGCCGCCGCCGATAAAGCCCGCGGGCACCTGGACGCTCGGATACCCGGCCTTGGCCGCGATCGCCGCGCCGGCCGCCCCGGGAAACAGCACCGCGTCCAGCCGGTGGCTGTCCATATAGGCGTCGAGGCCTTGCGTCCGGCTGGCGCGCAGATCGGCCGCGCGCGCCCTATGGTATTCGGGCTCGCAGAGATCGCCGCGCGTCGCCTCGGCGGCGCGGAAAAGATCCTGGCCAAAGCGCAGCGCCCGCCCGGCATTGGCGTCATTGAAGGCGATGATGTCGGCGAGCGATCGGATCGGGCTCTTGTCGAGCCACAGATCCAGGTAGGCATTCAAATCGTGCTTCAGCTCGTAGACAAACACGATCGGGCGCCGCGCCGGCTGGTACCGGGTCGGGCTCGCCGGGTTGGTGTTGAGAACATCCATGTCGGTCGCCGAGCCGGCGATCCGGCCGGCGGTCGGGATGTTGGCGCGGATAATCACCGCCCCGTGGGCTTCGAGGGTCGCGATGACGCCGCCGATCACCGCGCTCGCGCGCGGACCGAGCTTGTCGAAATAGACATCGTTGGCGGGATCGCCGGGGTCGCTCGGCACGCCGATGCGGACGCCGTTCAGCCCGTCTGCGTCGAGAAAGCTTGTGTAGTCGGCCGGCCGTTCCTGGGCCAAGGTCGCCGGGTCGCGCGGGTCGGGGGCGGCCAGCACGTTCATCAGGATCGCCGCGTCGCGCACGCTGCGGGTCAATGGCCCGGCGGTGTCCTGGCTGTGCGCGATCGGCAGGATGCCGGCGCGGCTAATCAGGCCGACGGTCGGCTTGAGCGTGACGACACCGTTCTGCGTCGCCGGCGACAACAGCGAGCCCGACGTTTCGGTGCCGATCGCCGCCGCGCACAGCCCGGCCGCGACCGCGACCGCCGACCCCGAGCTTGACCCGCCGGGCGACACGATCGGCACGCCGCTCGCGTCGAGCGCCGGGGCGTAGGGGTTCCTGACCTGGCCGCCCAACGAGCTGTACCCGGAAGGCATGTCGATCGCCAGGATGTTGGCGAACTCGGTCAGATTGGCTTTGCCCAATATGACTGCGCCGGCCGCCCGCAGCCGCGCGACCAGCGTCGCGTCCCGCACCGCGCGCGCCTCGGCCAGCGCCAGAGACCCGGCGGTGGTGTGCTGCTGGTCGCCGGTCGCAATGTTGTCCTTGACCAGGATCGGGATGCCGGCAAGCGGCTGCTCCGGGCTCGGTTTCACGCGGTCGAACGCGGCGGCGATCGCGAGCGCGTCGGGGTTGACCTCGCGCACCGCATTGAGACAGGGGCCGGCCCGGTCATAGGCCGCGATCCGCGAGAGATAAGCGCGGGTCAGCGCGCTCGCCGTCATGCGCCGGTCGGCGAGCGCCTGCTGCAATTCGGCGATCGTGGCGTGCTCTATCTGCATCGAATTTGGGTTTTCACCACGCAGGCACGGAGTAGGAGCGCGTAGGGCGGAAAAGCGAAGCGCAATCCGCCGATCCCACGAACATTGGGTGG
>CAMATN010000003.1 GCA_945861155.1 Rhizobium sp. Q54
GCGCCGCGGAGCGCTACACCATCGCGCCGGGTTGATCATGATCACCGGATCGGGTGATCACGTTCGACCGGAATCCGTGATCACGTTGCACCGGATTGAGTGATCATCTTCCACCGGAATCCGTGATCACGTTCGACCGGAACACGCACATGTGATCCACGCCCGGCAAGGCTCCGGCCCGATGTGGACCGAACGCGTCGCCGATTGGCGCGACCCCGCCCCCGGTCGAGACTGCGCGCCGCGGCTGCTGGCGGCGTTTCAGTAGCTCATCATCTTGTCATCCCGGCGAAGGCCGGGATCCATGTCTGCCGTGGATCCCGGCCTTCGCCGGGATGACAATTTGGGTGTGATGCCGGTTTGCTGTAAGCGCGGACCTAGCTCGGCGATCCCGGCGCCCACGCACGGAAAAGCCCGCCGGGGACACCGGCGGGCTTCGTCGTGAGCTGTAGAGCGGCTGTATTAGAACTGAACGCGCATGCGGCCGAGCACGACATTCTCGTCAGCTTGCGCGTTGCTGACCGTCACGCGATGGCCCCACATGTACTCGACGCATGGCAACGAACGGAAGTGGTGGGGTTTCAGATCAGGTTTGCGGCGGCGTTGAACTCCACCGGGTAAGAATCTCCAGTTGCTTGGTCAGGTATCGCCTTTCTAAACGCTGTAATTCGACCTGGCATTTGTAATATTCGACGTCGTTCGAATCGGCATCCGTTGATGCGACATAATCGATGTCGATCTTTAGTTGACGATCCAGTCTTATAATATCGCGCTCACAGTCGGCGCGTGCCCTATCGAGAAATTCTCTCAATCGCATCGGACCGGCACTCCCTAACAGAAACCCCCCGGGACGTGTCCCGGGGGGCTCTCCGTTCCGTCGTTTGCCGGCAGGTCAGAACTGGACGCGCATGCGGCCGAGCACGACATTCTCGTCAGCTTGCGCGTTGCTGACCGTCACGCGATGGCCCCACATGTACTCGACACCGAAATCGACGAACGGGATCGGGTTCCAGATCAGGTTGACCGCCGCGTTTATCAACTCCTTGTTGAGCCCGCAACCGGCCGTGCCCGCGTTTCTCGCTGCAACCTGCGCCGCTGACGAGCCGCCCGAGCAGACCGCGCCCCTCAGCGTGTTGATGTCTTCATGATGGAACCCGATGCCGATATTCGAGCGCAGGTTCGGCGCCCAATAATGGCGGTATCCGACATTGCCACCATAGGACCGCACCGGCTTGACGATGATGCCTGTCGCACCGAGGGCCGTCGCCGCCAGGTTGTTGGTATAGTTGCTTACCAGGCCGATCGTGCCATTGCCGCTGCCGGCGTTGATACTGCGGCCGGCCCCGTCGCCGGCGCTGACATGCCAGGTAATGAAGTCCCGATCCCAGCCGAGCCAGCGGGGCTTGACGTCGCCGCTAAATTGAAACCCGTAACCGACAAAGTTCCGATCGACGAAGAGCCCGTCCTTGACTTGCAAGGTCGGTCGAACGACCGCGCCAAAGTCGACATGCCCCCAGGGCTGCGGGATGTACCACGAAGCGGTCAGGTCGGGGGCCGGCGTCTTGAGCGGATTGCCGGGGACCGCCGTCGTCGGGAAGGCGCCGAATACCCCGCCGGTTCCGGCGACTGCCGTAGTCCCGGCGACGACGGCCCCGGCGGCGTTGATGACCGGGGCGGCGACGGTCGAGCCCGGTGTCCAGATTTCGGTTTCGGGTTGCTCGGCCGAGACCGACAAGGCGCCGGGGAAGCCCCAGCCGGCGAGCGGCATCGTGTAGCGGATCTGCGCGATGCGCGCGGGTGCCGGGTCGCCGACCAAGCCGCCGAACGAGATGATTTCCGTGCTGGCGTCGGAATCGCCAAAATTCGAGTTCGCCTGGCCGAACAACAGGCCGCCGAGCGTGCCGTAGGCGTAGCGCAGGCGATCACTGAGGTTGCTCGAAATCGCGTACACCCGCTGGCTGGCCGCGGCGTTACCGGCCCAGTCGAACTCGAGGAAGGTGCGCGCCTCGCCCCAGGCGGTCGGGGTGCGGGTCTCGAAATTTACCTTCGACTGCTGCGGCGACAACTGGAAGGTGCTGTGGCCGCGTGAGGCCTGGGCGCCGTTGAGCGGGATGTTGTTCAGCTGCCCGGTTGAACCCGCGTTCGTGCTGATCGCGTTGGGGGCGCCGCCGGTGATGAAGTACAGCGCGTTTGCCCGGATCTCGCCGCCGACCCGGATCGAGGTATCGGTGCCCGGGATCAGGAACGAGCGCGGGAAGCTGCCGCCCATCATCTGCACCGTCCGCGGCCCCGGCGCGCCGCCGACCCCGAATGGATTGCCCGGCCCGGGAGCCTGCGCCAGTTGGTCGAGGCGGCGCTGGAGAAGCTCCTGATTGACGCGCAGATCCGACAGCTCGTCGGCCCTGGCCGCCGGCAGACCCGACAGCAGCGCCATCGTGGCGGTAAACCCGCCTAGCGCCGCCAATGTGGCGATCGTCCGCTTTCTGGTCATTGCTCCCCCAAACCATCCAAAGTTGCGTCATCCGCGCGAAGAACACGCGTTCCTCTCGCCTGATGATATTCCGCGCGGCGCGGCGATCAAGCGCGCTCTGTTCGCCTCGTGGTGTTTTCGTCGCAGCGTGGCCAACCTGCAACAGATACCGCTATCAAGTTGAGTCGGCGGGAAAAGCGGGAAGGCGAGCGACGCAGCGGCGGCCGGCCGCGATTGCCACGCGGTTGGGGCAATTTCAATCGGCGGTGGCATTGGCCAAACCGACGGCAGCGCGGCGATTTCGCCTCTGGAGCGAGGGGTACGCCGATCGGAGAAGGGCGCTGCACGACCCTCGTGCGTCCTTCGAGACGGCGCTCCGCGCCTCCTCAGGATGAGGATATGTCTTTGATGGCATTAAGAAAGAACCTCATCCTGAGGAGCCCGCAACGCGGGCGTCTCGAAGGACGCACGGCGGCGGTCCCGGTGATCGCGGATAGATTCACAAACTCTCAGGATGAGGCTCTCTTTGTCGGACGGCTCAGAACTTAACGCCGAACCGCGCGCCGGCGCTGGTGATCCCGGCGTTGCGGGTCCCCAGATTGGCGTTCGAAATGTGGTCGAGGATGGCCGACACGTTGACCGCGGGGTTGATCTGATAGCCGAGTTCGGCGCTTTCGCGGAACAGGATGCGGGAGCCGAGCCGCTTGCGGCCCGGCGGCGCGGTGTCGATATGGCCGTTGTGGATCGCGCGGCCGAGGCTGCCGTTGAGGAACACCCCGTCGCCGGCGCCGAACAGGCTTTGGATCACCATGATGCCCCAGGTCAGCCCGAAATAGCCGTCGCTGGTGTTGCCGCTGGTGTTGATGTCGGCGCCGAGATGCGGCCGGGGCGACCCGATGAAGCGGAGGATTTCGGGCGGGGTGAACAGCATCTCGATATTGACGTCGACGCCGTTTTCGAGGTGGCGGCCGAGGAACGTCACATCGTGCGCCAACGCGCCGAGCTTGACCTCGTCAACGAGCTTGGCCTGGGCCGCCGCGCGGGTCGGCATCAGCGCCAGGCCGCCAACAACCAATGCGCAGAGGAACGCCGCGGACGCGGCTCGCGAGACGGCTGTCAATCCTGGGATCGATCCGGGGGTCAATTTCCGGTATCTCCGCTTGCGCTCATGGCGCCCGGCTGAACCAGCCGACAGGTTAGCGCGGCGCGCCGCCGCTTGCCAAGCATCACGACTGGCGCGGTGGCGTACTGGTCGCGCGGAGCCTGGCGGGTGCCGTTGCTCTCCCTCCCCCGCTCGCGGGGGAGGGCGGGGAGGGGGTGCCGGCATCACACGCACGCTTGATGGTCATCAAAACGCCTGGCAGGTTCGCGAGGATATCATTGTTCCAGAATCGCAACACCCGCCATCCCTGCCGGGAGAGTTCGGCATCGCGCGCCGTATGATCACCCGGTTGTGCGTGCTGACCACCGTCGGCTTCAACAACGATCCGAGCCACGACGCAAGCAAAGTCGACGACATAGGGCCGTATCGGGTGCTGCCGTCGAAAATACCAACCCAACGCGTTTCGTCGCAACCCGAACCAAAGCGCCTGCTCGGCGATGGTCGGGTTGTGGCGCGCCGTTCGCGCCCGCTGCTTTTCATTCGGCATGGCCGCCCGCAGACCCCCTCCCCAGCCCTCCCCCGCAAGCGGGAGAGGGAATTAAGTCGGCTCAGGCGAACGGGTTGAGCGCCTTCAGCCGGGCCGACCAGCCGTGCCGCCCGAGCTCGCGCCTCACGACGCCGGCATCGCTGACCCAGTTGAGCTGGATCACCCGGCGCTCGCCGCGATGCGGGTAATGGCCGTGAAACGACGCCGCTCCGCGCCGGAACGCGACCATCGCGCCGGCGAGCGGCGGCACCTCCGCCGCGCAGTCGTCGAGGTCGGCGGCGCCGCGCAGCAGACGCAGCCGGCCGGCGGCGATTTCCCATTCCGGGTTCATGTAGAGCAGCAGCGTGATCAGCTTTGTCGCCGAATCGGTGTGGATGCGCCCGTCCTTGCCGTCGCTGCGGCCGCGCACCGTAATCATCGTCGGGCGGCCCGCCAGGTCGATCGCGAATTTGCGCTCGATCTGGTCGCGCAGCTCCTCGCCTTCGAGTTCGGCGGCGAGCCGGGCGAAGACGGCGCCGCAGGACAGCGCGCCGAGCGGAAAGCTGCCGTGACCGGGCACGGCCGGAAAATCGGCGAGGAGAGCGGGCAGCTGCTCCGCCCGGATGAAATTGTCGACGATGACGAAGTCGAACGGGTCGCGCTGCAAGGGGCTCGCCCGCAGCCGCTCGATGTCGAGGATCATCACCGGCCTCCAGCCGATCGCCGCGATTGCGCCCCATGTTAGCCGCAAGGCGCCGGCTTGTCCCCAGCCCTGGTCCCGGCCTGTCCGGCGCGAGCCGCCTTGTCCGGGGCACAAGCGGCAGGTAGAGGTAGCCCTTCGCCCGCAACCGTGAGGCCCAAGCGTCATGGAACAGCGCTGGGGCCTGCCCCTGACCGCCTGGCCATCGCGGCTGCGGCCGAACGCCTGGGATCTGGTCGCGCTGCCGCTGGTGTTGGGGGCGCTGGCGCTGGTCGCCTGGGGCGGCCTGGCGATGGGCGCGCGCTATCAGGTCGGCGACGCGCTGCCGATCAGCCTCGACCCGTGGCGCCTGCCCGAATACGCGCTGCGCACCGTGCTGCGGATGGCCGCCGCGCTGGTCGCCGCGCTGGTCTTCAGCCTCGCCTATGCCGCGCTCGCAGCCAAGAGCCGGCAAGCCGAGAAAATCCTGATCCCGGTGCTCGACATCCTGCAATCGGTGCCGATCCTCGGCTTTCTGTCGGTCACCGTGACCGGCTTTATCGCGCTGTTTCCGGGGAGCCTGCTCGGCGTCGAATGCGCCGCGATCTTCGCGATCTTTACGTCGCAGGCCTGGAACATGACGTTCAGCGTCTATCTGTCGCTGCGGAGCGTGCCGGCCGAATTGATCGAGGCGGCGCGCATGTACCGCCTGTCGGCATGGCAGCGATTCTGGCGGCTGGAGGTGCCGCACGCCGTGCCGAGCCTGGTGTGGAACATGATGATGTCGGTCTCGGCGGGATGGTTTTTCGTTGTCGCGTCCGAGGCGATCACGGTTTCGGGCCAGACGATCATGCTGCCCGGCATCGGCTCCTATATCGCGACCGCGATCGCCGCACGCGACCTCGCCGCGATCGGCTATGCGCTGTTGGTCATGCTGATCGTGATCCTGCTCTACGACCAGCTGCTGTTCCGGCCGCTGTTGGCGTGGTCCCGCAAGTTCCGGGGCGACCAGTCGGGAGATGAGGATTACACGCGCCCGTGGTTTCTGATCGTGGTGCAGCGCGCCCGGGTGTTCGACGTCGTGCAATTCATCGGGCTGGCGATCAACCGCGCGATCGACGCCGCGCTGCGCGCGATCGGGCGGGCCGTCCCGGTCAGGCGGGCACGAAGCCGCGCCTGGCCGCCCTTTGGGCGCCTGTTCGACATCGCGCTGCTGGCGCTTGCCGGGGCGGCGATCGTCTGGATCGCGCTCTATGTCCGGGCGAGCGTCGCGCTTTCCGAAATCGGCTGGGTCTTCGTACTCGGGCTGATCACCGCCGCGCGCGTGATGATATTGATCGCGCTCGCCTCGCTGGTCTGGGTGCCGATCGGGGTGTGGATCGGGCTGCGCCCCGCCGTCGCCGCGCGAGCCCAGCCGATCGTGCAGTTTCTCGCCGCCTTCCCGGCGAATTTGTTTTTTCCGGTTGCAGTCATGCTGATCCTGAATTTTCGGCTCAACCCCGAAATCTGGCTCAGCCTGCTGATGATCCTCGGCACGCAATGGTACATTCTGTTCAACGTGATCGCCGGCACGACCGGGTTGTCGCGCGAGCTGCAGCTTGCCGCGAGCAGCCTCGGGCTGCGCCGCCTGCTGTGGTGGCGACGGCTGATCCTGCCGGCGATCTTTCCGGCCTATGTGACCGGCGCGGTGACCGCCGCGGGCGGGGCGTGGAACGCGAGCATCGTCTCCGAGGTCGTGCAATGGGGCGACACGACCTTGCGCGCCACCGGCATCGGGGCCTACATCGCGCAGCACACGGCGGCGGGCGACGCGGCCCGCATCGCGCTCGGCATCGGGGTGTTGTGCCTCTATGTCGTCGCGTTCAACCGCCTGCTGTGGCGCCGCCTTTACGAGCTCGCCGCCGAGCGGCAGCGGCTGGATTGAGCGGCCCTGTTGAAGGAGCGGCCGATTGGTCGATCTGGTCACCGAACGCGCCGCTTCCGCCGGTCTCGACGCGCCGCTGCTGCGCGCGGTCGGGATCAGCAAGACTTATCGCACCCCGGACCATATCGGCCGGCTGGTGCTTGAGCGCGTCGACTTCACACTGCATGCCGGCGAGATCGTCGCGATCCTGGGCAAGTCGGGGGCGGGCAAATCCACCTTCCTGCGCATCCTCGCCGGTCTCGTCGGGCCGAGCGAAGGCCAGGTCGAATATCGCGGCCTGCCGGTCACGGATCCGGTGCAGGGCGTCGCGATGGTGTTCCAGAGCTTCGCGCTTTTCCCCTGGCTGACCGTGCTCGGCAATGTCGAATTGGGCCTCGAGGCGCAAGGCGTATCGGCCGCCGAGCGGCGCCGGCGGGCGGTCGCGGCGATCGACCTGATCGGCCTCGACGGGTTCGAGAACGCCTATCCGAAGGAATTGTCGGGCGGTATGCGCCAGCGCGTCGGCTTTGCCCGCGCCCTCGTCGTCAACCCCGATATCCTGCTGCTCGACGAGCCGTTCTCGCAGCTCGACGTGCTGACCGCCGAGACGATGCGCAACGACCTGACCGAGCTGTGGACGCGCCATCGCATCCCGACAAAGGGTATCCTGATGGTGTCGCACAACATCGAGGAGGCCGTCGAGATGGCCGACCGCATCCTGATCTTCAGCAGCGACCCCGGCCGGATCAGCGCCGAGGTGCCGGTCGCGCTGACCCGGCCGCGAGCGCCGGAAAGCGCGCCGTTTCGCCAGATCATGGACCAGGTCTACACCCTCTTGACGACGGTGCCCGGGCGCGACGGGCGGCGCGGCGTCAAGCCCGCACCGATCGGCACCGGATATCGCCTGCCCGATGCGCCGGTGCAGCAGCTCTCGGGTCTGGTCGACACGCTGAAGGAGCCGCCCTATGGCGGCCGCGCCGACCTGCCGCAGCTGGCCGACGGCGAAAACCTGGTGATGGACGAATTGTTCCCGCTGATCGAGCTGCTCCAGCTGCTGGGCTGGGCCAATGTCAGCGGCGGCGACATCGAGCTGACCGCGGAGGGCCGCCTCTATGCCGCCGCCGACATGCTGAGCCGCAAGCAGATGTTCGCGGCCGCGCTGTTGCAGCATGTGCCGCTCGCCGCCCATATCCGCCGGGTCCTCGACGAGCGGCCCGGGCACCGCGCGCCCGCCGCCCGCTTTCTGCGCGAACTCGAAGACCATCTGTCGGAGGAGGAGGCCGAGCGGGTGCTCGAAACCGTCATCAACTGGGGCCGCCACGCCGAGATTTTCGCGTACGATTACGACGACGAGGTCTTGAGCCTGGAGAATTTCTGACGGCATGGCGCATTCGGGTAACTCGTAGGATGGGAATCGCCGTTAAAAAGCGCCTGGTGTTTTACTGTCACGGCTACGATCCCGACGCCGATACGCGTTATCGCCGGCTGTTCGTGACGGCATTCTCGCAATTGTCGCGGCGCTTTAATGTCGAGCGCGCTATCGGCCCGCTGGTACACGACGGCGCGTTGCCGTCCGCGCGCTGGAACGTTAGCGCCGGCACCGGAGCATGGCGGACCGAAACGACCTACGAAGTCCTGCGCTGGGACGATCTCGTCAAACGCGATTTCGCCCGGAGCTGGGTTGCCCGCATCCCCCTTCTCGCCGCCGCGATCGTGGAGGCGCTGCGCGGTGCGGTCATGCAGCGGCTGTTCCGGGTCAACTGGTATTTCGCGCTGTTCGTACTCTATCCCTGGGCGGCGCTGGTCGCGGTCATCGGCGCCGGGTTTCTGCTCGGCTATGGCGCGGCCTCGCTGCTCGACGTGGCGGCGCCGCTCCCGCAATCCGTCAAAGTGGCGATCGCCGCGCTGATCGCGATCGGCGTATTGCATGCCGCCGGCCCGCGGATCAGGAAGGCGTATGTGTACCATCTGCTCGACGGCTGGATCTTCAGCTGGCAACAGGCGTCCGGCCGGCACGCGGAAATCGACACCAGGCTCGACCGCTTCGCCCGGCATGTCGTCGCGGCGGTACGGCACAGCGACGCCGACGAAATCCTGATCGTCGGGCACAGCACCGGGTCGACGATCGCGGTCGACCTGGCCGCCCGCGCCCTGGCGCTCGACCCGGAGTTCGGCCGGACCGGGCCGCCGGTGGCGCTGTTGACGATCGGCTCATGCCTGCCGATCGTCGGTTTTATCCGCACCGCCGACCGGCTGCGCCGCGACATCGCCCGGCTGGTGACGACGGATTCGCTGCTCTGGGTCGAGTATCAGGCGCCGCAGGACGTGCTAAATGCCTTTGGCTTCGAGCCGGTGCGCGACCTCAACCTCGAACTCGGCGGCGCCCGCCCGGTCAACCCGACGATCCGCTCGGCCCGCTTCAAGGAAACCTTGCTGCCGGCGACCTACCGCAAGATCCGCTGGAATTTCTTTCGCATGCACTTCCTCTTCCTGATGGCGAACGAGGTGCCCGGCGAATACGACTATCTGATGATCGCGTGCGGGCCGGTCTCGCTGGCCGACCGGATCGCCGACCCAAAGGCCGCGGTGCGGGTGACTTACGGGCCGGGGATTTCGGCGGTTTCCGAGGCGGATCGCGAGACCTCGTTTTCGGCCGAGGCGGAAGACACGCGCGGCGCCGCCCGACTTGGCCGGTGATGCACGAGCATCGGCAGGGTGTCGCCGGGGCGCAAGGTCAGCCGGCAGGTCGGCTCGACGACCGCACCCGGCGCGAGCTTCAGCGTGACCTGCTGCGCCAGCGTGGCGAGACAAAGAATGGCTTCGGTCATCCCGAACGCCTGGCCGGCGCAGACCCGCGGCCCGACGCTGAACGGGATATAGCTGTAGCGCTGCCGCGCCGCGGCGTTCTCGGGCAGAAAGCGCTCCGGGATGAAATGGTCGGGCTGGTCCCATAGCTGGCGGTGGCGATGCAGCAGCCACGGAATGACGACCAGCAGCGACCCGGCGGCGATCTTGCGGTTGCGGATGCTCTCGTCCCGCAACGCCTGGCGGCCCAACAGCGGCACCGGCGGGTAGAGCCGGATCGCCTCCTCGAACACCGCGCGGGTGTAGACGAGGCGCGGCACATCATCGAGATTCGGGACCCGCCCGCCGAGCGTTTCGGCCAGCTCGGCATGCAGCCGGGCCTCCACATCGGGCGCCTGCGACAGCAGGAACCAAGTCCACGCCAGCGAATTGGCGGTTGTCTCGTGGCCGGCCATGAAGATGACGGCGGCCTCGTTGCGCAATGCCCGGCGGTCGAGCCTGCCGCCGGTTTCGGGGTCGCGCGCCTCGAGCAGCATCTGGATCATCGATTGGTCGCCGCTCGCCAGCCGCTCCTCGCAGCGCCGGATCAGATCGTCGAGCACCCGGTCGATGCGCTTGGCGGCCCGATACACCGACGGCGCCTGAAAGCGCGGCACCCAGTCGGGCAGGCCCAGCATGTAGGGCAGGTCGAGCTGGGCGACCTCGCGCTGATAGGCGCTGAACGCGGCGACGATCTCGGTCGCGTGCTCGGCCCCGAGCCGCGGGCCGAAGATCGTGCGGCAGATGATCTCGGCGGTCAGCGTCGCCATGTCGCGCAGCGCGTCGATCGGCGCGCCGTCGGGCAACGCCGCCCAGCGCTCGGCGGTTTCCTGGGCCGCCTCGACCATCGTCGGCGCGAACAGCTTCAGGCGCGACACATGCACGATCGGCGCGACGATGCGCCGGCGATGCCGCCACAAATCGCCGTCGCTGATAAAGAGCCCATCGCCGAGCAGCGGCGACAGCGCATGGCGCATTTGCGGCGTCTTGCGCTGAAAGCTTTCATGCAGCGCGATAAAGGCCTGCGCGACGGTATCCGGGCTGTTGCAGACGAACACCTTGCGGTTGAGGACCCGGGTCGAGAAGAACTGGTACTCGAAGCACTTCTCGTCGAACACGGCGAGGAAGTTGCGGCGCGCCGTCGCCATCAGCGCCAACAGCTTTAGCGGCTCCTTCGGGCGCTCCGGATAGGGCGGGACGAAATGTGTCATCGCGCGAACCCTGCGGGCTCGCGCCGGTTCAGGCAAGCGCCCTGGTCGACGGTGGACGCATCGTCGTCGGTGCCGACGGCGGCGTCGACGACGATGCGCCCGAGCCGGTGCGCCGGCAGGTCGCGGCGCTGCGGCACGAAGCTGCCGCCGGCCTGCCAGATCGCGTAATCGCTCGACGTCTCGGCAAAGCCGAAATGGCGGAACGCGGTCGAGAGGCTCGGCAGGTGGTCGCCATAGAAACCCAGCACCGCCGGAGCGCCGCGGCGCTCCAGCCCCGACATCAGGATCCGCAGCATCTCGTCGGAACGGCACAGCCCGTCGAGATAGCGCAACAGCCCCGCCCCATCCGGGATTGCCGCCGGGTCGAACAGGCCCGATACCGCCGCGTCGAGCGGCGGGCCTTTCGCCAGCCACGGCCCGTGATTGCCCATCGTGATCGCGAAGATCAGGGTCCGCGGACCCTCTGCGTCGAGAACCCGCAGGATGTCCCGGGCCAGCTCCGGGTCCGGGTAATAAGGCGGTGCGCGCGACCCGCCCAGCGTGTCGCGACCGAGAAACCGTTCGAAGCCGAGCGCCGGCATCGCCAGGTCGCGGCGAAAAAAAGATCGGTCGAACGGATGCAGGCAGATCGTGCGGTAACCGGCCCGGCGCGCCCGCCAGATCTGCGATTGGATCGGGACTCGCGCCAGCGCGTAATACGGGTTGAACCGGTCGTAGCCGAGCGCGCTCTCGGGAACGCCGCTCAGCACCGCGAACTCGGTCCGCATCGTGTTGGCGCCCCAGCCCGGCACTTCGAGCCGGCCAAACTGGCTCGCCGACGCGCGACACGAATCGAAGCCGGCTAAGAGCTCGGGCGGGATCAGCGGCGTTAGCCGGCGTGCGTCAAAGAAGGATTCGCACTGTACCAGGATGATCGGGCCGCCGCCCGGGCCGCTGGCCGTCATTCCGGGGCGCCGCGCAGCGGCGAACCCGGAATCCATATTCCAGAGGCCCGTGTTTATGGATTCCGGGTTCGCGGACTTCGTCCCCGCCCCGGAATGACAGGCTTGGGATGGGGTGTTGTCGGGGCTGGCATCGGGCGAATTGAATGCGCCGAGCGCCAGCTGCCGCGATCTGCGTTCGGCGCGCGCGATGACGGCGTGGACCAGCAGCATTCCGAACGGTCCGAGCCTTGCGGCGTCTTCGAAGGGTTCGCCGCTCGGCATCAAGCGGCGACGCAGCGTGCCGGCCGCGATGCCGAGCAACGGCTCCCGCGCGACGAGCCAGCCTCCGGCGGCGATCAGCGCCGCGACTCCGAGCGCCACCCACGGGCGCGGCTCCCACAGCGCGGGCTCGACGATCAGCAGCGCCAGCGCAATGAGGACGGAAGCCGCCGCTCCGCCCAGCACGAGCCCCGGCCCGGCGAACGGGAGATAGAGATGCGGGTGGGTGAAAAGCTGCGGCAGCTCGGCGGCCTCGGAAAAGACGACCGGCTCGCGCAGGGTCTGCCGCATCGTGTAATCGGCGAGGGCGAAGCCGGCGCCGAGCGCCAATGCGACGATTCCGGCGAAGAGCGGCCGTCCTGTCGCCACTCCAAGCAACGCCGCCCCGAGCGCGATCGGCGCGACATCGAGCAACAGCACGGCTGGCCCGGCGCGGCGCGAGCGCGCCACCCGGCGCGGCACCAGCCACGCCAGCAGCGCGAGCCCGGCGCCGGCCGCGAGATGCAGCACCTCAACCGCTCCCATCGTCTCAGGCGGAGCGGATGCGGAAACGGAAGCGGCGCAGGATCGCATCGCCGATCGGCGCCGGGGCCAGATCGCAAAACCGCATGCCGAGCACCAGCGGCCACGGAAAATCGATGCGCGCGCGGCCGCGGTCGATGCCGCGCTTGATGCGCCGGGCGGCGCGCTCGCCGGTCGCGAGAAACGGGGTCGCGCCCTCCCAGCGATCGGTCATCGGCGAATTGAAAAACCCCGGACAGGCCACCGTCACGCCGACCCCGTGCGGCGCGAGGCGCGGGCGCAACGCCTCGGCATAGGCGCGCAGACCTGCTTTGCTCGCGCAATACCCCGGACTGTAAGGCAGGCCGCGATAGGCCGCGATCGAGGCGATCGCGACGATCCGCCCGCGCCCGCGAGCGCACAACAGTGGCACCAGCGGCGCGATCGTGTGCACCGCGCCAACGAGGTTGACCTCGATCTGGCGCAGCGTCATCGCGGCGGGCTCGCCCGGGCTCTCCGGGTCGGGTCCCGCCGAGGTACCGGCATTGGCGATCAGCAGCTCCACCGGATGAGCCCGGTCGAATTCTTCGAGCCAGGAAGCGAGCGCCGCCCCGTCGGCGACGTCAATCGCGGCGCTGTCGACATCGGCGCCGGCGGCGCGGCACGCCGCCGCCGTCGCGGCAAGCCGCTCGCGGTTGCGGCCGATCAGCCCGAGCGCGGTCTGCGGCCCGGCATAGGACACCGCGAGCGCGGCGCCGAGCCCGCTCGAGGCGCCGGTGATGACCACCACCCGAAACGGGGCGCGCATCAGGAGCGCGGGCGCTCGCGAAGCCCGCGCGCCGGGGATGAGCCGGCGCTGGGGAGCATTCCGCGAAATTCGCCGAGCCGCCGCGCAATCGCCCCCTGCAAGCGGCGCGCCAGCACCAGCGGCCCCGGCCGCCACAATTCCGGGTGGTCAAGGCGCTCGATGACGATTTCCGGCCCGCAGGGCAGCCGGGTCAGCGGGTCGAGATAGCGCGGATAGAGAATGAGGGCGCCGGCGACCAGCTGGTCGAGGCTCAGCCGCCGCCCGCGATCGAATGGCGGTCGGTCGACGGTCAGTCCCCAGCCGGCATAGAACGGGCGGCCGTAAACAATGACCCGGCGACCCCGCAACAGGGCCTCGAACCCGGCGAGCGAGGTCATCGTATGCAATTCGTCGACGACAGCGAGCAACGGCGCCGTCGCGCCGCCGCGGACCACCCGATCGGCGAAGCGCCGCGCCTCGGCCTCGGGAACCGCCCCCTTGCGGTGCCCGGCCAGGACGTCGGGGTGCGGCTTGTAGAGGACATAGGCGTCCGGGTTCGCCGCCCGCACCTGCGCCAACAGGTCGAGATTGGTGCGGACCGCGCCGGCGCCGAACCGGATCGACAGATCGTCCTCGACCTGCCCCGGAACCAGGATGCGCCGCCGGCCCGACGGCAGGTCGAGGCTCACTCCGTTGCCGGCGAGGTTGTATTTGGTGATGCCGCGGGTCACGAGCTGCGCGGCGAGACGCTGTGCCCGAGCAAGCAGGACCGGCGGGAACTCCGACTCGCGCAGCAGGCGTTCGAGGTCGCTGCCGGCGCGCGGGTCGAAATACATGCCCGTGGCGTCGAAAACAAGCGAGGCCGGCGGCATGAAATCGGAGCCGAGGCCGACCGAGCGGATGAACCCGTCCTCGACCCGGATCAGCGGAACCCCGCCGCGGATCGCCGCCTCGGCGAGACCGTCGGGCAGGCGCGAGGCCCAGCCGGCAATCGCGCGCGGCCGGGTTTCCGAGTCGCCTCGGGCGGCGGCGAGCGCACCAGCCGAGGTGCGGCGGAAAACCGGGACGCCGGCCGACGAGCGCACGAACTCGGCGATCCGCCGGCGCTTCCAGAACGACATGCCGACGCAGACCGCGATGCCGCGATTGGCGTCGTCGAGGCGCCGCCAATCGGCGACGATGGCAAGCACATCCTCGAAGCTCGCCGCATTGTTGCGGAACGGGTCGCGGTAACGTGTCGCGACAAGACAGATCCCGGCGAAAATCTCGTCCGCGGTCCGCCGGAACGCGCGCTGTGCCACCCCGGCGGAGTCCTCGGTCGCGCCCCAGCCGGTATAGACCGCGTCGGCAAACGCCATCACCGGCACCCCGGCGATCAGCGCGAGAAAGCCGATCTCGCCGCCGGCGCTGTACACCCGGCCGGCACGGTCGAGCAGCGCCCAGGGATCGCATGCCCGGCCGATGATTGTCGCGCCGCGCGCCCGGGCGGCGGCGAGGCGTGATCGCAGCCGCAATCCAATCGCCCGCGACGCCGCGACGACGACCCGCCCGGCCGGGTTTTCGGCCAGCGCGGCGTCGATCATGCTGGCGAGGACGGCACCCCCCGGTCGCATCGCGCGCCCGCCCAACGCCGGCTCGCCGAGGACCACAACCGCGTACCCGTCGCCGCGCGGCAGATCGCCGGCGCCATTGCCTTGCCACCACGCGCCGCCGATTCGCGCCGTCACGAGCGCCCGGCGCGCCGCCGATGCCCGCGCCAACAGCGCCGGTTCCTCCCAGGCGCGATCGGCGAGAACCCGGCCGGGGGCAGCGAGCTCGGGGGTGGGGAATTCGGCCGGCGAACCGGGTGCCACGCCCTCGTCCACCAACGCGCTCAGCCACGGCGGCGGCACGCGCCCGCGCGGCGGCGCGCGCAACAGCCCCGGCGCCAACCTCACCGATGGCGCATCGGCGAATTCAGGGAAAAGGACAGCCCTCGCCGCGGCGGGCAAAGCCGCCGACGGACGCCAGAATTTTACGGTATCGCCGAAGCTGCGCATGGGCTGAGCGTATCGCCGGCTCGCGCCAAGATCGGGCTCGCGAGATCGCCTCAATCTCGGCAATCGCCCCAGGGCTGTCCACGAAAATCGCTGTCCATGAAAATCGCGGAGAAGCCGCTCACACCAGCGGCGCGCCCGATGTCGCGGCGGCGAAGGCGAGTTCGGGGGTCGTGCGGCCGAGGGGCTTGGCGGCGTCGGACAGGGCGCAGGGGAGGAAATTGCCGCTGCCGCGCTCGGCAACGAGCTTGCCGTCGTCGACCACCACCCGGCCGCGCGACAGCACCGTTACCGGCCAGCCGGTCAGCTGCATCCCCTCATACGGGGTATAGCCGACATTGTCGTGGATGTCGGCGGCCCTGACCGTGACTTCGCGCTGCGGGTCCCAGATCGCGATGTCGGCGTCGCTGCCGACCGCGATCGTGCCCTTTTTCGGGTAGAGCCCGTAAATCCGGGCGTGGTTGGTCGCGGTCAGCGCGACAAAGCGGTTGATGTCGATCCGACCCTTGCCGACCCCCTCGGAAAACAGCAGCGGCACGCGCAATTCGATGCCGGGGACGCCGTTCGCGGTGTCCTTGAAGGTGGTCTTGTCGCCCTTCAGCAATTTGCCGGTTTCGTCGTAGCGGTAGGGCGCGTGGTCCGAGGAAAACACCTGGAAGGTGCCGTTCGCGAGGCCGCGCCACACCGCCTCCTGCGCCGCCTTGTCGCGCGGTGGCGGGGAGCAGCAGAATTTGGTGCCCTCGAGGTCCATCGAGATGTCGTCGGCGGTCAGGAACAGATATTGCGGGCAGGTCTCGCCGTAGATGCGCAGGCCCTTGGTCTGGGCGTCGCGGATCACCTCGATCGCCTCGGCGGCCGAGACATGGACGATCAACAGCGGCACGTCGAGCAGTTCGGCCAACGCGACGGCGCGGTTGGTCGCCTCGCCCTCGGCGATCCTGGCATGCGACACGGCGTGATAGCGCGGCTGCGACATGCCGCGCTCCAAGAGCCGGTTCGCCAGCCACGCGATGATGTCGTGGTTTTCGGCGTGCACCATCATCATCGCGCCTTCGCGCCGCGCCAGCGCCAGGATGTCGAGCATCTGGCCGTCGTCGAGGCGTAAGAGGTCGTAGGTCATGTAGACCTTGAACGAGGTGTAGCCGTCGCGGATCAGCGCCGGCAATTCCTGGCCGAGCACCTGCTCCGTGGGATCGGAGATAATCAGGTGAAAGGCATAGTCGATGACCGCCTTGGGGCCGGCGGCGTCGTGGTATTCCTCGACGACCTGACGGAGCGACTGGCCGCGATGCTGCGCGGCGAACGGGATCACCGTCGTCGTGCCGCCGAATGCCGCCGATACCGTGGCGCTGTAGAAATCGTCGGCGCAGATGACCCCGGCCGAGGATTTCTGCTCGATATGACAATGGCTGTCGATCGCGCCGGGCAGCACGAGCTTTCCGGCGGCGTCGATCTCGCGCTCGCCCGCCGCGAGGCCGCGGCCGAGCATGGCAATGATTCCGCCCTTGATGCCGATGTCGCAATGCTGCGTGTCGGACGCTGTCACCACGGTGCCGTTGCGGATCACGAGATCGAAATCGGCCATCGTTTTCTCCTTTGCTGCCGCCAAGCAGGATTTGATGGAGAATACACTCTACCGGCGCCCGTTCTAAAGCCCCCACCCCAACCCTCCCCCGCTTGCGGGGGAGGGGGCTGATTGGGCCGGCGAGGGGCGCTCCCCCTCCGCCGCCAGCGAGTGAAGGTTTCAGAGAGAGAACCAACGGCGCAGTCGGCCCCCTCCCCCGCAAGCGGGGGAGGGTGGGGGTGGGGGCTGTTCAACAGAAAATATCCCGACAGGCAAATGCTTGCTTGTTGCCTTAAACGCCGTGCCGGATCAGCATTCGGAGGACACGGCGGCGGCGGCATGTCTCTGATCACGGCCACATGGGGGAGGTTCGCGGCGCCCGAGCGGCGCACGATCGGGGTCGCGTGCGGCGCGCATGTGCTGCATGACGGCTATACCGACCTGCTCTATGTGCTGTTGCCGATATGGCAGGCCCAGTTCGGGCTCGGCTACGCCGAGATCGGCCTGTTGCGGGCGCTGTTCACCGGGTCGATGGCCGGGTTTCAGGTGCCGGCCGCCGCCCTTGCCGAGCGGATCGGCGGGCCTCTGGTGCTCGGGCTCGGCACGGCGCTGGTCGGGCTCGGCTTCCTCCTTGCCGGAATGAGCGGCGGCTTTATCATGCTGACGGTCGCGCTGGTCGTCGCCGGGATCGGCGCCAGCGTGCAGCATCCGATCGCCGCCAATCTGGTGGCGCAAGCCTTCTCCGGGCGGCGCTCGCGCGGCGCGCTGGCCGGCTACAATTTCTCGGGCGATCTCGGCAAGATGGCGTTTCCGCTGGCCACGGTCGGGCTGGTCGCGGTGATGCCGTGGCGCAGCGCGACGATGGTGCTCGGCCTCGTCGCGCTCGCCGCCGCCGCCGCGATCCTGGCGGTGCGCGGCCTCCCCGGACGAACCGAAACGCCGGTGGCCGCATCGAGCGACGACGACGCCACGCCGACGACACCGAACGGGCATGGCTTTTCGCTGCTGCTCGGGATCGCGATGATCGACAGCGCGACCCGCATGGGGTTCCTGACCTTCCTGCCGTTTCTGCTGCAAATGAAGGGGGCCGATTTGCCGACGATCGGCTTGGCGCTGACCCTGGTCTTTACCGGGGGCGCCGCCGGCAAGCTGATTTGCGGCTGGCTCGGGGCGCGGCTCGGCGTCGTCAAGGCGGTGTTTCTGACCGAGGCGCTGACCGCCGCCGGCATCGTGGCGCTGTTGCCGCTGCCGCTATTCGCCGGGCTGCTGGTATTGCCGCTGATCGGCGTCGCGCTCAACGGCACCTCGTCGGTGCTCTACGGCACGGTTCCCGAATTGGTCGCGCCGGAGCGGCGGCAGCGCGCCTTCAGCATCTTTTATACCGGCGGGATCGGCGCCGGCGCGCTGTCGCCGGTGCTTTACGGCCTCGCCGGCGACATGATCGACGTGCCGGTCATGATGATGCTGATCGCCGCGGTGGTGCTGGTCACCCTACCGCTGACCTGGGCGCTGCGCCCTGCCCTGCGCCAGATCGCGGCGCCTTAGGGCGGATCTTGATCCGCCTTGGCGAAAGAGGCGGGTCGAGACCCGCCCTACATCATGGCCGCCACCGCAGCCGTGCGATGCCCAAACGGCGTTTGCCTGACCGGCGCACCGCGCGTTACAGATCGGCGGCCTGATTAAAATCCGGGCAGTTCTGGCGCGAGGAGAGGCTGGCCGGTGGCGGAGATCGGGGGGACACCTCTCGCCGGAAACACCGCCGCGACGCGCCCGACGGTCAGCATCGAATCCCGCGAATCGTGGGTCGCCGCCCTTATCACGCTGGGCCTCCTGTCGATTTCCTACGGCTCGCCGCTGCTGCTGGTGGTCGGGCTGAAGCCGATCACCGAGGATCTCGGCACCGCGCGTCAGCTGGTGGCGCTCGCCGGCGCGATGACCTGGCTCGGCACCGGGCTCGGCGGCATTCTGATGGGCCAGGTGGCCGAGCGCATCGGCATGCGGCTCACCGTCATGTTCGGCGCGGTGATGATCGCGCTCGGGCTCGCCATTTCGGCCACCGGCAATCTGTGGGCGATCCTGATCGGCCATGCGGTGTTTGTCGGCCTCCTCGGCAACGGCGCGCTCTACCCGCCGCTGCTGGTCTATGTCAGCCGCTGGTTCGACCGGCGGCGCGGCACCGCGCTGGCGCTGATCTCGTCGGGGCAATATGTCGCCGGCATGATATGGCCGGTGCTGTTCGAGCATGCGATGACGGTTTACGGCTGGCCCGCGACGATGGTCGGCTTCGCGCTCATTCTGCTGATGACCGTGCCGATCGCGGCCATTTTCCTGCGGCAGCCTCCGGAAGCGCCGGCCGCCCCCGGCTTCGGCGACGCGGGAACGCGGCGCGAGGTGCTCGGCATGCGGCCGAACACAGTGCTGGCGCTGATGTGCATCGCCGGGTTCCTGTGCTGCGTGCCGATGGCGATCCCGCAGGCGCATCTCGTCGCGTTTTGCAGCGATATCGGCATTCCGGCGATGCAGGGCGCGGCGATGCTGTCGGTGTTGCAGGGCAGCGCCTTTGTCAGCCGGGTGTTGTGGGGCTGGCTAGCCGACCGGATCGGCGGGCTGAAGACGGTGCTGATGGGCTCCGCGTGTCAGGCGGTCGCGATCACCGCGTTCATGGCGACGCAGGAGGAGATCGGGCTGTTCGCGGTCTCGGCCGTCTATGGGCTCGGCTTCAGCGGCATCATCCCGGCCTACGTCGTCGCGATCCGCGAGCTTTACCCGTCGAGCGAAGCATCGTGGCGGGTGCCGACGGTGCTGTTCATCAGCATGGGCGGGATGGCGTTCGGCAGCTGGTTTGCCGGCGCGCTGTTCGACCATTTCGGCTTCTACGCGCCGGCCTTTACATCAGGACTGCTGTTCAACCTCGCCAATCTCGCTTTGGTCGGGTTCCTGGTGCTGCGCCAGCGCCGCTACGGCGGCGTCCGCCGAGCGCTGGCTTGACCCCGGCCGAGCCGAATTTGGGTAGCGCCGCAGGTTGCGTCCGTCGCGCCTTACCGCAGCGCCGCCTTGTAGGCTCTGACGGCGGCGGCGAAGCCGACCACCAGCGCATCGGCGGTCAGCTCGTGGCCGATCGAGGCTTCGGCCAGGTTCGGCATCGCGGCGACGAGGCCGGGCAGGTTCAAAAGATTGAGATCGTGCCCGGCATTAACGACGAGCCCCAGCGCGTGCGCATGCGCGGCGGTCGCGGCGCAGGCCCGCAATTGGGCCGCTGCGTCGCCGGCGCGAAACGCGGCGGCATAGGTTCCGGTATAGATTTCGATGCCGTCGGCGCCGCTGCCGGGCACTCGCTCGGCGACATCAGGGTCGGGGTCGACGAACAGGATCACCCGGCAACCGAGCCGCTTCAGCACCGCGATCGCCGGGGTGACCAGCGGCGTGTCGCGGTTGTCGAGCTTCCAGCCCTCCTCGGAGGTGAAGGCGCCGGGCGGATCGGGCACCAGCGTGCATTGCTCGGGCCGCACCGCGCGCACGATCTCCAGCAGCCGCTCGTCGGGATAGCCCTCGATGTTGAGTTCGCAAGCCGGCCGCCACGGCCGCATCAACTCCGCCAAGGCGGGGACATCGGCGCTGCGGATGTGCCGCTCGTCGGGGCGGGGATGCACGGTCAGCCCGTCGGCCCCGGCATCGTGCGCGATGCGGGCGAATTCGAGGAGGTCGGGCACCCCGGTGTGGCGCGAATTGCGCAGCAGGGCGATCTTGTTGAGGTTCACGCTGAGCCGGGCCATGCCGCATTATAGGCCGGCGGCGCGGTGCGAAAAAGCCTTCCCGTCGTAGGGCTGCACGCGGGATCGATCGCGTTCCCCGAGCCGTTCCCCAATCAGGAATGGTCGCAACCCTAGGGGCGGACAATGGATCAGCGCATCATCGAGACCCCGGAGAGAGCCAGTCAGGGCCAGAAGCCGGGGGTTGTTCGTTATGTCCTGGCGGTGTCGCTGGTGCTGGTTGTTATTCTATTTGGGGTAGCCTATGTGATCTCGGTCTGACCGGGAGACAAGTGATGATGCTGCTCCGCCGCGGGTCGGCCCGTTGGGCGCTGACCTTGGTGCTGGCGCTGGGCGGCTGCGCCGTCGGCGGGCCTCAGCGCGCCAGCGATATCCAGAATTTGAACGCGATCAGCGACGACATCGCCGCCGTGACGATGACGCAGTCGACGAGCGCGCGCGCGCGCGACCCGAATTTGCCGACGCTCTTCCCGCGCAGCTACACGACCTCCAATACGCGGTAGGCCGTTCGGGCCCGAGTGGAAACCGAAAGGCGGGCCGGCATGGAAGGGGGCGAGTTTTCCGCCGCGACCGAACGGGCCCTCGTTGCCGCCGAAGCGGTGCTGCGCATCGCCCGTGGACGGGTGCTCCAGCGCGTCGCGCCCGATGGCTCCGTCGATGGCGCGCGCGTCGATCGCGAGCAGCTCGCGGTGCATGGCTTCGCCTGGATGGCGACTTACGTCGAAGCCCTGCGCCAGATCCGGCAATGGGCGCTGCGCCTCACCGAGAGCGGCGAGTTCGGCGAAGTCGAATCGCTGATCCTCGCGGTCGCGTTCGGCGAGTATCTGGCGCAGCTTGCCGGCGGCATCGCGATGGCCCAGGGCGAGATCGCGCGGCCGCAGGATCTGGGGATCTCCGAGGACGAACTCGCGCCGCTGCGCACCGGCGATTCCGGCAGGCTTGTCCGCGGCCTCGGCGAGGCGCGCACCCGGTTGTCGGCTTTGATCGGCGAGGGTTCGCCTGCGGTGTTCGGCCGCATCGGGCTCGGCGACCCGACCCTCGAGATGATCCGCGATCAGATCAGCCGCTTCGCCGCGCGCGCCGTGACGCCGCACGCTCATGGCTGGCACCGCCGCGACGAGCTGATCCCGATCGAGGTGATCGACGAATTGTCGGCGATCGGCGTCTTCGGCATGACCCTGCCCGAAGAGCATGGCGGGCTCGGCCTCGGCAAGACCGCGATGTGCGTCGTCTCGGAGGAATTGTCGCGCGCCTATATCGGGGTCGGCTCCCTCGGCACCCGTTCCGAGATCGCCGGCGAGCTGATTCGCCTCGGCGGGACCCAACGGCAGAAAGAGCGCTGGCTGTCCCTGATCGCCTCCGGCGCGGTATTGCCGACCGCCGTTTTCACCGAGCCGAACACCGGTTCCGACCTCGCCAACCTGCAGACCCGCGCGGTGCGCGAGACCGGCCAATATCGCATCTTCGGCGCGAAGACCTGGATCACCCATGGCGCGCGCTCCGACCTGATGACCCTCCTGGCGCGCACCGGGGCTGCTGATGGCGGGTATCGCGGGCTCAGCATGTTTCTCGCGCCAAAGCCGCGCGGCAGCGACGCCGACCCGTTCCCGGCCGACGGCATGACCGGGACCGAGATCCCGGTGCTCGGCTATCGCGGCATGAAGGAATACGAGATCGCCTTTGACGGGTATGCCGTACCGGCCGACGCGCTACTCGGCGAGGTCGAGGGCCAGGGCTTCAAGCAGCTGATGGCGACCTTCGAGAGCGCCCGGGTGCAGACCGCGGCGCGCGCCGTCGGGGTCGCGCAGAACGCCCTCGAACTGGGCCTGGGCTATGCCCTCGAACGCACCCAGTTCGGCAACAAGATCGTCGGCTTCCCGCGGGTCTCGAACAAGCTCGCGATGATGGTCGTGGAGACGATGCTGGCGCGCCAGCTGACCTATTTCGCGGCGCGCGAAAAGGATAGCGGGCGGCGCTGCGACATCGAGGCCGGCATGGCGAAGCTCTTGGCGGCGCGGGTCGCGTGGGCCAACGCCGACAACGCGCTTCAGATCCACGGCGGCAACGGCTATGCCCTCGAATACCCGATCAGCCGGGTCCTGTGCGACGCGCGCATCCTCAACATCTTCGAGGGCGCCGCCGAGATCCAGGCCCAAATCATCGCCCGCGGGCTCTTGTCCGGCCGCAACTGAGCCTATCCCTGTGCTCCACCATCTCGTCACTCAAATTGGAGGCAATGGACAATGAACAGGAAGGACAGCGAGGATCTCGTCCGGGTCGGACCGGGCACGGCGATGGGCGCATTGATGCGCGAATACTGGGTGCCGGCGGCGATGTCGTCGGAATTGCAACGGGACGGCGCGCCGATCCGGCTCCTTCTCTTGGGCGAGCGGCTGATCGGGTTTCGCGACAGTTCGGGCCGGGTCGGGGTCATGGACCACCGCTGCCCGCATCGCTGCGCCTCCTTGTTCCTCGGGCGCAACGAGGAGAACGGCATACGCTGCGTCTATCACGGCTGGAAATACGACATTTCGGGCAATTGCGTCGACACGCCGAACCTCGCCGGGAGCCCCGATTTCAAAAACCGCATCAAGGCCAAGGCCTATCGGACCACCGAGCGCAACGGCCTGGTCTGGGTCTATATGGGCGCCCGCGCGGAAGCTCCGCCCCTGCCGCGGATCGAGGCGACGCTGCTGCCCGAAACCGAGGTGACGATCTCGTTCGTGCAGCGCGAATGCAACTGGCTGCAGGCATTGGAAGGCGATATCGACACCTCGCATTTCGGCTTTCTGCATGCCGGCGGGATCAAGCCCGACGACGTGCCCGAGGACAGCCTGTTCCGCTACACGGTCGCCAACCGCGCCCCCGATTATCATGTCGCCGATACCGCATGCGGCACGATGTACGCCGCCCATCGCGAGGCCGAACCGGGGCGGACCTATTGGCGCTTCGCCAATTTCATGCTGCCGTTCTGGACCCAGACGCCGCAGGGCAAATTCACCGAGCACCTGCACAACCGCGCCTGGGTCCCGATGGACGACACCCACACGATGTTCGTCAGCCTGACCTGGCGCCGGCATCCACCCTCGATCGGCCCGAACAAGCGCGGGGAAATCATGCCCGGCTTCCAGCGCGCCTTCGACTACCTGCCGAATACATCGGACTGGCATGGCCGCTGGCGGCTCAAGGGCCGTCCCGAGAACGACTGGATGGTCGACCGCGAAGGGCAAAAGACCGGCGGCAACTATACCGGGATCACCGGCATCCACGCCCAGGACCAGGCGGTGACCGAGAGCATGGGGCCGATCACCGACCACCTGTTCGAGCATCTGGCGCCGAGCGACCGCATGATCATGGCGACGAGGCGCCGCCTGCTGAAAGCCGCGCGAACATTGGCCAAGGAGGGCGCGGCGCCGCCCGGCGTCGACGATCCCGATATCATGTATCCGGTGCGCAGTGGCGATTTCGTCACCGACGCAAAACTCGGCTGGCGCCAGGCCTACGACCGCGAGATGCGCGCCTCGGTGCGGCCGTTGCAGCAGGCGGCGGAGTAGACCATGAAATGATTTGTAGGATGGGTTGAGCAGAGCGAAACCCATCCTAACTCCAGCCGGGCGATATTCGGGCGCAGATGGGACCAGTAACCCGACAGTAAGCGCCACCCGATCTAGGAGCGCGGATCTTTCAATGCCCGAATCCCGCAGAAGACCAAAGAACAGGCAGGTAGCCGGCTTGGCTGGGTCTAGCGCGCCCAATATAGGACAGCAAACTCAAGGGAAACCGCACCAAGTAACAACACTATTGCCAGAGAACAGGTGGCAATCGTTTCGGCGACGTTCTTCCATCGTATGGTTTTATTCCTCTATTGCGATAATTTTGTTGCAGTTTGCATACAGCTATCGCCCCCGCCTTGCGATTGAGGCTAATATTGCCATAAATAGTGCCGACCCGCTTTCTACTTTGTTCCGCATTGTGAACACCGGACCCTTGCACTTGAATGACATTCGCATCGCGTGTGTCATCTCTACGTCATCCATCAAAGAGCTTCGCTCCGAGTCGAACACGATGATCCAGGGTGCGGGCGCGCCCACTGGCAATGCGCCTGTTGCCAGGCTTGAACGGGGAGCGACCGCGACACGCGACTGCGGCGCTGGGTCTACTAGCCCGATGATAAACATCGGGCCTTACGATCCCGCCAGCTTGCGGCTCGATATCGTCGCCAAGTTTAAATGGCCGTTCATCCCGATTGAGGATGAAGAACGCCGGCACTTCACCGTCCGCCCTGCCGATGGCGGTCGCGCGATCTTGGTCCCAGACGTAGAGGGATAGTGGTCCCATCTGCGCCGAATACCGCAGCCGGGGTGCTCGATGGGTTTCGCTCCGCTCAGCCCATCCTACGGACTACGACCGAATCAACAAAGTCGAGGAAAGCCACGACGAACGCATCCTTCTGCTCGTCGAACGGGGCGTGCCCGGCATTCGGGAGCACCACCAGGCGCGCGCCCGGAATCAGCGCCTGATAGGCCTCGCCGAAAGCGGGCGGCACTAGGCCGTCCGCGCCACCCCACAACAAGAGCGTCGGCACGTCGATGCGGTGCAGCCATTTGGGCAGGCTCGGATTATGGAAGCGCGGGCGGTAGGCGAGCCGGGTCACGGTCGCGCGGTTCTTGGCGACGATGTTGATGTCGGCGGTCTTCTCCAGCCGGGCGAGGTCGGCGAGGCGGCGCGCGGCGCGCTCGGGATCGGCGTAATAGCGCCGCAGATTCTCCTCGACCGGCATGCGGAAAATGTCGGGGATCGGGTCGCCCTTGGCGGTGATGCCGACCGCGCCAATGAGGGTCAGGCTGGCGAGACGCGCGGTACTGCGCACCGCCATCTCGGCCGCGACCCAGCCCCCGAGCGAGGTCCCGATCAGATGGACCCGGTCGAGGCCGAGCACCCGCAGCAGATCGAGGTGGAAATAGGCGAGGTCGGCGATTTCGTCGAGCCACGGCGGGTCGTCCGAATGGCCGAAACCGGGATGCTCCGGCGCGAATACCGCGAAATGTTTCGACAGCTCGTCGAGGAACGCCATCCACCCGGTATGCCCACCGGCGCCGTGCAGAAACACAAGCGGCGGCGCCCCGGAATCTTCAGGCCCGCCGCGAAACAGCCGGATCGTCGCGCCGACGACGGTCACCATCTCTACATTGTGCGGCATGCCGGGTTTCTCGCGACTCGATGATCTCCAGGCAGCTTACGTCATCCCCTTGGGTCCGATCGATCGTTCGTGACGGGTTGACAGGGAACGAATACGGAGTTAATTTCGATATTCGTTGAAATGTCGAAACGTAACCCATGGACCAGCTCGGCGCGATTGCGGCGCTCGGCGCGCTTGCCCAGGAAACCCGGCTCGCGCTGTTCCGGCTGCTCGTCGCACGCGGCCCCGAGGGGTTGCCAGCCGGGATGATTGCCGATGAGCTCGAGGTCGCGCCGTCCTCGCTGTCATTTCATTTGCAGCAACTGGTCCATGCCGGGCTGATCGCCCAGAGGCGGCTCGGCCGCCAGCTGATCTATTCCGCCGAATACCGGACGATGAGCGAACTGCTCGCCTATCTGACCGAGAATTGCTGCGGCCGGGGCGAGGTTCGCGTGCCGTTCTGCGATCCCGCCGAAACCCTGACCGAAGAGGAGAAAAATCATGGATGCTGCTGACCAGAAGGAATTGGTGCGGGCCCGCTACGGCAACATCGCCGCGACGGCCGGAGCGCCGGAACACGGCGCGGCGGCGGCATCCTGCTGCGGGCCGAGCCCTGCGGCCTCGCCGCTCGACGAAAAATTGCGCCGGATGGGCTATTCCGAGGCCGAACTCGCCGCGGTGCCCGAGGGCGCCAATCTGGGGCTCGGCTGCGGCAACCCGCAGGCGATCGCCGCGATGCAACCCGGCGAAACGATCGTCGATCTCGGCAGCGGCGCCGGGTTCGACTGCTTCCTGGCGGCGCGCCAGGTCGGCGCCGGCGGCCGGGTGATCGGCGTCGACATGACCCATGAGATGCTGAAGAAAGCCCGAGACAACGCCGCCCGGCTCGGCGCCGCCAATGTCGAGTTCCGCCTCGGCGAGATCGAGCATCTGCCGATCGGCGACAATACCGCCGACGTCGTGATCTCAAATTGCGTGATCAATCTCGTGCCCGACAAGGCGCAGGTCTATCGCGAGGCGTTTCGGGTGCTGAAACCGGGCGGCCGGCTCGCCGTCTCGGATGTCGTCAACACCGCGCCGTTACCGGCCGGGCTGCAAGGCGATGCGTCGCTGCTGTGCGGCTGCATCGCCGGCGCGGCCTCGGTCGAGCGGGTCGAGGCGTGGCTCGCCGAAGCCGGGTTTGTCGATGTGCGGGTCGAGGTCAAGCCAGAGAGCCGCGCGCTGATCGCGACCTGGGCGCCCGGCCGGGGCATCGAGGATTGCGTCCTCTCCGCCGCGGTCGAGGCCCGCAAGCCCGTGGCGCGTTAAATCAGGCGTCGCTAACGCCGTGCGTCCTTCGAGACGCGCCCTCCGGGCGCTCCTCAGGATGAGGTAAGCTTATGATGACGTTAAAAAAACCTCATCCTGAGGAGCCCGCGCGGCGGGCGTCTCGAAGGACGCATGGGCCGCTGTCCGAGATCGCGACCCAGCACAGGATCGCCGGATGACATTGCTTACCGAAGCGGCGCGGCGGCCGGTGGCGCCGGGGCTGGGGATTTTCGAGCGCTATCTGACGCTGTGGGTGGCGCTGTGCATCCTCGCCGGGATCGGGCTCGGGCGCCTTGCGCCGGAGCCGTTCCACGCGCTCGGCCGGATGACCATGGCCCAGGTCAACATCCCGGTCGCGGTGCTGGTCTGGCTGATGATCGTGCCGATGCTGGTCAAAGTCGATTTCGGCGCGCTGCACCGGGTCGCCGAGGCATGGCGCGGCATCGCCGTCACGGTCGGCGTCAATTGGCTGGTCAAGCCGTTCAGCATGGCGCTGCTCGGCTGGCTGTTCATCGGCATGCTGTTCCGTCCGCTGCTGCCCGAGGCGCAGATCGACAGCTACATCGCCGGGCTGATCATTCTCGCCGCGGCGCCGTGTACCGCGATGGTGTTCGTGTGGTCCAACCTGACCGAGGGCGACCCGAACTTCACGCTCTCCCAGGTCGCGCTCAACGACACGATCATGGTGTTCGCCTTCGCCCCGATCGTCGGCCTCCTGTTGGGGCTGTCGTCGATCGCGGTGCCGTGGACGACGCTGTTTCTGTCGGTCGTGCTGTATATCGTCGTGCCGGTCATCGCCGCGCAGCTGTGGCGGCGGTGGCTGATCGCGCGCGGGGGCGACGCCGCACTGGCGCGCGCGATGCGGCGGTTGCAGCCGGCTTCGCTCGTCGCGCTGCTGGCGACCCTGGTGCTGCTGTTCGGGTTCCAGGGCGAGGAGATCGTGCGTCAGCCGCTGGTCATCCTGCTGCTCGCGGTGCCGATCGTGATCCAGGTCTATCTGAATGCCGGCATCGCCTATGGCCTCAACCGGGCGCTCGGCGTGCCGCACAATATCGCGTGCCCGTCGGCGCTGATCGGCGCGTCGAATTTCTTCGAGCTGGCGGTTGCCGCGGCGATCGCACTGTTCGGCTTTCACTCCGGCGCGGCGCTGGCGACGGTGGTCGGGGTCCTGGTCGAGGTGCCGGTCATGCTGTCGGTGGTGCATATCGTGCGGCGCAGCCGGGGCTGGTACGAGCGCCGCGCTTGACCCTCGGGGGAAGCCGGCCTAGAAACCCGGCAGCGCGCGGCTCAAAGTGGCCGCGCGGCGCGTTTTGTCTACCAGCGTTGCTGAGAGAGGTGGCCCGATGGCCCGCAGATGCCCCGTTACCGGCAAAGGTGTCCAGGTCGGCCACAATGTGAGCCATTCCAACGTCAAGTCGAAGCGGCGCTTTCTGCCGAATTTGCAGACGATTTCGCTGCTGTCGGACGTGCTGGGATCGGTTCGGCTGCGTCTCAGCACCACGGCGATCCGCACGATCGAAAAAAACGGCGGCATCGACGCGTTTCTGAAGGGCACCCCGGACAGCCGATTGCTGCCCGAGATGTACCGACTGAAGCGGCGTATCCTGGGCGCCGCCGCGAAGCGCGAGGCCGTATAGCGCGGCGCCACCGCTGGTTTCTCTGCGAAGAAGGCTTTCGCCGCGGCGCTTTGCTCCTTATCCTCCCGCGATAAATCACGCCGACGGGAGGATGCCATGGAAATCGACGAACTCGAACTGCAAGGCTTGGTGCCCAGAAGCAGCTGGTCGCGCCGCGGTTTTGTGATGACCTCGCTCGTCACCGGCTTTGCGTTGTCGGTGCAGCCGGTGACCGCGCAGACCGTCATCACCACCGACACGACCGGCCTCGACGCGGGCGAGGTCAAGATGAAGGTCAAGGACGGCGAGATGCCGGCCTATCGCGCGATGCCCGATAAGGGCGGACCGTTCCCGACCGTGCTCGTCGTGCAGGAGATCTTCGGCGTGCACGAGCACATCAAGGATGTCTGCCGGCGGCTCGCCAAGGCCGGGTATTTCGCGATCGCCCCCGAGCTTTACGCGCGCCAGGGCGACCCGTCCAAGATCACCGACCGCGACCAGCTGATGAAGCTTGTCGCCAGCGTCGCGGACGCGCAGGTCCTCGGCGATCTCGATGCGGCGGTCGCCTATGCCAAGGGCACCGGCAAGGCCGACACCGCCAAGCTCGCGATCACCGGCTTCTGCTATGGCGGGCGCATCACCTGGCTCTACGCAGCGCACAACCCGGGGCTCAAGGCCGGCGTCGCGTGGTATGGCGCGGTCGAGCGGCCGAAGACCGAAAGCAACCCGAAACACCCGATCGACATCGCCGCCGATCTTAAGGCACCGGTGCTCGGGCTCTACGGCGGCGCCGATCAGGGCATCCCGAACGACACCGTCGAGAAGATGGGCGCGGCCTGCAAGGCGGCCGGCAAGACCTGCGAGATCAAGATCTATCCCGACACGCCGCACGGCTTCAACGCCGACTACCGGCCGAGCTATCGCGCCGACCAAGCCAAGGACGGTTGGGCCAAGATGCTGGCGTGGTTCAAGCAGAACGGGGTCGCCTGACCCCCGCTCGTTAGCGGATCATGGCGGTCGTCGAGCTGCAATCGCTGTCCAAGCGCTTCGGCGAGGCGGCCGCCGTCGATGATTTGACGCTGACCATCGAGCATGGCTCGCTGTGCTGCCTGTTAGGCCCGTCGGGGTGCGGCAAGACGACGACGTTGCGTCTCGTCGCCGGCTTTATGGACCCCGACGGCGGCACGATCCGGGTCGGCGGGCGCATCGTGTCGGAACCGGGCCGCAGCCTGCCGCCCGAGCGGCGGCGCATGTCGATGATCTTCCAGAGCTATGCGCTGTGGCCGCACATGACGATCGCCGGCAATGTCGAATACGGCCTCAAGCTGCGCCGCCTCGACCGCGCCGAGCGCGAACGCCGGGTGGCCGCGATCCTCGATGTCGCACATCTGACCGAACTCGCCCGGCGCTACCCGCATGAATTATCGGGCGGCCAGCAGCAGCGCGCCGCGCTCGCCCGTGCCCTCGTCGTCGAGCCGGAAACCCTCCTCCTCGACGAGCCGCTCTCCAACCTCGACGCCAATCTGCGCGAGGAGATGCGGTTCGAGATCCGCCGGCTGCACGATACCTACAAATACACGACGATCTATGTCACCCACGACCAGGCCGAGGCGATGACGACGGCCGATACGATCGTCGTGATGAACCTTGGCCGGGTCGAGCAGGTCGGCTCGCCCGAGGACATCTATCAGCGACCGCGCTCGGAATTTGTCGCCCGCTTTATCGGCGGCACCAACATCTTCCGCGGCCGCCGCATCGGCGGCGACCTCGTCGATTGCGGGGCGCTGGTGCTGCGCTGCGGCGCCGGCGAGCCGGCGGCGGGCGAGGAGACCGCGGTATCGGTGCGGCTGCATGACATCGCTTTCGTCGAGGGCGATGTCGCGACCGGGGCCGACCGCCAGCCCAACGAGGCGGCGGCGCGGGTCGTGCGGCAAGCCTATCTCGGTTCCTATCGCGACTATCTGGTCGCCCTCGAGGACGGCCAGCAGGTCCGCGTCACCGCGCCGCTCGGGGTCAACGTGCCGGTCGGCGGCGTGGTGCGGCTGCGCTTTCCGCCGGAGCATTGCCGCGCCTTGGCGAGCTGAATCGAGATAAAGGGAGGAATATCAATGGAGTGGTTGCGCGCCGCCGGCCGACGATTCGTCTACGCAGCCCTGTTCCTTGCCCTCGCAGCGGCCCCGGCTCTTGCCGCCGCCCCGGCGCCGACAGTGGCGACGCCCGAACTGCTGGCGAAAGCCAAAGCGGAGGGGACCGTCGTCTGGTACACCTCGATCGAATTGCAAACGGCCGAAAAATTCGCGAAAGCCTTCGAGGCGGCGCATCCGGGGATCAAGGTCCAGGTCGAGCGCAACGGCGCCGAGCGGCTGATCCAGCGCCTCGAACAGGAACGCGGCAGCAACATCCACGCCGCCGACGTCCTCGAATGCTCGGACATGACGGCGCTGTTCCACTGGAAAAAGCGGGGCTGGCTCGCTCCGTTCGTGCCTGCCGGGGTCGACAAACGGCCGGAAGATCAGCGCGACCCGGACGGGTTTTTCGCCACCGCCCGGTTCACCCTGTCGCCGATCGGCTACAATACCAGGCTGGTCAAGCCCGAGGACGCGCCGAAAAGCTACGCCGATCTGCTCGACCCGAAATGGAAGGGCCGGATGGTCAAGGCGCATCCCGGCTATAGCGGCACGATCATGACCGTGACGTTCGCGATCAGCCGCGATATCGGCTGGGATTACCTGAAAAAGCTCGGCCAGCAGCAAATCATGCAGGTGCAGTCGGCCGCCGACCCGCCGAAGAAGGTCGCGCAGGGCGAGCGTCCGGTGATGGCCGATGGCGGCGAGTATTTGCCGTTGCAGATGATCGAGATCGGGGCGCCGCTCGCCCTCGTATATCCGAGCGAAGGCACGCCCGCGATCCCGGGCGGCGCGGCGGTGGCGGTCGATGCGCCGCATCCCAACGCGGCACGGGTCTTCGCGATCTATCTGTTCTCGCGTGACGGCCAGCAGCTGTTGGCGGACATGGCACGGCTGCGCTCGTTCCACCCCGAGGTCACATTGCCGAAGGGCATGAAGCCGCTCGGCGAGATCAAGCTGATGAAGGCCGACCCCGCCGCCCAGGAAAAGGAAATCGAAACGATCAAGAAGAAATACGCCGAGTATTTCGGGCTGTAATGGCGCGGGCGTCCAGAGTTGTCATCCCGGCGAACGCCGGGATCCATGTCGCCGTTTACTCCAACGGTTGGTGGCGGAGTGATGGCGGATACGCTGCAACTCTCGGCGCGATGGATCCCGGCTTTCGCCGAGATGACACAGCGGGTGGAACGTCGCGGGGAGCGGCACGGCCGTGACGATCGCCGTCGACCGCTCTGCAGCGCGGCCCGCGCGGCATTTCGATCTGTCGGTGCCGGTGCTGGTGCTGCTCGGGCTGTTTCTGTGCGGGTTGGTGCTGCTGCCGCTGGGCTGGCTGGCCTGGTACAGCATCACCGACAAGTCCGGCGCGCCGACGCTGGGAAATTTCGTCAAGCTCGCGACCGACCCGACATTTGTCCGGCCCTATTTGACGGCGCTCCAGATCGCGGCCAGCGTCGCGCTCGGCGCCGCCGTCGCCGCTTTGCCGCTGGCCTGGCTGGTGGCGCGCACCGATCTGCCGTGGCGCCGCGCGATCCGCGCGCTCGTCACCGCATCGTTCGTGACCCCGCCGTTTCTCGGCGCGATCGCCTGGGAGATTCTTGCCGCACCGAACAGCGGCGTCCTCAACCAGCTGTACCGATGGTTGTTCGGGGCCGACCAGTACGACCGCCTGTTCGACATCTACACATCCGCGGGCGTCGTCTTCGTGATGGCCTGCTATAGTTTCCCCTACGTCTTCGTGCTGGTCGCCAACGCGCTCGACAACAACCCGGCGAATTGGAAGACGCCTCGGCGATCCTCGGCGCGACAAGGCGGCACACCTTGCAGCGCGTGACGCTGCCGATGATCCTGCCGGCGCTGCTGGCGGGCGGGCTCGTTGCTTTCGTGCAGACGCTACCCAGTTCGGGGTGCCGGCGATCCTGGCGCTGCCCGCCGGGTTCCACGTCATCACGACCAAGATCTGGGCGTTGTTCCAATACCCGGCCGAGCCGCACCTCGCCGCGGCGGCGGCGATGCCGCTGCTCGTCGTGACGATCCTGTTATTGCGCGGCCAGCAGATGCTGCTCGGGCGGCGCGGCTATACCGTGATCGGCGGCCGTTCGAGCGCGCCGCGGCTGGTGCCGCTCGGCGCCTGGCGCTGGCCCGCCTTCGGCTTCGCGCTGGCGCTGCTGTCGTTGCCGATCGTGTTGCCTTACGCGGCGCTGATCAAGACCGCGCTGGTGCGTACCCCGTCCGACCCGCTGACCCTGACGAACCTGACCTGGCATAATCTGCATTTTGTCTTTGTCGAGTTCTCGCAGACCCGCGACGCGCTGTGGAACACCGTTGTTCTCGGCGTCCTGGCCGCGACCGGGGGCACGATCCTCGCCCTCGTCGTCGGCTATGTGACAAGCCGGCGGCTCGTTGCCGGGCACCGCATCCTCGGCTTTCTCGCCACCGCGCCGGTCGCGATCCCGGGCATCGTGCTCGGCGTCGGGCTGTTCCTGAGCTATACGCGGCCGCCGATCGTGCTCTACGGCACGCTCTGGATCCTGCTGCTGGCGTTTCTGACGATCGAATTGCCGGCCGGGTATCAGCAGGTGCAGGCGGCGTTTCGCGGCCTCCACCCCGAACTCGAGGAGGCGAGCCGGATCTTCGGCGCGACCCGCCTGCAATCGTTGTGGCAGATCACCGCGCCCTTGCTGCGCGCCAGCGTCGTCGCGACCTGGTGCTTCATCTTTATCGGTGTGATCCGCGAACTGTCGGCGACGATCATGCTGACCACCGCCAAGACCAAGGTCGTGGCGGTGATCATCTACGACCTCAACGAAAGCGGCGATCTGGGCGCGATCTCGGTGCTGGGGATCACCCTCCTCCTGATCACCTTCACGGTCGTGATTCTCGCCAACCGGCTGCCGGTGCTCGGCCGCGCGGTGTCGCCGCGGCCGGTTTGACGGTTCGGCGCTGATCACTCCGCCGCGAGCCGGCCGAGGGCGCGTTCGACCCGGGGCTTGACCTCGCCGATCATCAATTCCATCGAGCGCATCGCTGCCTTGTGCGGGGTGTTGCCGACCTTGAACGAAAAGCACACGTGAACCGGATGGGTCGCCTGGATCTCCGCGGCGAGCTTTTCGGCCACGGTGTCGACATCGCCGATCAGCAGATCGTTGTGGATCTGTTCGAGCGGCGGCTCGTCGGGGAACGGGACATCGACGAGGACGGTGCCCTTCATGACCTCCTGGCGCCGCCGCAGGCTCGAGGCGAGGCGCGACTGATAGCGTGCGTTCTCGGCAAAACGCATGCCCTCTTCCTTGCTGTCGGTGATGCAGCAGAACCGGTTGACGGTGATGTGGGCGTTTGCCAGCGGCACCTTCTCGGCGGCAAACGCGGCGACGATGTCGGCGTATTGCTCGGCGAGCAGCTTGGCGCCGCCGACCCGGCCCGACGACAGCACCCGGTAGCCGTGCCGCGCCGCGGCGCGGAACATCGCCTGGGTATGGCCGGCGACATAGATCGGCACCGGCTTTTGCACCGGGCGGGCGGGAATATGGGTCTCCGGCATCTGGTAGTGCTTGCCGTTGTAGCTGAAGAAATCCCGGCTGAACGCCAGATCGAGGATTTCGCAGAACTCCTCGGTCATCTCCAGGTTGTTCTTGATGTCGTAGCCGAACCGTTCGAATTCATAGGGCTGATAGCCGGCGCCGACGCCGAGCATCAAGCGCCCGTTCGACAGCGCGTCGGCGGTCGCGATCTCGGCGGCGAGCCGCGCCGGATTGTACAGCGGCAAAACTACAACTGCGGTGCCGAGCCGGATCTTCTCGGTGATCGCGGCGCAATGCGCGATCATCATCAACGGCGACGCGCACAGGCAGTAATTCGAGAAATGATGCTCGGCGAACCAGGCGATCGTGTAGCCGAGTTCGTCGGCGCGCCTGGTCTGCTCGGCGACCTCGCCGAACACCTGCGCCGTCGGTTTGTCCGCCTCGCGGGCGCCCATCAGGTTGAAGATGCCGAATTCCATGTCGCCGATCCTCCATGCCTCTGCGCTCAGCCTGGGCAGCGCCGGGCCGGACGTCAACAGCGCGCGGTAAATGGGTTGCCGTTACGGGTGGCGCCGGGGCGCCGCGACATTCAGCGAAGCGGTTCGCGCCGTCGCCTTTCCGACCACGCGCGAGCGCGCCGGGCTTCGAACCAACGCGCGCGAAAGCCTGGCCGGCGTGCTCGCGGAGCGGACCAGCACCGCGGCGCGAACGGAATTGGTCGTCCCGCGCGGCTTCAGAATGCGCGAGAGGGCCTGGACGGCGGTGGCCAGTTTGGGCGCGATACGGCGGTCCATCGCGGCAGCGGCGGCGGCCATCAGGGTGGCGCGCGGGGCGAGCTGCGGCGAGCCGGCCAATACCGGCGCGTTCTCAAGCCGCCCCTCGGGCAGGTCCACCAATGCCGGCGCGACCGGCCGGCCGCCGAGAAAGACCGCGCGCGGCACGACGCTCGCGAAGCGCCGGTTGCGATAATCGCCGTTGACGATATCGGCCGGCGGCCCGTCATTGACCGCCGGGCCGATCGTCGACAGATCGGCCACGCTGTCGGCGTTGAGCCGGCGGATCGCGTCGAGGTCGTGCGTAAAGCTCGGCCAATACGCTTCGCCCGGCGCCAGCGGGAACCATGCCACGGCGGGGCCGATCCCGTTGGGACAGCTCAGCCCGACCCCGGCGGTCCCGAGAAAGGCGACGGAAGCGGGCATATAGGCCGGGTTTGCGACGAGTTTTCCGGGAACCCAGCCCCAGCGTTCGGTGTCCTTGTCCGGCCCGGCGAGCCGCGCCCACCGCCCGTAATGCGACGGCGCGAACCCCCACGCCATGTCGTCGATCCAGTTCCAGCCCCACGGCGCCACCCAGCGCCAACGCCCATGGCGAAACGGCGCCCAGCCATCGGGCAGCGTCTGCGGAAACCAGACCGCGCCGTAACCGTCGATTGTCTGCCAGATGCCGTGCCCGTCGAGCGCCTCATGGCCGGTCATTTCAGCCGAAACGTGGCGCAGCGCCTGCGGGTCCGCATCGCGGCCGGTCGTCGGACGCCACCACGCCACGGAATCGTCGGCCGCCGGCCCGTGCAGCGTCGCCGAGACCGGGTCGCTGCCGCTCAATTCGGTTGCCGAGCCGGTCGCGACGGCGGCGTCGAGCCCCTTGCCGACAAACCGCGCGCGTCCGTCCATCACCGCGATCCGCGACGGCGCGCGCTCGTCGCCGGCCGTGATCTCGTATTCTCCGGGGGTCAGCAGCCACACTCCGCCGCGCGCAATGTCGATTTCGATGCTGCGCGCCGGATCGAGCTGCGACAGATGCACACCGATCTGCCCGCGCCGCAGCACGATCTGCGTCCCGCTGGCGTCGAGTTGCGCCAGATCGATTTCGGTCGCGGCGAAAAGCGCGATCGTCTCGGCGCCGATGTGCAGGACGGCGCGGCCCTGTGCCGCCGTCCGCACCGACATGCCGGCGGCGACCGGGTCGTTCGGCCCCGAATCGGCCCACTCGGCCCCCGCGGCGCGAACCGCGACACTGCCCTCGGCAATGGCGACCCGCCCGACCCGCGCCAATGGCGAATCTTCAGCGCGCACCGACGAACCGACGATCAGAGCCAGCAAAACCACGCAGGCTGTCAGGATTTGGCTTCCCCTCATTGGATGACCATAGCATTAGATGCGACGCTCGGCAGCCTATCTCTTCGTCGATAAGGAGGCACTACGCGGCGATCATCGGTCCCGCCTGCGCCGGGGCGTCAAGCACGCTGGCCGGCATCCGAGACTAGGTGCGCATGAACCCGCTGATTTCGTCGGTGGCCCAGGCGATCGCCTGGTCGATCGTTTTGCCCCCCTGGGTGCATTGCGCGATCATCTTGGGCATCGTCGCCTGGGTATAGATCTGAACCGCGATCCTGGGCGGCGCCGGGGCGGCTGCGATCGAGGGGATCTGGTCGGCATGGCGCGGCGGGTAGTTGTAGAGAGAGCCGGACGGCGGACCCTCATCGGCCCAAATCTTGAAGTCGCGCAGCTTCCGATAGGGCGGTATGTCGAAGCCCTGGCTCGCCGCGACCAGCTTCTCGACCGCGGGGCGCTGCTGAAGATAGGTCAGGAGGCTCTTCGCCGCGGTCTTGTTCGGCGAGAATTTCCACAGAGTCCAGTAGAACGGCAGGAACGGCTCGTAGCGACCTTTCGGCCCCTTGGGCGAGGGAAAAGTCCACAATTGCTCGGCGATTTGCGGCGCGTCGCGCTTCGCCACGGCCCAGGCCGAGGGCGGGTTCATGATCAGGCTGGCTTTGCCCGAGACCAGCATCTTGTTGTTCGCGGCATCATCCCACGCGAAGACATCGGCGGGCAGCGACGGCACCAGTCTCTTGAACCATTCGAGCACCTGCCTCGTCGCGTCCGAATTGACCGTGACGTTGCCCTTGTCATCGACCAGCGTCGCGCCGTGCGACGCGAAAACCGCGCCGACCCAGTCGACCGCGTCCGAACCGCCGCCGAGCGGCATGCCGAACGGATGGCCGCCCTTGGCGCATTTCTCGGCGGTTTGCTGGAACAAATCCCAGCTCCATGTCGCGGCGAGTTCCTTGTCCTCGCGCCCGGCCGGGTACATCCGCGTGACATCGAGCCCGGCGTGCTGCTTGATCAGGTCGATGCGGCCGCAGGGCGGCTTTGTCAAAGTGCCAACAGAGGTCGGCACCGCAACCCAGCGCCCGTTGAACTTGGCGAGATACTCGACGGTCTCGCCAACCTCGCCATTCTGCTCGATCAGGCCGCTCACAACATCGTCAACCGGTTCGAGCTTGTCGGCATAGGAGCTGGGCATCCAGGTCGACATCGACAGCACATCGTGTCCCGAGCCGGCCTGCGCCTCCGCCGCGATCGTGATGCGCAATTTGTCGCCGGTGCTGGTGATGAAATCGAGCTTGAGGTCGATTTTCTCCGTGTCCGCCCATTCCTGGGCAAGCTTGCGCACCGCCTCGTTGGCGCCGGGAACCCAGTGATCCCAGAAGCCGACATTGAGCCTGCCGGCCGCATACGCCCCGCGCGCGAACGGGGCCGCCAGCGTCGCCCCAGTCGCTGTCGCCAACGCCGCAGCCGCCAGCACGCTGCGCCGGGTTAACGCGCTATTCGGCATCGTCATCCCCTCCAAGACCGGCATTCCTGTCAGCAGTAACGCCCGGTGGACGACGTCTCCTGAAGCAATGCCAGGAAGTCGGCGACCTTGAGGATGCGGATGCCACGGTAAGACCCGAGCCGGAGCAAGGCTGCGTCGCCGGTTACGACAAAACGGGAGCCGGCGGAGACAGCGCATTCGAGCACGCGGTTGTCGTCCGGGTCCTCCGGAACGGCGTCTATGATTTCGGTCGGGTGCACAAGCGAGGTGAAGCGGGAAAGCTGAGCGGCTGTTCCTTGGAGCATGTCGTCACTCCACAAAAACTTGTCCCGCAACACCCGGTTGATCTCCTCAAGCAACGGACCGGAGATATCGAGCCTGATAAGACCCTGGCGAGCCGCGGCAAGCACTCGCAACGGTAACCCGTTGAATACCAGAGCATAAATATAGACGTTTGTATCGACGGTGACGCCGATCACCCAGCGGCCTAAATGTCTTTGCAGCGGTTCTCTGCACGAACCTCAGCTATCAGCCGGGGTATGTCGGCCTCTGTGAGACCGAGCGCCCCGGCGCTCTCGCGTCCGTAGGCGAGAAGCTTCTGCCATGCCCGCTCATCCATGTATCGCTCGATAGCCTCGCGCACGACCTCGCTGGGGGCTCGATGGTCTTCCTCGGCCGCCGCTCTGATTTCCGGCAGCAGACCGGGCGGAACCAGCGTCTCGGAATGGTCCTCGGCTGTCATTATCAGCAACTTGGCATCAGGGTCTCTTAAGTCAAGCTCCTCCCTGAGAGGGTGGACTGCCCGTATCGTCGAACGGCGACGCTAAAACGGCGAATTCGCGTGCATCGGATCACTCGACCCCAAGGTCAGCGCATCGTCGGCATTACATACTCGGCGCCGCTGCGGATGCCGGCCGGCCAGCGCGAGGTCACGGTCTTCAGCCGGGTGTAAAACCGCACGCCTTCCATGCCGTGCACCGCCATGTCGCCGAAGAGCGACCGCTTCCAGCCGCCGAAGCTGTGAAACGCCATCGGCACCGGGATCGGCACGTTGACCCCGACCATGCCGATCTGGATGCGGTTGGCGAACTCGCGCGCGGCGTCGCCGTCGCGGGTGAAGATCGCGACCCCGTTGCCGTATTCGTGGTCGTTGACGAGCTTGACGGCCTGTTCGAAATCCGGCGCGCGCACGACCGACAGCACCGGCCCGAAGATCTCCTCCTTGTAGATCCGCATGTCCGGCGTCACGTCGTCGAACAGGCAGCCGCCGAGGAAGAAGCCGCTCTCGTAGCCCTGCAGATTGAGGCCGCGGCCATCGACGACGAGCTTCGCACCCTCCGCAACCCCAAGATCGACATAGGAGCGAACTTTGGCGAGGTGCGTTCCGGTAACCAGCGGCCCCATCTCGGCGTCGGGATCGGTGCCCGGCCCGACCTTCAGCGCCCGCACCCGCGGCACGAGCTTGTCCATCAGCCGGTCGCCGACGCCGCCGACCGCGACCGCCACCGACACCGCCATGCAGCGCTCTCCGGCCGAGCCGTAGGCGGCGCCCATCAGCGCGTCGGTCGCCTGGTCGAGATCGGCGTCGGGCATCACGACCATGTGGTTCTTGGCGCCGCCCAATGCCTGGACGCGCTTCCCGTTCTGCGCCGCGGTCGCGTAGATGTACGCGGCGATCGCGGTCGAGCCGACAAAGCTGATCGCGTCGACATCGGGGTGACGCAGCAGCGCGTCGACCGCCTCCTTGTCGCCGTTGACGACGTTGAAGACGCCGGGCGGGAGGCCCGCTTCGAGCAACAATTCGGCGATGCGGTACCCGGTCGAGGGGTCGCGCTCGGAAGGCTTCAGCACGAAACTGTTGCCGCAGGCCAGCGCCACCGGGAACATCCACATCGGCACCATCGCCGGGAAGTTGAACGGCGTGATCCCGACACAGACCCCGAGCGGCTGGCGCACCGACCAGCTGTCGATGCCGCGGCCGACCTGCTCGGTGAAGTCGCCCTTCAGCAGATGCGGGATGCCGCAGGCGAACTCGACGACTTCGGCGCCGCGCACCAGTTCGCCCTTGGCGTCCGACAGCACTTTGCCGTGCTCGTCGGTGATGATGCGGGCCATCGCGTCGGCCTCGCGCTCCAACAGCTCGCGGAACTTGAACAGCACCCGGGCGCGGGTCAGCGGCGGGGTCGCCGCCCAGCCCGGGAACGCCGCCGCGGCGGCGCGCACCGCCTGGTCGACCTCGGCGGCGCCGCCAAGGGCGACCCGGCCGGCGCGCTCGCCGGTCGCCGGGTTGAACACATCGCCCCACCGGCCGCCCGATCCGCCGGCCGTATTTTCCGCGCGCTTGCCGTTGATGAAATGCTGGAGGTCGCTCATTGCCGTCTACCCGCAGGCTGGATTCGCTGAACGCGGCATCATAAGCCGGCGCGCCATGGCAGGGCAGGAGATTTTCGCGACTGACACAGCAGTATTCGCGGTCTCTGCGGCTCTGCGGCGGCGGACGGTCACAGTCTCGGACGAATGGCAGTGCGTCCTTCGCGACGCGCCCCATGGGCGCTCCTCAGAGCTTGTGAATCATTCAAGCGAACCCAAAAAGGCCGGCTGCAATACCATCGCGCGTCCTTCGAGACGGCGCTCCGCGCCTCCTCAGGATGAGGATATGTCTTTGATGGCATTAAGAAAGAACCTCATCCTGAGGAGCCCGCAACGCGGGCGTCTCGAAGGACGCACGGCGCCCCGCAACCCTGGCCGCTATAAGGAACGTTAGGCGAAGCGGCGGGCGGTTTCCTTTTCGGCGGCGCCCTCTATGATGCGCGCAGGCGAGCCGCGGAGGCGATATGGACCACACGATCTTTGTCATCGAGCTGATCGTCGTCGTGATCCTCTACATGCTGCCGACCCTGATCGCGTACGCGCGCGACATCCCGCAGCGGAAAACGGTCACCGTCGTCAACATCGTCTTCGGCTGGACGCTGGTCGGCTGGGTAATCGCGTTCATCTGGGCATTGATGGCGCAGACCTCGCCCGAAGAGCAGACCTGACCGCAATGGCTCGGAGTAGCGCGGCCGCGAGCAACGCCGCGTCGCGCATCCCGGTCACGGTCCTGACCGGCTTTCTCGGCAGCGGCAAGACGACGCTCCTCAATCATGTGCTGAAGCAGCCGGGCATGGACGCGACCGCGGTCATCGTCAACGAGTTCGGCGAAATCGGTCTCGACCATTTGCTGGTCGAGAGCGCGACCGACGATGTCGTGGTGATGACCAGCGGCTGCTTGTGCTGCACGGTGCGCGGCGACATCGCCAACACGCTGACCGATCTGTTCGTCAGCCGGGTCAAGGGGCGGGTCCCCTATTTCACCCGCGTGGTGATCGAGACGACCGGGCTCGCCGACCCGGCCCCGGTGCTGCACGCGCTGCTCTCCGACCCGATCGTCGCCGAGCGCTACATGATCGACGGCGTGGTGACGACAATCGACGCGGTCAATGGCGCCGGCACCCTCGACCGGCAATTCGAGGCGGTCAAGCAGGCCGCGGTCGCGGACCGGTTGATCGTGACCAAAGCCGACCTCGCCGATCCCGCTTCGCTCGCTGCGCTCGAGGCCCGGCTCGCCGCCCTCAACCCCGGCGCGCCGCAGTTGCGCGCGGCGCACGGCGCGATCGACCCCGATTCGCTGTTCGGGCTCGGCCTTTTCGACCCGGCGACCAAGGGCGTCGAGGTGCAGCGCTGGCTACGGGACGAGGCCGTCGCGGCGCCGCCCAACGAGGATGATCACGCCGGCCACCAGCACGGCCCTGACGTCAATCGCCATGATGAGCGCATCCGCGCGTTCTGCATCACCCGCGACCGGCCGATGTCGTGGACCGCGCTGTCGGGCTGGCTCGACGCGCTGGCCTCGATGCGCGGCGATGATTTGTTACGCCTGAAGGCGATCGTCGCAATCGCCGACCGCCCCGACCAGCCGGTCGTCCTGCACGGGGTGCAGCATTTGTTTCACCCGCCGGTGCTGCTGCCGAAATGGCCTGATGACGACCGCCGCACCCGCATCGTGTTCATCACCCGCGACCTGCCGCGCGAGACCATCGAACAGAGCCTCGCCGCCTTCGAGGAGGTGGACGAATCGACGTGATTCCCATTCAATCACTGTCATCCCGGCGAAGGCCGGGATCCACCGGGCTACCGCACGAGCGGCCGACAAGTGGATCCCGGCCTTCGCCGGGATGACGATCTGATATACACGCACAGCGGAGGAACGAATCATGGCTCAGCAGACGATTTCGGTAACCCCGATAGCCGGCGCGCTCGGCGCCGAACTGTCCGGCGTCGATCTGTCCCGCCCGCTCTCCGATGCGGCGATCGGCGAGATCCGAGCGGCGCTGCTTGGGCATCACGTGATCTTCTTTCGCGACCAGCATCTGACACCCGAGCAGCATCTGGCGTTCGGCCACCGTTTCGGCGAGTTGCAGGTGCATGAGTTCGTCGAAGGTTTGGCCGACAACGAGGAAATCCTCGAAGTCCGCAAGGAAGCCGACGAGACGCTCAATTTCGGCGGCGGCTGGCACACCGATGTCAGCTATCTCGAACGCCCGGCGCTGGGGTCGGTGCTCTATGCCCACGCGGTGCCGGAATATGGCGGCGACACGATGTTCGCCAACCAGCACCTCGCCTACGAGACGCTGTCCGACGGCATGAAGGCGATGCTCGACGGCATGACCGCGGTCCACAGCGCCCGCCGGCCCTACGGGACCAACGCGGTGCGCGCGATGTATGCCGGGCCGTCCTCGATGCGCTTCAACTTCACCGCGGCGGCCCACGAGGAGGTCGAGCATCCGGTCATCCGCACCCATGTCGAGACCGGCAGGAAGTCGCTCTACGTCAACCGCACCTTCACGCTGCGCTTCAAGGACATGACCGAAGCCGAGAGCGCGCCGCTGTTGGATTATTTGTGCGACCACGCGGTGCGCCCGGAATTCACCTGCCGCTTCCGCTGGCAGGCCAATTCGATCGCGTTCTGGGACAATCGCTGCGTCCAGCACAACGCGATCAACGACTATCACGGCCAGCGCCGGGTCATGCACCGCGTCACGATCGAGGGCGAGCGCCCGGTCTGACCGCGTTCCGGACCATGCTCCCTCTGGGCTCGGAGCCGGCCCCCACCCCTCCCCTCCCCCGCTGGCGCTACTTGCCGAAGAACATCCCGCCATTGACGTGGATCGTCTGGCCGGTCACGTAGCGGCCTTCCGGCCCGACCAGAAAGCGCACCATCGCGGCGATCTCCTCGGGGCGACCCTGGCGCCCGAGCGGGATGTCGCGCGAGATGCTGCCGCGCCCGTGGGCGCCGCCGGCCGACGGCCCGCGCACCGTGTCGATCGAGCCCGGCGCGACGCAATTGGCGGTGATGTTGTGCGGCGCCAGCTCCATCGCAAAGCCGCGCATCAATCCTTCGAGGCCGGCTTTCGACGCGTTGACATGCACCCGGCCGACCGACCCGGCATGATGCGACACGCCGGACAGGCCGATCAGGCTGCCGCCGCCGCGCTTGATCATCTCCGGCACGGTGGCCTTGGCGAGGATGAAGGCGCCATCGAGCGCCACCGACAGGATCTCGTGCCATTCCTCGAGGTTCATCTGCAGGAACGGGGTCTGGCGCCTGAGCCCGGCATTGTTTATCGCGATGTCGACCCCGCCAAACTCGCGGACCGCGGCATCAACCATCGCCGCCACCGCGTCGGGCTTTGAAACATCGGCGAGGTAGGGCATGGCGCGGCCGCCGGCGGCGCGGATCTCTCTGGCGGTCTCCTCGGCGATGGCGCGGTCGCCACGACCATTGACGACGATGGCGGCGCCGTCGCGGGCGAGCGCCTCGGCGATCGCCTTGCCGATGTTCTTGCCGCCGCCGGTTACGATCGCAACCTTGCCCGCGAGCGCATTTGCCTCCGCCATGTTTCTCTCCCTCAGGTGTGCCGGTTCGAGGTAAGCACCCGCGCTGTCGAGCGTCAATCCGGGCAATCCGGCAATCCGGGCAATCGGGGTGTTTCGCTTGCCAGCGTGGCATTAACCCAGGCAGATTGCCCGGACGCGCCTGGATGCGGGCAAATTTTGCGAGGCTCGACCCTCTCCGATGCCGGCAGACGACTCGGCAACCGCCGCCGCCGGAAACCCACGAAAACCCGTCCGACCGGGCTGGTGGGCCGAAATCCGCCGGCTCGCCGCCGTACTGGGCGGCGGGCGGGCAGCGCGGTCGGACCTGCCGCGATTGCCGATCGCCGATCGCGTCGTCGCGCGCTACGGGCTGGCGCTGGCCTTTGTCGCGGCGGCGACCGCGGCGACGTTTCTGATCGAGGGCTTGACCGGCCGGCTATCGACCTTCCCGTTTTATGCCGCCGTGGTCGCGAGCGCGTGGTTCGGCATCGGCCCCGGCATCGTGTCGCTGGTGCTGACCGCCGTGGCCGCCGCGGATTTCTGGACACCGGCGCCGTTCAGCCTGAACATCGAGGCGGTCGAGCTGCCCTCGTTCGGCGCGTTCATCATCTGCACCTTGATGAGCCTTGCCTGGAGTTCGCAGCGCCGTCGCGCCCAGCACGCGCTCGAAGCCACCGTACAGCAGCGCACCGCCGATCTGGTGCACGCCAACGCCGCCCTGCAGGCTGAGATGGCCGAGCGGGAGGCGGTCGAGGAGCATCGCAAGCGGACTGAACGGGCGTTGCGCGACGCCGAGGCGGAGCTGGCCCGGACGCTGCGCCTGGCGACCGTGGCCGAGCTTGCCGCCGCGATCGCCCACGAAATCAACCAGCCGCTGGCCGCGATCACCGCCAACGGCAGCGCCTGCCTGCGCTCGCTGACGCGTCAGCCGCCGCTGCTCGACAACGCGCGCGAGGCGGCCGCCTGCATAGTAGCCGACGGGCACCGCGCCGGCGATGTGATCGCGCGCATCCGCGCGCTGTTCAACAAGGAGCAGCCGAACCAGCAGCGGCTGAACGTCAACGACACCATTCGCCATGTCCTCGCTTTGTCGCGCGGCGCCACCGAGCGGCAGCGCGTCGTCGTGCGAACCGATCTGGCCGCGGCGGAGCCGTGGGTCATGGCCGACCCGGTGCAGTTGCAGCAGGTCATGGTCAACCTGGTCACCAATGCGCTCGAAGCCATGAGCGGCGCCGCCGATCGGTCGCGACTGCTGACGGTACGATCCGAGGCGCGAACCGAGGAAAACCATGGCGCGGTGGTCGCCGTCACGGTCGAGGATTCGGGCAGCGGTCTCGACCCCGAGCACATTAGTAACATCTTCGACAGTTTCTATACGACGAAGCCGGGCGGCATCGGCCTCGGGCTCGCCATCAGCCGCTCGATCATCGAAGCGCATGGCGGCTCGATGTGGGCCGCTCCGGGAACGCGCGACGGCGCGAAATTCGGGTTCTCGCTGCCGGCGGGACGGGACGGCGGAGCGGCCGATATCCGGTGACCGGCCTTTAAGGCCACGCTCTACACGAAAGAGTTACCGCGTTGTTCCTTGTCGGTAGCCCCGTGTCCCGATGGCCGATCGATCGGCCGCCGCAAGCCCGCTATCCTGTTGCCGGTGCACAGCCTGGGCCTGCTGCCGATGGAGAAGCTGATCTCGATTGTCGACGACGACCAGGCGGTGCGCGAAGCTTTGCAGCGCATGCTGAGGTCGTACGGGTTCGCGACGGCGGTCTTTGCATCGGCTGAAGAGTTTTTGCTCGGGGACCAGCCGCACCGGACATCGTGCCTGATCCTCGACGTCAGGATGCCGGGGATGACCGGCATCGCGCTGCATCATCATTTGGTTGCCGAGGGTTGCCGAATACCGACAATCCTGGTAACAGCTTGCCCGACGAGCGGCGAGCGGGAACGGGCGATCGCGACGGGGGTGATCTCGTATTTAGCGAAGCCGTTCACCGATCATTTATTGCTCGATACCGTTCGCCAGGCATTGGAACACGGTTGGCACGCCGCCAACTAGACCTGTCTGAAGCGACATACATGAGGATCTGAATTGAGCGAAGGCATTCTTGCGCCGGCGACGCGTTCGTCAGCGGGCGCCGTTCTACCGCTTCATTTGCGCCGGCTCGAAGCGGAGTCGATCGCGATCCTGCGCGAGGTCGCGGCCGAGTTCCGCAACCCGGTCTTGATGTATTCGATCGGCAAGGATTCGAGCGTTCTCTTGCATCTGGCGCGCAAGGCGTTTTATCCGTCAAAGCTGCCCTTTCCGGTGCTCCATGTCGATACGACGTGGAAATTCCGCGAGATGATCGCCTTCCGCGATGCGACCGCGCGCCAGCTCGGGCTGGAGCTGATCGTCCATACCAACCAGGAGGGCGTCGCTCGCGGGATCAGCCCGGTCGCCTCGGGATCGGCGCTGCATACCGAGATCATGAAGACCGAGGCGCTTAAACAAGCGCTCGATAAACACGGGTTCGACGCGGCGATCGGCGGGGCGCGGCGCGACGAGGAAAAGAGCCGCGCCAAGGAGCGGATTTTTTCCTTTCGCAGCGCCGGTCACGTCTGGGAGCCGCGGCGCCAGCGGCCCGAACTCTGGAACCTCTACAACACAAGGCTGGCGCCGGGCGAGTCGATGCGGGTATTCCCGCTGTCCAACTGGACCGAGCTCGACGTGTGGGACTACATCGAGGCCGAAGGCATCGAGGTCGTGCCGCTCTATTTCGCCAAGCCGCGCCCGGTGGTCTGGCGCGACGGGGTTTGGATCATGGTCGACGACGACCGGCTGCCGCTGCTGCCCGGCGAGAGCGCCGAATTGCGCACCGTGCGGTTCCGCACGCTGGGCTGTTATCCGCTGTCCGGAGCGATCGAATCCGATGCGGCGACGATCGGCGACATCACCGCCGAACTGCGCCGCTCGCGAACCTCCGAGCGCCAGGGCCGGCTGATCGACAACGACGATACCGCCTCGATGGAACGCAAGAAAAAACAGGGGTATTTCTAATGCCCGACGATAGCATTCGAGTCCAGGCGGCAGGCGACAGGACCCTGTTGCGGTTCCTGACCTGCGGCTCGGTCGACGACGGCAAATCGACGCTGATCGGCCGCCTGCTGTTTAACGCCAATTTCATCATGGGCGACCAGCTCGAAGCCCTCAAGGCCGAGTCGCGGCGCTTTGGCACGACCGGCGACGACATCGATTTCTCGCTGTTGCTGGACGGGCTCGAAGACGAGCGCCAGCAGCGCATCACGATCGACGTCGCCTACCGCTATTTCTCGACGCCGCGCCGCTCGTTCATCGTCGCGGACAGCCCCGGTCACGAGCAATACACGCGCAACATGGCGACCGGCGCATCGACCGCCGACGTCGCGGTGCTGCTCGTCGACGCGCGCAAGGGCGTGCTGGCCCAGACAAGACGACATTCGCTGATCTGCTCGCTGTTCGGCATCCGGCACATCGTTCTGGCGATCAACAAGCTCGACCTCGTCGGGTTCGACCAGGCCGTGTTCGACAAGATCGCCGCCGATTACGTCGCATTTTCCGCCGAACTCGGCTTTGCCACGCTCGACATGATCCCGCTATCGGCGCGGCACGGCGACAATATCACCGAACGCTCGGCGCAGACCCCCTGGTACCAGGGGCCGAGCCTCCTCGAGTGCCTCGAAAACATCGATCTGAGCGAGCCGGTCGACGAACAGCCGTTCCGCTTTCCGGTGCAATGGGTCAACCGCCCGAGCGGCGAATTCCGCGGCTTTTCGGGTACCGTCGTCGCCGGCTCGGTGGCGCCGGGCGACCCGGTCCTGGTGATGGGCTCGGCCCGCTCGTCGCGGGTCAAGGAGATCGTGACCTTCGATGGACCGCGCGCCCGCGCCGCGGCCGGCGACGCGGTGACCCTGACCCTGACCGACGAGATCGACGTGTCGCGCGGCGACCTCTTGGTCTCCCCGCAAGCGCCCGCCGAATTCGCCGACCAGTTCGCCGCGCACCTCGTCTGGATGAAGGACGAAACGCTGGTCCCCGGCCGTTCCTATTGGCTCAAGATCGGCACGCGGACCTTGTCGGCGACGGTCACCGCGATCAAGCACCGCATCGATGTCGATAGCGGCGCGCATGTCGCGGCGCGCACGCTCGCGATCAACGAGATCGGCTTCTGCAATATCGCGACAAGCGTGCCGCTTGCCTTCGATCCCTACCGCAAGAGCCGCGACACCGGCGGCTTTATCCTGATCGACCGGCTGACCCAGGAGACCGCCGCCGCCGGGGTCATCGATTTCGCGCTGCGGCGGGCCACCAACATCCATTGGCAGGACATCACGGTCAGCCCCAAGGAGCGCGCCGATCTGAAGGGCCACGAAGCCGCCGTGCTGTGGTTTACCGGATTGTCGGGGGCCGGGAAATCGACGATCGCCAATAAGCTCGAACAGAAGCTGTTGGGGATCGGCTGCCATACGATGCTGCTCGACGGCGACAATGTCCGCCATGCGCTCAATCGCGATCTCGGCTTCACCGACACCGACCGGGTCGAGAACATCCGGCGCGTCGGCGAGGTCGCCAAACTGATGGGCGATGCCGGGTTGATCGCGATCTGTGCCTTCATCTCGCCGTTCATCGCCGACCGCCAGATGGCCCGCGAGATCGCCGCGCCCCATTCCTTTATCGAGGTGTTCATCGATACGCCGATCGCGGAATGCATACGGCGCGACCCCAAGGGGCTTTACGCCAAGGCGCAGGCCGGCGATATCCCGAACTTCACCGGCATCGATTCCGCTTACGAGCCGCCGGAAAACCCCGAGATCCGCCTGGAAACCGCCGACCACGACCCCGAAGCCCTCGCCGACCAGCTGATCGCCGAGTTGCGCCGCCGCGCGATCCTCGCCTGACCGCCCGACCCTAGTCTAGCCGGAGGCGGCGGGGACGGGACGCGCGACGATTCGCACCTGCAGGCCCAGCAGCGGATCGTTGTCGCGCGCCGAGCGGCACGGGGCTCCGTTGCGGGCCGGACCCGCCGTCGCGCCCGATTCGAAGGCGCCGCCGTATTCGCAGTCGAACCGCGCCCCGCCGGGGACGGCTTTTTGCCGGATGGCAAAGCCGATCAGCGGGATGCCCCGGCCGGTTGTCCCGCAGGGCGACCCGCAGGCGAGCCACGGGGTTTCGGCGCCGCTGGCGGTCAATCCCTTGTATTCGATCGCAGCGGCGACCGCCGGGCTGCGCGGCAGGATCGTAAACGCCTCGATCCATAACCCCGAGCCGAGGCGCCCGACCCAGGGGCTGTCGACAAAGCGCACATCGCCCCGGCCCCGAATATGCGCGACGATGTCGAGGCTCGCCGGTTGCGGCGGTCTGTGCGCCTGAGCGCGATCACCCATTCGGAGAGTCATCAAAACCGGCAGCTCCGGGACCGCCCCGCCGGACAACCCTAACGCCGCCTCCGCTGCCCGATCGTCGCTCGCGCCGAGGCGACGGATTTCCAGATCGAGCGGCGCGGCGTCCGGATCGCGCGCCAGATAGGCGGTAACGAGCGCCGCGCCGCCACCCTCCGGCGATCTGACGAACAGCATTCTGCGCCGGCCCCCCAGCCATGACCCGGCCAGCCCCAACTCGGCGATCCCGGTCTCGGCCATCCCCCGAGTCGCTCGGCCGAAACCGTCGCTGATCTCGATCGCACCGCCGATATCGGGCGGTGCGCAGATGTGGATCGCGGGCACGGCGAGTCCGGCGATCGGCTCGCGCCAGTTGGTCTCGGCAGCGAGGCTGAAGGCGTAGAACCCGGGGTCGAGCGGCACCAGCCGGGCGACGCAATCGGGCGAGGCCGCCGCCGCGGGGGACCCCGCAGACGGGGCCGCGCCTTCTCCCGGTGCGCCTGAGGCCGGTGCGCCGGAGGTGCCCGCCGATTTGGGCCGCTGCGAGCGCGCCGGAGTCTTCATTGGTTGGCGGCGAGCACGGGCCGTTTGGTCCCGCTGCGGCGTTGCCGCGGACGCGGTTCTGACGGCGTCACGGGTGTTGCCGCCGGCTTTGCCCCTGCCGATTTTGCCCTCACCGATTTAGCCCTTGCCCGCGGCGCTGCCGCCGACGCCATCGGGTCGATCCCGGTGAGCTCGCGGATCAGCGCGAGATGCGCCGGCAGGCATTTCGTATTCAGGTCGAATTGCTCGATGACGGTGCGCCGCGCATTGCGCCGCATCCGCTCCGTATCAGCCGGGTTCTGCAATACCTCGCAGATCCGTTCGACGAGCGCGTTTCGATCGAAAAAATCGACCAGATAGCCGTTGTCGACGCCGTCGATGACCTCTTCGACCGGCGGCGTGCGCGATGCGATCAGCATACATTCGGAGGCCATGGCTTCGAGCAGGCCCCAGGACAGCACGAACGGATAGGTCAGGTAAACGTGAGCCGCCGAGATCTGCAGGATGGCCAGATACTGCTCGTACGGTACCCAGCCGACAAAATGGACGCGGTTGAGATCGAGCCGGCCGTGCACCTCCGCCAGCATGTACTCGCGCCAGCTGTTTCCTTGCGGCGGCCGCCGGCCGTAACTGACGTTGTCGCCGCCGACGATGATGATTCGGGCATTGGGGCAGCGTTCGAGCACCGCCGGAAGGGCTCGCATGAAGACATGGAACCCGCGATAGGGCTCGAGGTTGCGCGCGCTGTAGGTGATCACCTGGTCGTCGCGCGACAGCGACAGGCCGCCGCGCAGCCACAACCGCGCCGTCGGGTCGGGGCGGACGCGCGTCGTATCGATCCCCTCATGGATGATGCTGATGCGCGAGTGCCACAGGCTCGGATACTGGTCGCGCTGCCACTTGGTCGGGGTATGGCCCCAATCGACGGCGTCCAGGCTCAGCAGGTTGGATGCGTTGCGCATCCGCATCCGAAAGGCGTCGTCCGCGTTGGGCGGAAACTCCAGGTCGAAATCGAGGTCGGAACCGGCGACGCGATAAAAGAATTCAAAATACCCGAGCAGCGGCACTCCGGGCCAGACGTCCTTGATGAACAGCAATTCGCCCCACCCGGTATGCCCGATCGCGATGTCGGGGGTAAATCCGTCCTGCTTCAGTCCCTCGCACAACCGGGCGACGGCGAGCCCGTTCATCGTGTTGGCTTCGAGATCGAGCAGATAGGGTTGCACGCCGGTCGACACCGGCAGCGCCATGTATTCGAGGCTCGGCACGCCCTCGACCTCGCGGTCGCGGCGCTGTGTGACGAAGATGATTTCGTGTCCAGCATCCTTGAGGCGCCGGACCAGATGCAGATACTGACCAGGGAAGTTCTGGTGAACAAATAAAAACTTCATAACCGTCCAAGATAGATAGAACTGATTTCATTGACACCGGGCGGGAGCGCCCCCGATCCGCCGCGATGCGTATCGGGTCTGACGCCCGCTGAACGAGGTCTCGCTCGGCTCAATCGCCCGTCTCGGTCCCCTCGTCGTCGGATGCGCCAGCGGGTTCGGGGACGCGTTCGATCAGGCGAATGTTGATGGCTTCCAACGGGTCGTCCCCGGCGGCCGCGCGGCACGGCGATCCGTTGCGATGCTGCTCGGAAATGCCGCCGGCAAAAAAGGAGCCCTGGTAGAGGACGTCGAACCGGTCGGCGTGCTGCGGCACGACCCGCAGCGCGAAGCCGGTCAGCGGCAACCCCCGGCCTCTTGTGCCGCATAAGGTGCCGCCCGCGACCCATGGCGTCTCGCCGCCATTCGGCAGAAACCCCTTCATCTCGACATCGGCCGGCGCCAGTTGCTCGAGCGGCCGGAAACCGAAGGCTTCTATCCGCATCTTCCGGCCCAGCGCCCCGACCCAGCCGCGACCCGGAAACAGGCGATCGCCGGCGCGCTCGATATGCAGAAGGATTTCGGTCGGGATGTCCCGGGTGCCCGACAGAACCGCGGCCCGCGGGCCGGTCGCACCGGAGCCCGGCGATCTCGGCGGCAACTCGGGTTGCCCGGTCCCGAGTGCGGCCATGCCGCCCGGTCCGTCGAGGCGATGCAGGTCGAGCGCCAGTTCGCCGGTGTGCTGACCCGCCCCGCCATAGACCGCTCCGCCATAGACCGTGACGATCACATACCCGCCCCTGGGCGGCGAGCGCAGGATGACCGTGCCGCCCTCCCTGCCGAGCCACGGTCCGCGCCGCGGGAACGCGGCGACGATCTCGACCCCGTTGCCGTCTTCGGCAAAAGGCGCCGACACATGCGCCACCGGTACGCTCATGCCGGCGATGTCGCCCGGAGCGCCGGTCAATTCGCCGATGCGCAACGCATAAAGGCCCGGATCGACCCGCAACATCCTGACCGTCGTGACCGAAACCGCTGGCGCCTCGGGCTCGGCCGAACGGAGCGGCGCTGTCGGCGTCGGCTCCGCGATCGGCGCGGGCCCGGTTCGGGGCGCGGCGCGGCCTCGCCTCGCGGCGCCCGGCCCCCGCGAACCCGCTTCAGGCGAGCGCTCTTCTCCGGTAATAGTCCTCATTCGACGAAATTCCCGATCCGACGACAGTCAAGTCCAATTTCGAGGGGCACGGACGCCGCGCCGCACGCGCGCCTCGTCCTCAATCACCAACGCGATGACCGATGCTCGCATTCCCGGCCCGTGAGGCACCGCCACCACGGCCCGCGCCGGACCGGCCGGCCGGACCCTTACCAAGCTCGGCCCAACCAACGCATCCGCATCGGGCAGGACCATAGACGGCGGCGTAGCGGCATCCAAGCGGGAAGCGCCAAAAATTGTCGCAAGAGCCGGCGGGCGGTGTCAACGGGATGTTCCGACACCATCCGAAAGAGCACCTCTATCGGGGGGTTATCGGAGGGTTGCGGGCCGGTGATGGCGGGTTGACGCGCCCCCTCTCTCGGGTCAGGCTGCCCCGGTCGCGGTTTTCTGAACGCCGTTCCGAAGGAGCAGCCATGAAGCTGATGTGGTTTCATCTGATGCCGTACACCGAGCTGCCCGACGATTTTCGTGAGCAACATCCCTCGGTATGGGTCGACATCCATTCCTCGCTGTTCGACCCGCTTCGCGCGCATCACATGTACAACGACTTCATGGACGAATTGGAATTTGCCGCCGAATGCGGCTTTGACGCGGTCTGCGTCAACGAGCACCATTCGAACGGTTACGGGCTGATGCCGTCGCCGAACCTGATCGCGTCGTCCCTGGCGCGCCGCACGACCGACACCGCGCTGTGCGTCCTCGGCAATTCGCTGGCGCTCTACAACCCGCCGACCCGGGTCGCCGAAGAGTTCGCGATGATCGACGTGATCTCGGGCGGGCGCCTGATTGCCGGCTTCCCGGTCGGCTCGCCGATGGACACCTGCTACGCCTACGGCCAGAACCCGTCGATGCTGCGCGAGCGCTATCTCGAAGCCCACGACCTCGTCGTCCGGGCGTGGACCGAGCCCGACACCTTCGCCTTTAACGGCCGCTTCAACCAGCAGCGCTACGTCAACATCTGGCCGCGCCCGATACAGAAGCCGCGCCCGCCGATCTGGATCCCGGGCGGCGGCTCGGTCGAGACCTGGCGCTGGTGCGCCCAGATGGACCACGTCTATTGCTACCTGTCCTATTACGGCTACAAGGCCGGACAGGCGACGATGGACGGGTTCTGGGAGGAAATGGACCGGCTCGGCAAGGACCGGAACCCCTACCACGCCGGCTTCCTGCAATTCGTCGGGGTCGCCGAGACCCGCGAAAAGGCGTTCGAGCTTTATCGCGAGCCGGCCGAGTATTTCTACGGCCGCTGCCTCCATGTCGACCCGCGCTTCGCCGGCCCGCCGGGCTATACGACCGAGGAGACCCAGCGCCGCGGCATCCAGAGCCAGGTGGCGCAGGCCGCCGCGGCCTCGCGCTACGAATCCAAGTTCCAAACGCTGGCGCGCGAGATGGACGCGATCGTCGACAAGGGCTACGTGATCATCGGCTCGCCCGACGAGGTCGCCGCGCAACTAAAGGAAGTCGCGCACAACCTTAATGTCGGCCATTTGATGCTGCTCTTGCAGTTCGGCAACATGAACAAGGACCTCGCCAAGTACAATACGAAGCTCTTTGCCGAGCAGGTGATGCCCCAACTGGGCGATGTGTTCTCCGAATGGGAGGACCGCTGGTGGCCAAAGCCGATGGATCGGGCCGACCGCGCGGCATTGCCGTCGTTCCAGCCCGCGGCCCAACCCGGCACGATGGCAGCGGAATGATGGTTTCCCTCGGTCGCCCCCACCCCAACCCTCCCCCGCTTGCGGGGGAGGGGGACCGCCTTGCCGCTGGCGCCAGTGCCATCCTCTGTTGCTCGCGAGCGAAAGCGGCCGAGTGCGCTCCGTCCACCCCCTCCCCCGTAAGCGGGGGAGGGTTGGGGTGGGGGATGACAGTGGGGCGACACGATGCCTGAGCCGCGGACCTCGTCGATCGAGCTGAACGGCTTTTCCTGCCGGGTATGGACCGCCGGGTCTGGGCCAACGATCGGGTTTCTCGCCGGGTTTGGCGGGCTGCCGCGCTGGATCCCGTTCCTCGACGCGCTGGCGCGCGAGCGCACCGTGATCGTGCCGTCGCTGCCCGGCTTCCCCGGCGGCGAGCGCGGTCATACCGTGCTCGACAGCCATCTCGATTGGGTGCTGGCGGTGCGGCAGCTCGTCCACAAGGCCGGGCTCGACGGCGCCGATCTGGTCGGCAGCTCGGCCGGCGGGTCGCTCGCCGCCGAATTCGCCGCGATCTGGCCGCATCAGGTCAAGCGGCTCGCGCTGATCGCGCCGTGGGGCCTGTTCGACGAAGCGGACCCGGCGACCGATCCCTGGGCCCAGCGCGCCCCCGACGTACCGGGGCTGATGTGCGCCGATCCGGCCTGCTGGGAGGCGCTGAAGGCCCCGCCCGAGGGCCAGAACTCGCCGGAATGGCCGATCGAGCAGGTGCGCGCCAGCGAGGCCGCTGCCCGAATCTTCTGGCCGCTCGGCAATACCAAGCTCGAAAAGCGCCTGCCGTTGATAACGGCACCGACGCTGCTGATCTGGGGCGGCGAGGACCGCATCGTGCCGCGCAGCTACGCCGACAAATTTGCGCACGGAATTTCCGGCAAGCCCGAGATCCGCGTCATCCCCGGCGCCGGACACCTCGCCGAACTCGACAAACCAGACGAAGTCGCCGCCGCGATCCTGGAGTGGCTGAGGTAGCGGCGTAGGGTGGGTGGAGCGTAGCGCAACCCACCATGCTTGCCGCGGAACTGTGGTGGGTTACGCTACGCTAACCCACCCTACGGGTTCGGAGGACCGCATGAGCAAGCTCGAAGACTACGCCAATAAGTACCAGTGCGTCCGCTTCGAGCGGCGCGACGGCATCCTGCAGATGACGTTGCACACCGATGGCCAATCGCTGCGCTGGGGGTTCGGGCCGCATGGCGAATTGCCCGAGGCGTTTCACGATGTCGGCGGCGACCGCGACAACCGGGTGGTGATCCTGACCGGCACCGGGCCTGAGTTTTCCGGGCCGCGCGCGACCCCGGGCACGTCGTCCTTCCCGACCCGGCCGCCGGCCGAGCGCATCGACCGCATCCACTGGGAGGGCCGGCATTTGCTGATGCGGCTCCTCGAAATCGAGGTGCCGGTGATCAGCGCGATCAACGGCCCGGCCTGGCGCCATTCCGAGATCCCGCTCTTGGGCGACATCGTGCTCGCCGCCGATACCGCGCAATTCCAGGATTCCGCCCATTTCCCGTCGGACGTGGTGCCGGGCGACGGCATGCACATCGTGATGCCGCTGCTGCTGGGCTTCAACCGCGGCCGCTATTACCTGCTGACCGGCCAGACCCTCGATGCCAAGCAGGCGCTCGAACTCGGGCTGGTCGCGGAGGTATTGCCGCCCGACCAGCTGATGGCGCGCGCCTGGGAACTGGCCGAGGGGCTGACCAAGAAGCCGACCTTGGCGCTGCGCTACACGCGCCTGATGCTGACCGAATATCTGCGCCGCCAGATGCACGATCTATTGGGCTACGGCCTCGGCATGGAATTGCTGGCGCTGATCGAGAAGCCCGAGGGGCCGTAGGCTCAATCGTGAGCGTCGAGGAAGCGGGCGATCACCCGGTTGACCTCGCCCGCCTTCTCCATCTGCGGCAGGTGCCCGACCTGGTCGAGGATGTGGACCGGCAGCGTGCCGGCGAGCGCCTCGGCATGGGCGACCGGGATGATCCGGTCGTCGTGCCCCCAGATGACCTGCACCGGCAGCGACAGCGCGGCGAGCGCCGGGCGCAGGTCGAGCACTTGGCTCCCCTGCGCGAACCATGCGCGCGCGATCGTCGCGAGGGCCGCGTCGACCCCGTCGAGCCGCTTGTAGCGCAGCAATTCCTCGATCATCGCCCGGCTGATCAGCGCCGGGTCGTGTACCAGGGCCGCCAGCAATTCGGGCGCCTCGCGCCGTCGCTGCAAGCGCACGAAGCCGTCGATAAAGGCGCCGTTGATCTCGGGGCCGAGCCCGGCGCTGGCGATCAGGGTCAGCGAGGCGACCCGCTCCTTCTGTTGCCGGGCAACCTCAATGGCGATGGCGCCCCCCATCGAATGGCCGACAAGATGCACCCGGTCGAGATCGAACGCGGCCAGGACATCCGACACCGCCCCCGCAAAAATCTCGGCATCGCCGGCGCCGACCACCTTGACCGAGCCGCCATGACCCGGCAGGTCAAGCGCGATGGCGCGCCGGCTCCCGGCCAATGCCGGCTGGTTGAACATCCAGGCGTTGAGATCGGCGCCGAAACCGTGCACCAGCACCACCGGGGTTGCGCTCCCGCCGCCGAGATCGAGCACGCGCAGCCTTCGGCCGCCGGCCTCGATCTCGCGCGGCGCCAGGGCGGTGTCTTCCGCCGTGGCCTCGGCCGCCGGCTCGGGTGCGGCAAACCCGGCGACAAAGGCGTCGATCTCGGCATCGGGAACGCTCTGCGGCGCCGACACCGCGAGTAGCGCGCCGACCGGCAAACTCGCCCCGGCCGCCCCGACGATGCGGCGCAAAATGCCGGGATCGCTCGCCTCGAAGACATTGGTGATCTTGGTCGTCTCGATTTCGAGCAGTTCCTCGCCGGCCCCGTAGCTGTCGCCCTCCTGTTTGAGCCAGCCGAGGATTTTCCCCTCGGTCATCGTCAGCCCCCATTTCGGCATCGTGATCGCGGTGATCTCGGTCATTTGCCTGCGACCCTATTCGTCATCCCGGCGAAGGCCGGGATACACTTATCCGCGTTCCGAGCGGCTGAGGAATGGACCCCGGCCTTCGCCGGGGTGACAATCCTCTATTTCGCGTACCCGTATACCTCGCGCACCGCGGCGGCGATCTTTTCCGGGCTTGGGATGTAGAGCTTTTCGAGGCTGGGGCTGAACGGCACCGGGGTGTGCGGCGCGGTGACCCGGCGGATCGGCGCCTTCAGCGCGGCGAAGGCGCGGTCGGCGACCAGCGCGGCGATGTCGGTGGCGAACGAGCAGCGCGGGGTCGCCTCATCGACGATCACGAGGCGCCCGGTGCGCTCGACGCTCTCCAATATCGTGTCCTCGTCCAATGGCGAGGTCGTGCGCGGGTCGATCAGCTCGATTTCGATCCCCTCTTTGGCCAGCGCCTCGGCCGCCTCGGCGGCGTAATGCACCATGCGGGCGAGCGCGACGATCGTTACATCGTCGCCGTCGCGCACGATGTTGGCTTCGCCGAACGGGATCGTATAGGGCTCGTCCGGCACCTCGGCGCGCAGATCGTACATCAGCTTGTGTTCGCAGAAGATCACCGGGTCGTCGTCGCGGATCGCGCTGATCAGAAGGCCCTTGGCGTCGTAGGCGTTCGACGGCACGACGCATTTCAACCCCGGCACCGAGGTGAAGATGCCATAGGGGCTCTGCGAATGCTGCGCCGCCGCGCTGCGCCCGGCGCCGATCATCGTGCGGATCACCAAGGGCGTCGTCGCCTTGCCGCCGAACATGTAGCGGAACTTGGCGGCCTGGTTGAAGATCTGGTCGAAACACACCCCGAAGAAATCGCTGAACATCAATTCGGCGACCGGCCTGAGCCCGGTCACGGCGGCGCCGGCGGCGGCGCCCATGATCGCGCTCTCGGTGATCGGCGTGTCGATGACCCGAGATTCGCCAAACTCGCCGAAGAGGCCCTTGGTCACGCCGAGCACGCCGCCATAGGCGTCGCGCTGACCCTCGCTGCCGGCGCCGCCGGCGACATCCTCGCCGATCACGATGATGCGCGGGTCGCGGCGCATCTCCTGGGCGAGCGCCTCGTTCAGCGCCTGGCGGATCGATTTCTGCGGCATCGCGGGGCTCCCTAAGAAATGTCAATGAGGAAATAAGAACGCCCCAAAGAGGCCACGGGTAGATGCCTTCCTAGTGCGAAAGCGCATTGAATTGTTTTCGCCCTTCAAAGGCGATCGCCCACTTCATGCCAGCTCGACGCGCTGTTTTTTTGGCCCTTATGTCTGCCTTTCATGTAGCATCTTTTCATATAGTTCCAGCGATCAAAACTAACGCTCTTCTAATTATTACTCCGATGGACTCGGGCGGCCGTTCGCAGACGAAGGATCCCCAGAGTCCAGTTACAAGAAAAAATAACGACGCCACGACAAGAAAAATTGCAGTTATTTGTTCTATTCTAAACAATTTTTTACAATATATATATAGGCCATTGTTTTCAGATCTAATATTGAGATAATGCCACAAATCCCTCGCATAAATGTCCGTTTCCGGATTTTTCTTCCATTCCCTCCATCTAAATGATAGGAGGTGGCTATCTCCTGGAAACCATTGTCGTTGACGTTCTAGTATCTGTTTATCTAATCCAAGATATTTCGCAATTTTGAAGACAGAAACCTCTTCATCCAATAACAAAACTCCCTCTCGCAGTAAATTTTGCGTTCCTGCCTTAGCCGCATAAAATGCGATCAGAGCCAAAAATGTAATCCCCAGCAGTAACGCCGGCCCTGAAGATTGGCAATGCAATTTTTTGTCTAAAATCGTCGTAAGACCAACAAGTGCGGCAGCTAAAATCGCTAGTACAATTCCTTGGAAAAATTTTAGATTTTCCCATTTTCGGACATTATAATCAATTCGGTTATCATTATGAAGTTGCAGAAGCTGCATGTACTCAGCACGACGTATTTTTTCTGCCTCAGAAAACTGTTCGGCAGGCTTGGTCCTGTATCGGGCGGACGAAAATGTTCTACTCATGCGCATTGAGGATTTCAATACGAGGCATATACGTCGGTCAACAGCGCGCTTTCCGGCGGCACCGGGGCAGCCCGCGCCGTGACGACCGCGCGCTCGATCAGCGCCGCGATCTCGGCATCAACCGCGTCGAGCGCGTCCATGTCGAGCAGCTTCGCCTCGTCGACCCGGCGGCGGAAATGTTGCAGGCAGTCGCGCTGGTCGCGCAGGTTTTTGACCTCGTCCTTGCCGCGATAGAGCTGCGCGTCGCCCGAATGGTGGCCGTAAAAGCGACACGTATCGACCTCGATCGCGCTGGGGCCGCCGCCGGTGCGGGCGCGCTCGATGGCTTCGCGCGCCGCTTCGTGCACGGCGAAGAAATCGTCGCCGTCGACCTTGACCGCGGGCAGCCCGAAACCGCGAGCCCGGCCGGCGATGTCGCCGCTGCCGACCGCGTAGGCGACCCCGGTGCCCTCGCCATACTGGTTGTTCTCGAAGACAAAGATCGCCGGCAATTTGAGCACGACCGCCATGTTCAGCGCCTCGAAGGTGGTGCCCTGGTTGGAGGCGCCGTCACCGCTAAAGCACACCGCGACCGTGCCGGTGCCGAGCGTCTTCGCGGTCAGCGCGGCGCCGACCACCAACGGCGGGCCGCCGCCGACGATGCCATTGGCGCCGAGCATGCCAACGTCGAGATCGGCGATGTGCATCGAGCCGCCCTTGCCGCCGCACAGCCCACTCTGCCGGCCGTACAATTCGCACATCATGCCGACGACATCGCAGCCCTTGGCGATCGAGTGGCCGTGCCCGCGATGGGTGCTGGCGATGTAATCCTTGGGGCCGAGATGCGTGCACACCCCGACCGCTGATGCTTCCTCGCCGGCATAGAGATGGACAAAGCCGGGGATGCCGCCTTTGGAGAACTCCTCCTGCACCCGCTCCTCGAAACGGCGGATCGTGACCATGTCGCGATAGGCGCGGATCAGCTCCTCACGGCTCAATTGCACGGCGTCCTCCCTCGGGCTTCGAGCGTTGCCGCAACCCTATCGGATTGCGCCGCCTGACCCAAGCCTACAGCAGGCTGGCCGGATTCCGGTCAGGTGCGGTCGCCCGCACTTCCAAATTTTGGAACTGTGCACCATCTCGCCGAGTACGACCGGATCGACGCGGAGGCGGTGTGATGGACGCGACCCTGATCGCGATCGACAGCGATGCCGAATTGGCGCGAGCCCGCGCGCTGGTCGATCGGCTGATGGCCTCGGAGGAGCCCGCCGATATGGCGCGGCTGAGGGCGCAGGCGCGGCTGATCGCCGCCTACGAGCAGGAGAAATACCCGCCGCGCCGGCCGAAGACGGCCGACGCGATACGCTATCTGATGGAACAACACGGGCTGAATCGCGCCGATCTGGTACCGCTACTCGGCACGGCCAGCCGGGTCAGCGAGGTCTTGCGCGGGCGCAAGGAGCTGAGCCTGGCAATGGTGCAGCGCCTGCGCGCCCGCTTTCACATTCCCGCGGATCTTCTGCTGCCCCCGCCAAATCTTCCAAGTCGCCGCCCGGCAAAGCGCGCGGCCGCCTGATACCGAAGCCGGCTCGCGCCGCCCGACCCAAGGGCCGGCGCTATCCGAACCTGCCGGAGCGCGGGAAGCCTTGCGGCACGCTGGCCCCGGCGCCGCCGCGCGGGGCGCGCCACGGGGTCAGGTCGATTTCGGTGCGGGTGCGGGTCTCGCCCTGGCGCCACGACAGCCCTTGCGCCAACGGAAACACCTTGGCGTCGGCGAGCCCGCCCGAGCGGTAGCGTTGCAGGATGACGCCGCGGCCGCGCGCCATCTCCGGGATCTCGGCGAGATCGACGACCAGCAGGCGGCGGTTGTCGCCGACAAAGGCGACCGCATCGCCCTCGGCCGCCACGCATATCGCGGCGCGCGCGCCGGAAGCCGGGGTCAGCACCTGCTTGCCGGCGCGGGTCTGCGCCAGCGCCTCGGCCCCGTCGACGACAAAGCCGCGCCCGTCATCGGCCGCCACCAACAGGCGCAGCCCCGGCCGATACGGGAACAGCGCGACGATGTCGTGCTCGTTCGGCAGGTCGATCATCAGCCGCAGCGGCTCGCCTTGCCCGCGCCCGCCCGGCAGCCGGTCGATTCCGAGCGTATAGAACCGCCCGTTGCTGCCGAAAATCATCAGGCGATCGGTGGTTTCGGCCGGCGCCGTGAAACGCGGCCCGTCGCCTTCCTTGTATTTCTGCTCGGCGGCGATGACCGCGTGGCCCTTGACCGCGCGGATCCAGCCTTTCCGCGAGCACAAGACCGTCACCGGCTCGCGCTCGATCTGCGCTTCCGCTGGGATCTCGACGGCAAGCGGCACAGCGCCGATCAGCGTGCGGCGACGGCCGAGCGCAGTGTCGCCGCCGAATTCCCTGCCGGTCGCCGCAACCTCCTTGGCGAGCGCCCGCCATTGCCGCTTGTCGCTGGCGAGCAGCCCCTCCAGATCGGCTCCCTCGGACGACAGCCCGCCGAGTTCCTTGGTGATCGCGATCTCTTCGAGCCGGCGCAGCGTGCGCAGGCGCATGTTGAGGACCGCCTCGACCTGTACGTCGCTCAGACCCCAGCGCGCCATCATCTCGGCCTTCGGGTCGTCGGACTCGCGGACGATGCGGATCACTTCGTCCAGATTGACGTAGACGATGACGAACCCGCGCAGGATCTCCATGCGCCGGCCGATCGCGGCGAGGCGGTGCCGGCTGCGGCGCAGCAATACCTCGCGGCGATGGTCGAGAAACGCCTGCAGCGCCTGCTTCAAATTCATCACCCGCGGCACCCCGGCCGGGTCGATGACGTTGAGGTTGAGCGGCACCCGGATTTCGAGTTCGGTCAGCCGGAACAGCTGCTCGATCAGCAATTCGGCATCGACATTGCGCGTCTTCGGCTCGAGCACGAGGCGTACCTCGCCCGTCGACTCGTCGCGGATATCGGCGAGCAGCGGCAATTTCTTGTCTTCGAGCAAGGCGGCGACCTTCTCGATCAGCCTTCCCTTCGGCACCTGATACGGGATCTCGGTAACGACGATCTGATAGAGCCCGTGGTTCAGTGCTTCCTTGTGCCAGCGCGCCCGCAGGCGAAAGCCGCCGCGCCCGGTCGCATAGGCTTCGGCGATGCTGTCGGCGGGCTCGACCAGGACCCCGCCGGTCGGAAAATCGGGGCCGGCGACATGCGCCACGAGGTCGGAAGTGCCGCAATCCGGGTGCTCGATCAAATGCAGCAGGGCCGCGCATAATTCGCCGGCATTATGCGGCGGGATGCTGGTCGCCATGCCGACCGCGATGCCGGCCGAGCCGTTGGCGAGCAGGTTTGGAAACCGCGCCGGCAGCACGACCGGCTCCTTGTCCTCGCCGTCATAGGTCGAGCGGAAATCGACCGAATCGTCGTCGAGCCCGTCGAGCATCGCCCCGGCGACGGCCGACAGCCGGCTCTCGGTGTAGCGCATCGCCGCGGCGTTATCGCCGTCGATATTGCCGAAATTGCCCTGCCCGTCGACCAGCGGATAGCGCTGCGCGAAATCCTGGGCGAGCCGGACCAGCGCCTCGTAGACCGCGATCTCGCCATGCGGGTGGAACTTGCCGATCACGTCGCCGACGACGCGGGCGCATTTCTTGTAGCCCGAGCCCGGATCGAGATGCAGCTCGTGCATCGCGTGCAGGATGCGGCGATGCACCGGCTTCAGCCCGTCGCGCACATCGGGCAGCGAGCGCGCCATGATCGTCGACAGCGCGTAGGACAGATAGCGCTCGCCAAGCGCGTCGGCGAAATCGACGTCGCGGATCTCGCCGCTCAGGGCGGTATCGGACATTGCTACCAAGCCTCGTGGTTCTCAGCCGTCCATGATACCAGGGACAGCGAGCCGCCGCATTCGTTCGAGGAGGCGCTCGCGTGCGTCCGGGAGCCTCAGCCCGTGCGGCGACAGCACATGATGCAGCAGGAAATACTGGGTCATGACCAGCCCGTCGACAATGTCGGCCGGGCCGGCGGGCGCCTCGCGCCACAGAAACTCGGGCAGCGGCAACAGCTTGTCATGGTAGGGCCGGCCGGCCCCGCGCGACACCGCGCGGCCCGAACGGGGCGACACATAGGCAAGCTCGTCGGTCGTGCCGGTCGCCGCGCAACGGCCGAGATCAAGCCCGAACCCGAGCGCCGCCAGCAGGCCGCATTCCCACCCGACATAGGCTTGCGCCCAGGCGTCCGCCGAATCGAGCGCCCCGATCAAACCGGCAAAGGACAGATAGAGATCGCGGTGCGGCTCGCGCTCGGGCACTGAAGCGAGCAGCAGAGCGGTCGCCGCGCCGAGCGCGGCGAGCCGGTCGGGGTCGTCGAGAAAACGGGCGGCGTGCGCTGCCGTGAGTTCGCATTCGAGCGTGCCCAGATGCTCGGGCAGCCGGCCGCGCCAGCTCGCGGCGACGGCGTTGCCCGGTTGCAGCAACGCGCGTCGGCGCGGCGATTGCCCGCCGCGCACCAGCCCGGCATGGCGGCCGTGCTCCGATGTCAACAGCTCGACGATCAGCCCGCTCTCGCCGTGCCGCCGCCCCGCCAGCACAAACCCGGTGTCGCGCCACTCCATTGGTGTTCTGGTGCGACCGGTCCGCTTACCTACCCTGTCATCCCGGCGAAAGCCGGGATCCATTTTTCAGCCGCTCGTGCGGTCGATCCATGGATACCGGCTTGCGCCGGCATGACAACTGGAGGGATGCCAAAAGAAGTGCCTCCGGCGCTAAACATTGTAATCGAGGCCGAGGGCGGCGAAGCGTTCGGGGTCCTCGATCCAGTTGTCGCGCACCTTGACGAACAGGAACAGATGGACGCGGCGATCGAGCAGCTGTTCGAGTTCGGCGCGCGAGCGGGCTCCGATCGATTTGATGCGCTGGCCCTTGTCGCCGAGCACGATCGCGCGCTGGCTCTGACGGCGGACATAGACCACCTGGTCGATTCGCACGCTGCCGTCGCGGCGCTCCTCCCAGGACTCGGTTTCGACCGAGGCGGCGTAGGGCAATTCGTCATGCAATTGCAGAAAGACCTGCTCGCGGGTGGTCTCGGCCGCGAGCCAGCGCTCGGGCGCGTCGGAGAGCTGGTCCTCCGGGAACAGCCAATGCCCCGGCGGCATCGCCGCGGCGAGGTGCCGCTTTAGATCCTCGACCCCGTCGCCTTTCAGGCTCGAAATCATAAAAACATGATCGAAGCAGCCATCGCCGAAGAGCCTATCGGCTACCGCCAGCAGCGTGTCGCGGCGGACCAGATCGACCTTGTTGAGCGCCAAGATGGCCCGTCGGCCGCTCGCGACCAGCCGATCGACGATGCGCCTTGTATCCGGCTCATCGGGGCGCGCGGCATCGACCAGCAACACGATCTGGTCGGCATCGGCCGCGCCGGCCCAGGCAGCCGCGACCATCGCGCGGTCGAGCCGGCGGCGCGGCTCAAAGATGCCGGGCGTGTCGACCAGCACCAACTGCGCCTCGCCGACAAGCACGATGCCGAGGAGGCGGGTGCGGGTCGTCTGCACCTTCGGCGTGACGATCGCCAGCTTGCGGCCGACGAGCTGGTTCAGCAGCGTCGATTTGCCGGCATTGGGCGCGCCGATCAACGCGACATAGCCGCAGCTTGGGGCGGAAGGGGCCGGAGGGGGGGAGTTGGTGCGAGGTTCGGAAGAGGTTTTCGACATGAAACCCTATATGGGGGCGGCACCGGTCAGCCGCTCCAACAGCGATGCGGCTGCGGCGGTTTCGGCGGCGCGTTTGGAAGACGCGGCGGCGCTGGCCTCGGCGAACCCGGCCACCCGCACGGCAACGGTGAATTGCGGCGCATGGTCCGGGCCGCTGGTGGCGACCAGCTGATAATCCGGGAGCGGCAGCCCGCGCCCCTGCGCCCATTCCTGCAGCGTCGTCTTGGGGTCGCGCGGCGGCCCCGCCATCTCGCCGAGCAGCGGCTCCCAGAACCGCTCGACAAAGGCAAATGCCGTGGCGAACCCGGCGTCCAGATAGATCGCGGCGATGACCGCCTCCAGCACGTCGGCGAGGATGCCGGGGTTGCGCGCGGCGCCGGCGGCGGCCTCGGCGGGCGACAGCACCAGATGACGGTCGAGACCGATCGTCGCGGCGACGCGCGCCAGCGCATCGCGGCGCACGAGGCTGGTCAGGCGCCGCGTCAAATCGCCCTCCGGCTCGTGCTCGAAGCGCCGCCACAATAGATCGGCGATGACCAGGCCGAGGACCCGGTCGCCAAGAAATTCGAGGCGCTCATAGCCGCCCCTCGGAGCGCCGGGCGGTTTCGGCTGCCGCGGGCGTCGGCGCCCCTGCCGGCGCGGCGGCAGCGCGCTCGGATGGGTCAGCGCGTCGGCCAGCAGTTCGGGCCGGGCGAAGGCATGGCCGAGCAGCAGGGAGGGGTCCTCGCCGGCCGATGCCGTCGGAGGCATCGAGCGCGCTCAGTGGATGCCGCGGAACAGCCGGCCGTAGCGGATCGAGAACGGCCATTTCCATATCTCCCACCACCGCGCCGAGCCGTCGGTCGAGAAGAACAGGAACTGCGCCTTGCCGACCAGATTGTCGGTCGGGATGTAGCCGACCGCCGACAGCACGCGGCTGTCCTGCGAATTGTCGCGATTGTCGCCCATCGCGAAATAATGGCCGGGCGGCACGGCGTAAACCGGCGTGTTGTCGAGCGGTCCGTTATTGCCGACCTTGATGATCCGGTGATCGAGCGGCGGCTCGCCCGGCTCGCGCGGCAGCGATTCATTATATTGCCGAAGCAGTATCGTCGAGCCGCCCTCCTCGTAGACATAATCTTCGTTGGGCCGGCGGGGCACCTGCTGGTCGTTGATATAGAGGTTGCCGTGGCGTACCTGGATCTGGTCGCCGGGCAGACCGACAATTCGCTTGATATAGTCGGTCGACGGGTCGGTCGGCAGCTTGAACACCGCGACATCGCCGCGTTGGGGCAAATCCGAGAACGGCAGATAGATCCGCCCCGAGAACAGCGGCAAGCCCAATGGCAGCGAATACCGGCTATAGCCGTAGGAAAATTTCGACACGAACAGGTAATCGCCGACCAGCAGCGTCGGCACCATCGAGCCCGACGGGATATTGAACGGCTCGTAGGCGACGGTGCGGACGACGAGCGCAATCAGGACCGCGTAGACGACGGTCTTGACGGTTTCGAGAATGCCGCCGGAGGTTTTTTTCGCGGACGCGATTTTGTGGCTTGATTTCGATTTCATGATCGATGGGCGGCCTCTGGGGGCGCGCGATCAAGCCAAGCGCGGCTCGGCAAGTCAAGGCGCAGCGGCAATATCACACGCCCGGGGTGCCCGGGGAGTCACCAGCAGCAGGCAGGGCGCTGATGATCACAACCGCCTGGGCAAGCGGCGGCTCGTCGGTCAGGCTGAGATCGAGCCGCGCCATCATGCCGGGCGGCGTGATCGCTTCAAGCCGGCGCAGCGCGCCGCCGGTCAGAAGCAGGCCGGGCTGCCCGGACGGCAGGTTGACGACCCCGAGATCGCGCCAGAAAACGCCCGCTCGAAACCCGGTGCCGAGCGCCTTGGCCGCCGCCTCCTTGGCCGCGAAGCGACGGGCATAGCTGGCGATTCGGGTGGCGCCGCGGCGGTCGCAGCGCCGGCGTTCGACATCGGTGAAGAGACGGTCGAGAAAGCGGTCGCCAAAACGCTCGATCACCCGCTCGATTCTGCGGATGTCGACCAGGTCGCTGCCGAGGCCCAGGATCATCGGGGGATCATCGGACTAGCCGCGCGCCCGTTCGACCGCGTTGATGACCGGCGTCGCGCGCAGCGCCGCGATGATCGTCGTCAGGTGCCGCACATCGGCGACCTCGATATCGACCATGATCTCGAAGAAATCGGTCGAGCGGTTGGTGATCTTGAGATTGCTGATATTGCCGCCTTGCTTGCCGATCGTCGTCGTCAGACTGCCGAGATTGCCGGCCTCGTTGGCGAGCGTGACGTTGATCCGGCCGACATGCCCGACATCCGCGTCGTCACTGCTCCAGGCCACGTCAAGCCAGCGTTCCGGCTCGTCGGCGAAGCTGCCGAGCGTGTCGCAATCGATCGTGTGGATCGTCACCCCCTTGCCGGTCGTGACGATGCCGACGATGCGGTCGCCGGGTAAGGGATGACAGCAGCCCGCGAAATGCAGCGCCATGCCGGGAATGAGCCCGCGAATCGACACCGCGTTGTCGCGCGGGTTCCCCTTGCGGCGGGCGCGGGCGATCGGGACGATTTTGTCCTTGTCGTCGGGCGGCCGCGGAAAGGCGGCGTTGACAACCTCGCGCCCAGTCGCGAGCCCTTCGCCGACCGCGACATAGAGGTCTTCGACGCTCGCGCTGTTGAACTGCCCGAGCACGGGTTCGAGCGGCCGCTCGGAGAAATCCCGCCCTTGCTGGCGGAACGCCTTCTGCATGATGGCGCGGCCCAGATCGAGATACTGGGTGCGCTGCTGGGTGCGCACAAAGCGGCGGATCCGGGCGCGCGCCTTGCCGGTGACGACAAAGCGTTCCCAGGTCGGCGACGGGGTCTGCGCCTTCGAGGTGACGATCTCGACCTGGTCGCCGTTCGACAATTGGGTGCGCAGCGGCAACAGGCGGCCGTTGATCTTGGCGCCGACGCAGGTGTCGCCGATCTGCGAATGCACGGCATAGGCGAAATCGACCGGGGTCGCGGCGCGCGGCAGCGCGATCAGATCGCCCTTCGGGGTGAAGGCGAAGACCTGGTCCTGAAACATCTCGAGCTTGGTATGCTCGAGAAATTCCTCCGGGTTCGAGGCGTGTTCGAGGATCTCGAGCAACTCGCGCAGCCAGCGGTATTGCCGCCCGTCGACCCGGCCCGCCTGCTGCTTGTAGATCCAGTGCGCCGCGACCCCGAGCTCGGCGATCTCATGCATCTCGCGGGTGCGGATCTGGACTTCGATGCGCTGGCGCTCGGGTCCGATCACGCCGGTATGCAACGAGCGGTAATTGTTCGGTTTCGGGGTCGAGATGAAGTCCCGGAAGCGGCCGGGAACCACGTGATAGGCGGAATGGATGATGCCCAGCGCGTGATAGCAATCGCCGGTGCCGTCGACCAGCACGCGGAACGCCATTACATCGGCGAGCTGCTCGAACGACACGTTCTTGCGCTGCATCTTGCGCCAGATCGAATAGGGCGACTTCTCGCGGCCGGAAACGCTGGCGGCGAGACCGCCTTCCTTCAACGTTTCGGTCAGTTCGGCGACGATGCGTGCGACGATGTCGCCGCCCTGCTCGCGCAGAAACCCGAGCCGCGCGTTGATGCTGGCCCGCGCGTCGGCGTGCAGCTCGGCGAAAGCGAGATCCTCGAGCTGGTCCTTCATGCGGTGCATGCCGATGCGCTCGGCGAGCGGGACATAAATGTCCATCGTCTCGCGCGCGATGCGCCGGCGCTTGTCGTCGCTCTTGATGAAGCGCAGCGTCTGCATGTTGTGCAGGCGGTCGGCGAGCTTGACCAACAGGACCCGGATGTCCTCGGACATCGCGAGGACGAGCTTGCGGAAATTTTCCGCCTGCTTGGTCTGGTCGGACTGCAATTCGATCCGCGACAATTTGGTGACGCCATCGACCAGCCGGGCGATGTCGGGCCCGAACAACCGCTCGATGTCGTCTAGCGTCGCGACGGTGTCCTCGACCGTGTCGTGCAATAGCCCGGTGATGATCGAGGCGGTGTCGAGCTTCATCTGGGCGAGGAGCCCGGCGACCTCGATCGGGTGCGAGAAATAGGGGTCGCCCGAGGCGCGCAGCTGCGCGCCGTGCGCCTTCATCGAATAGACATAGGCCCGGTTGAGCGCGACCTCGTCGGCCTTCGGGTCATAGGACCGGACCAGCTCCACGAGTTCGAATTGCCGCATCATCGCGCGGCTGCCTCTGTGCCGTTGCGCCGACGGGCCGGACCGATCGGAATCTCAGGGCGCTTGTTCGTCGCCGCCGCCTTCGGGGGTTTCGTCGTCATCCGCAGCGGTTTCATCCTCGGCGATTTCATCATCGGCGATTTCATCATCAAGCGCGGGCTCGACGCCAAGTCCGACCTGGTCCGATTCGTCGATCGAGAGCAGGTCCTCCTCGAGTTCTTCCTCGACCGCTTCCTCGTCGGCCTCGTCCTCCCCGATCACAAGGCTCATCCCGGAGCCGATCCCCAGGGCGGTCGGCTCGGCGACGCCAAACAGCGTCTGCTCGAGATCGGGGGCCTCCTCGGGCTCGTCCATCTCGACATGCTTTTGCATGCCGCGCACGAGCGAATCCTTGAGGTGGTCGAGCGCGATCGTCTCGTCGGCGATCTCGCGCAGCGCGACGACCGGGTTCTTGTCGTCGTCGCGGTCGAGACTCAAGGGTGCGCCGGAGGTAATCTCGCGCGCCCGCTGCGCCGCGAGCAGCACCAGCTCGAACCGGTTGGGAACCTTCACCACGCAATCTTCGACGGTAACGCGCGCCATTCTTGGATCCCTCGCCGCTTGCCGGACGCAATCAGTATATTCCGAGTATATGGGCCGCGCCGGGGAGCGGCAACACCAGCCCCGCGGCAAACCACCGCGAACCCGGCGATTCCGGCCCGGATCGGGTGGTCGGCGCCTGCCGACACGGGGCAGTGCCTCAATTTCAAGTTGGATGATCCTCGTGCGTCCTTCGAGACGGCCGCGTTGCGGCCTCCTCAGGATGAGGTTCTTTCTTAATGCGATCAACATCTTAACCTCATCCTGAGGAGCGCCCGAAGGGCGCGTCTCGAAGGACGCACGACGCTCATGCAGCGCCAACTGAGACACCACCCCGGCGCGGCTGCGGCTTGACCCCCGTCGGGCCACGCGCCTATACACCCCTGCCATCGGGCCGGATGGCAGAGTGGCTATGCAACGGACTGCAAATCCGTGCACCCCGGTTCGATTCCGGGTCCGGCCTCCACCTCGCGAGAACGCTGCTGATCTTCAAGGCTTTTTGCTCCTGATTGTCCCACCGGATCGAACCGCCCGCAAAAGTGGGACAATCTCGTTGCTGCTGCGTTCGGTATCGGTCCCTGGCGGCGCGCGCGCCAGCAGCGGCGCCGCACCGGCTTCAAGCCGCGCGCGGTTGGCGTTCCGGGTGTAGAGCGCCGCCTGTTTCGTGGTCGACCAGCCGAACAGCGCCATGAGCTGATGCTCGGTCGCGCCGGCCTCGACGCACCGCACGGCACCGAGCTTCCGCAGCCCGTGAGCCGTCAGGCCAGCATCGAGCCCGGCCTCGCGACACCGCCGCGCAAACCAATTGCTGAAGCCCTTGACGCTGTACGGGTGCCCGCCTTGGGTCGCCAGATAGACGAGGTGCCCGGTAGGCGTGGTGCTGATGCTGGCGCGCAGCGGCGGCAGGATCGGCAGCTCATGGGTTTTGATGATCCGCGCCCGGCCCTTGGTCTCGTTGAATATCAGCTTGCCGGCGCGCTCCAGCTGCGGGCCGAGCTTCACCACGTCGGAAATTCGGACGCCCGTGTAGAGGAAGAGATCGAGGGTAAGCCGCGCCTTGGTGCCGATCGGGTGTCGCGCTTCGTACTTGGCGACATCTTCCTCTGACCAAACCCGGTGCCCCTCGGGGTTGTGGCTTTTCAGGTAGCCAACATCGCGTGCCGGGTTCTTGGTGGCGTGGCCGTATTCGGGCAGACAGGCCCAGACGAACAGCTGGCGCAGCGCCTTCACGTAGGAGTTGGCCGCCTCCGGTGTTGCCGCCTTCTCGTCGCGGATCTTGGCGACGTGCCGCGGTTCCATGTCGGCGAACGGGAAAGCGCCGGCCCGCTGGCAAATGGCATCGAGTATCCTGCGGCGCACCCGGCGCGTGCTCTCGTCGAGTTCCCGGAAGGCGGCCGAGGCGAGGTATTGCTCGCATAGCCAGCGCATCGTTTCCGGTGCCGACCGCGCGCCGACCGCGCGCCGAGGGGCCGCCGACAGCTCAGCGTGCTGACCCGTGAATGCGCGCTGATACTCCCGATCGAATGCCAGGGTGCCGGGCGTCTCGGTCAACCGGATCTTCGGCTCACCCTTGCGCCGAAAGTAAATTCGAACGTTGCCGTGCCGGTCGACATCCTCGGCGAGGAACCTGTAGTCGCGCGCGCCCGTGCCGTCGCTGAGCCGGATTTTCATAGCCCGTCCCATTTGTTGCCGGGGCTGCCGCCGACGCTGCTGCCCTCGTCGAGCACCGCGAATGCTTCATCGAGCTTGATGCGGTCCCATACCGTGCGGCCGTCGATTCGCTTCGGCTTCGGCATCCTGCCGTCGGCGACTAGCTCGTCGAACTTGGTCACGCCGATGCCGACATATTCGGCCGACTGCACCCGCGACAGGCCGCGCGGCGCGAGGCTCGGCGGCAGGCAGCTTATGGCCGAACTGCGCATTATTTTGCCGTGGGGTTGGGCGCGGGATCGGCGGCCTGTTCGGACTGCTCAGCCTCGCGCCGCGCGATATATTCTTCGATCTCCAACAGCCGCTTCGCTCTTTCAAGCGGCGGCAGGTCTCGATTCCATGAATGACCAGGATCGAGAGGATACCCGTTTAGGTCGCAACCATCGTAACGGCCGGCTGGCCGATCAAGGCCGCGAAGGACGCGATCTCTCGCCCAATAATCAGGGTAATTGCGGAGAACGTTCCAAATTACCGCGCCCGCCGAAAACAGGCCAACATCATAGTGATGCGAGAATATATCGGAATTTAATTCGCTTGCGCGAACCGTTCTGATGTGTTCGGCCTGGCCATTCCAGCTCGTCTCATAAAGAACAAGCCAGTCAGCCTCGGCAGTATCAATATCATCCAGTTTTTCGCATTCCGTAATCAGTTGACGCGCCAATTCACCCACATACGCTGCGATTGGCGATGCAAATTCGTAGGGGCGCCCCGATGCTGTTATCTCGCGCATCACCCGAAGCATGATCGCGGAAATACACGAATATAATTTCGGGCTTGTTTTGGACTTCTCCGGCTTTTCAAATGGGATATGCCCCTTCTCGGAGACGTTGTTTAGAAACCGGCGCACTTCGGGTTTGTCAGCGTCACCGATAACCGCCAACTCGCAGATGTCGAGCGCCGGCATCCAGCGACGGTCCGCCTCCGCGACGGTCAACTTGGGCGTGTAGGCTGAGATGCGCATGCTTTGGGGCGATCCTTTGATCGGCTCAAAGCATCTTGCTTCATTGCAGTAAGTAAGTCAAGCAGCATGCTGCGGTAAAGTAAGTTCGCCCGGAATTACGCCCAGCGCGCCGCGCTCGTCGGGCCCGAGTGGTCGACGCGCCGCTGGGCTGCCGGGCGGGCGGGTCCGGTTACGATGCGGCGGGCGGCCGAGCGTGGCGGCTTAATCATGGGTAATACCCACCATTAACTAGGGCAATACCCTACTTTAATACCGCCGGGAGCGGCATTTCCCGCGCCGAGCGGTGCCAGCCGTTGCCAATGACGACCACGGCTGGCCGCCGTCAGGACCGAAAGGGGGTAGTCAATAGTGGACACCCTTTGGCGCCCCCGGCGCGATCAGCCGTGCTGTTCCTCTGGCTCGCCAAGGTCGCACGGGTCCAGCTCGCCGCCGTCCTCAACATTGCCGCCGCCGGGATCATCGTCCTCCCGGTCGCAATCCCCGTCGCCCTCGTCGGCGGAGACAAGGCGAAGCTGCGGCCCGGTGTTCGCCCATCCCAGATCGGGCTCGCCTTCGTCGCCGGCCGTCTCGTAGCCCGCAGCGAGATTGCTCTGGCTGCCCTCGTTGGCCCAGCCGAGCGCCGGTTCATCGTCCTCTTCGGGCTCGTCGTCGCTGTTGTCGAACTCCCCGAATTGCTCGTCCTCAACCCCGGCATCCTCGTCGGGCTCGTCATCCTCGTTGACGGCGGACGCGAGGATCAGCCGGTCGACCACGGCGTCGTTCACCTGCGCGACCAGGTAGCGGCGGCGCCCAACCTCGATCACGTCGCCGTCGCGCATGAGATCATGCAGCGCCAGGTCGGCGGTCATCGTCGGCGGCTGTACCGCCTGCCGGGCCCGACGGCTGCGGATGTCGACCAGCCGGCGGCGCTGCCGCGGTGGCGCTCGCCGGGATCGGACGAGGGTAGGCGTTGGATTTGTCATTGGATTGCCTCTTCAGATCGGCCTCTGACAGCCGCGCCAGGAAAACGGACCTAGCAGCCGGGGGGTCAGAACCTGCTGAAGAGACAGGTCGACACGCTTTTACGCTTTCGCGCTGGACATGGCGCACCGCCCCCGGCCATAGTGGTCGGGATGGCGCGCCCGCCAAGGCGCGTCGAAAGCGATCAGCGCTGAAGCTGTCGCGTCTGGCGAGCAACTCGGCGCCAACCGATTGCCTGCCTTTCTTCAGTCCGGGTTCTGACACCCACGGACCATGCTGATTGAGCCGGCCTGCAAAAGCAAGCGCCGGCCGTTCGGCCATGCTCTATGCTCTGCCGAATGATGCGCCACCTGATCCTTGCCGCGGTGTTGCTGCTGGGCGGCAACTACTCTCCCGGCACCGCCCAGACGCACTCGGTGCCCAAGACATGGGAACAGTGGGGCGGTGAGCCGCGCGCCCTGCTCGGGCTGCTGCAGGATGGGTATGAGATCAGGGTCGGCATGATCGGCGGTGACTTCGAAATCCTCTATGTCCAAAAGGGGGCAAGCGCGTTCCGCTGCCTTGCCCGCCTATTCGATGCCAGAGTCGCGCCTCTAATTACGGAGAACCCTCTGCTCTGCTATCCGCTGGTCGCGCCTGCCAGGCGTTAGGTGGCCGGGGAGCCTCGAACTTTCTGCGCGCGCAGAAAGAGCGCTAGGAGCGCCCTACAGCGCGGGAAGGCTCAGACTCCCGCAAGGTCGTCCGACAGCGGACAGCGCTACAGGCGCTCACCGCCGTTACGTTCCTGACGCGGCGCCGGCAGGAAGTTGTGATCGTTCCCCAGGAACGCGAAGCATTGTTCGAACAGCCACCCAAGCGCCGGATTGAGCAGCATCTCGGTCGCTGACTCGTCCGAGAACGGCACCACGCGGTTTTGGGTGCGACCGATGCGGCGTATAGCCGAGAGTGTCGGAACAGATCAGCAGCCGCTTGGGGTCGCGCCGGTCGAAGATGTACGCGGTCATGTGAGGCAAACCTTTCCTTCCGAAACGGTCGTTCTGTCGCTGCCGAGCGGCCCACCGAACAACCCACCGCCCGCACCACCAAGGAGGCCGCCGAGCAGCGTCCCGACACCCGGGAAAAGAATGGAACCAAGAATCGAGCCCGCGAGCGCGCCGCCGCCGCTGCCGATGGTGCCGAACAACTGGTTGCCGCCGACCATCGAATTGATGAGGCCGCCCGCGAGCGCGCCGGCCCCAACGCCGCCGAGAAGCCCGGTCAGCGTCGTCCCGCCGAGTAGGCCGCCGCCAGATATCGAGCTCGCGCTGCCAAGATACGAGAGGCTCGACGGCTCGATGCCGATCATGTTGCCGAGCGAGGCAATCGACGACTCGCTCAGCCCGACGGTTGGCGTCGCAAAGCCAAAGTTGGAGGCGCCGAAACGGTTGATCGAACCGCCGATGTCACTAAGCCCCAGATCGCCGAATAGGCCCGTGGAGCGGCCCAGCGAGGCGGCGCTCGACACGTTGCTCAGCGAAAAGGTGTTCGATCCGGTCTGCGTTACCGACAGGCCGCCGCCGGACCCGGAGAATGTGCCGTATTGCGAGACGATATTTCCGCTGGCCCCAAACGCCTGTAACGCGGATCCGATCAGCGGCTTGAGCAACAAGCCATTAGCGATCTGACTCGCGATCGAGGCGAGCGCGTTCTTGGCGGTCGCCGCCCAGTCCGTCACGCGATCGCCGCGGAAGGCGTTTTCGATCGCGCTCGTCAGGAAAGTCTCGACGCTACCGGCAACACCGCGCACGAGATCGTCCCAGCGCTGGGTTTCGCGCGTGACCTGCTGAAGGTGCACATTCGCCGCCGCCAGGTTGTCGGCAGTGCGGAGGTAGTTCTTGGCAATGTCGCTGCTCAACGGCTCGCCCCGGCGCTCCAGCTCCTGCTTGGCTTGGAGGTGTGCAACTTGCACCGCAATCGCGTCCGCGCTCTGCCCCTGAAGCCCCGCCTCGAGTTTCAGCAGGTCGGTGCGCCGCTCGTTCTCGTTCGCCGAGCGCTGGAGATCGATCGAGGTTTTCGCCGCCGAGGCGGAAAGAATTTGTGCCGTGCGCTGCGCCACGTCGCCGCCGCGCTGCATCGTTTCGATGCGCGCCTGGTCGGCCGCCTGGACCTGGATCGCAGCCGCCTCGGATGTCTTCAGCGCCTCCGCAACCCGTTGGTCGCTCGCCGTGCGGAGATCGAGGATCGTGATCTCCTTTCCGAGCTCGATGCGGTGCTGCGCGAGCGCCTGTGTCGCCCGCTGCCGCACGTCGAGCTCCTTTGCCGTACCCGTGAAGGTCGACGACGCCAGCGCCTCGGCCTCGGCGCGAGCACGCACAAGATCGTCTCCCCAAAGCCGGGTCGCGGTATTGAGCCGGTCAAACCCCTCCTTCGCCTTCCCGAGCGCGGCGACATCCTCGGCCGAGATCGCATTGCTGATAACGCCCCCCGTCGCGGCGCCGAGCGCGCCGCTGCCGCGCAGATCGATATGCCCGATGTCGGCCGGCGACGATGGGCTGATCGGGCCGCCCCGCGCGCCGAACGTGGCTCCGCTGCGCAGCTGCCCGGCCAGGTCGGGATAGGCCTTCTGCGCGTGGGCGAGCGCGTTGGCGTAGGCCTGCCCGTACAGGCCGGTGGTGTCGGCGCCTTGGTTTGGGATGGCACCTTGTGGCCCGATGATCTGGAAGTCGGCAGCAAGGCCCTGAACATGGGCGGACCCCATGCCCACCGATGACTTCGAGCCGCCAGGCCGGCCCGAAGAGGTGACGACGATGCCATACCCCGGCGGCAGCTTCTCCGCGGCCCTCGCCAGCATGTCGGCGAAGGCCGCGGCCTGGCCCGACATGATCACGCCCTGCTTGATGTCGAAATTCGGCGGCCGGCCCGCGATCGGCGGCGGGAGCTGCGCCTCGGCGACGACCCTTGGCTGCATAAGTTGAGGAATAAGCCGTTTGTTCGGGTCGTAGGGTCCCCAGGCGGGATTCCAACCGATCGGCTCGCCGTTCGGCAAGATCGCCTTGCCGCCGGTCGCGACAGCCGCGGCGACGCCATTGAACAACCCTATCAGCGCATCGCGAGCGCGCTGGATGGTGTCGGTCTCGCTCAACTTGTCGAGCATGGTCTGCCACGAGCTGGTCACCTCGTTTGCGAGCCGCTGCGACGGTGACAGCGCCTTCTCATGCAAGTCGCCGAAGCGCTTCTGCAGCGCGCCGATCGCGACGCCGGCGGCGCCGGCCCGATTGCCCATGGCCTCCATGGTGCGCATGGTCTTGACCTGGGCGGCCGACAGCCCGTCGGGACCGGCCAGCTCGAACACGAATTTCGACGCGGCATCCGCGCCGCCGAGCAGCGCTTTCTGTAGCGCGCCGACGACGGCCACGGCCTGTTGTCCGGTGCCCGCGCCAATATCCCGCGCTAGGGTCGCCAGCGTGCCGGCGAAGGCCGGGTTGATGCCGGGAGCGCGAGCCGTTGCCTCGGTCAGCGTTTGCGCTTCCGTCGTTGTCGACCCGGTGTTGCGGAGCGATCGCGTCACGCTCAGCAGGTCCTGCGGCGACGCCAGGCCGGCATTCCCGGTGGCCTGGAGAATGACGCTGAACGAGCGCATTTGCGCCTCGGCCTGGCTCGCGCGCTGGAGCAGCACCGCGAAGCCGGCAGCCGCGACCGCCAAGGGCGCCGCAAGGCCCAGGATGGCGAGATGCGTCACATTGACATTGCGCGCCACAGCGCCGAATGCGGGCGCGGTCTGAAAAAGCTGCGTTTGCAGCGTCTGCATGGTACCGGCGCCGGAGGCGAGCGATTGAATGGTGTTGATCAAGCCGGCGCGCAAAATCGCCGTCTCGGTGTGCGTAAATCGCGTGGCCTTGGCGAGGTCGCCGTGCGCCGCGGTCATGCCGCCAAGGCGTCCGATCGTCAAATTCGCTTGCTCGTGCAGCTTGGCGTAGACCGCATTCGCCTCGGCCTGCGTCGCGGTGCCGAGCGCGACTGCCCGTTGCAATTTTGTGTTCTGATCGGCGAGCCGGGTCAGCGCGTCGTAAGCCGGATCGGCCGAGCGCTTAAGCTGCTCGAAGGCCCGAGCGGCACTTTCGATCGAGCGCGTCGAGCCGACTTTCTGGTTGACCACATCGGCGCCGGCGGCAACCCGGCCCTCGGCAGCCGCGGTCTTGTCGAGCGCTTCCGCAACGCGGTTCAATGCCGCCGTTGCGCGATCGTTGATAACGACTTCCGAGACGAGATCGGTCATTTCAGGCTCATGATTACGGTCGGATAGCGCGTCGCCCGGTGACCGTCTGCTGCTGTTTTCAGCGCGCCGCCGGTGCGTGTCTTACCTACTGCAAAACCAGGATAATGCTCGAAGGTGAAGGCGACGTTGAGCACGCCTCCATACTTCCGGCGCAGCGTCTGCGCGATCGTTTGGAAGACGCCATTCGGCACGCTCACGCGTCCGATTCCGCGAATCTCGATCTTCCTCGAATACGGCTGCAAATTGGTCAGTGACACAACGTCCGAATCCTTGAACTCGACGACACCGCCCCGCGCGACGTCGCGGCGCTCTCCGTTGACCAGCAAGACCAACGATTTGCGGAATAGGCCGGGGTGCCGATCCTTCGGCGGGCTGCCAACTGGCGCACGGCGCAAGAACTCGTTGATCGCCTCGTCGACCGCCTTTGTCAGCAGCTCCGCACCGACC
>CAMATN010000004.1 GCA_945861155.1 Rhizobium sp. Q54
TTCTTGCCGGCGTATTCCGCTTGCGAAAAGCTCCCCTGGCGCTGCATCGTCCCGCCCCTTGGTCTCCATCCCCACAGCAGATTCTACCCGATGCGAGTGGCGGAATGCGCCTTATTTCAGTGTTTCCCTGAGTCTCACGTATGGCTTCTTTTGGGGCTTCGTGGTCGGTGGCGTCGGCCTCGGCTTGGAAACACGAGATTGGATATGGCGTTTCGTGGCGGGCGCGATAGGTGCGGTCGTTGGGGCGCTGTTCGCGAGGCTGTTTGCCAGACTTGAAAGGAAATCAATTTAGCCGCACAAGCGCGTAGGGCAGCGCGTAGGGCGGAAAAGCGGAGCGCATTCCGCCTAACTGCGTGGATTGGCCCGTAGCGCCTCGTTCAAAGTGCCCGGGAATCGGGGCATCACATTGGCGGAATACGCTTCGCTCTTCCGCCCTACCGCTCAGCTCACTTCCAGTCCCCGCGTCGCCAGCGCGACGACGCGCGGGATGGCCCGGTTGCCCTGCTCGTAATACGCCACCATCCGGCGGCTGATGCCGAGCGCCTTGGCTGCCGTGTCGAGCGTATAGGCCTTGCGCTCGCGCCAGCGGCGGAATTCCGCCGCCGTCATCGTCGCGCCCGCCTGCTCCTGGGCCAGCCGCCACAAGGTATCGGCTGAGATGTCGATGCCCCGTGGCCACACGACATCGGTGCCGTATTCGCCCACCTGGACCTGCCGGAACAGCTCCGGCGACTCCCGCAGTGGCGTGTATATCCGGAAGGTCTCGACCATGCCGGACACATCGACGACGCTCTCGTCGCCATTGTCCCAACGAATATGCAGGCTCATCGGTTCTGAGCCGGCCGTCGCCGCCGCGATGCGGGGCAATATCTTTCTTGGCATGATCAATCTCGCTCGTTCAATTCCGCCCAATTGAGAGCCAAGCTTTCGCGGTGAGCACCCGCCCATGCCAGAACCTCGGCAAGCTCGATTGGGGAAACGCCGTGCGTCCTTCGAGACGCCCGCGTCGCGGGCTCCTCAGGATGAGGGTTTTTCTTAATGCCATCAAAGAAATACCTCATCCTGAGGAGCGCTTTCGGCGAACGCCGGAAGCGCGTCTCGAAGGACGCAGAACGCTGATGCAGCCCAACTGGGTACACTACCAACGACCGGGGCACGGTGCATCGGCCGCGCGCATTTCCGCTACGCTCTCGCCGCTGATCGGTGGCAGTCTGCGGGCCAGGGCGAAACATCGGCGCGACCGGAGGGAACAACATGAGCGATCAGGGGATGATGAACGGGGCGGAGTGGCTGGCGCGGGCATTGGCGGGGACCGGGATGAGCCATGTCTTTTTCGTCGAATCGACGATGCGGCGCACGCTGCTCGCGCTGGGCGATCTCGGGGTGACGCCGATCCTCGCGCATTCCGAGAAGGGGGCGGCCTACATGGCCGACGCCTATGCCAGGGTCGCCGGGCGGCCGGGAGTGTGCATGGCGCAATCGGTCGGCGCGGCCAACCTCGCCTCGGGGCTGCAGGACGCCTGGCTCGGCCGCAGCCCGGTGATTGCCTTCACCGGCCACAAGGAGCCCTCCTACCAGCACCGCAACGCCTATCAGGAGATCGCGCACGCGCCGATGTTCTCGGCCGTGACCAAATTCTCGTCGCCGGTCTATTCGACCGAGGAATTGCCGCGCCTGTTGCGCCATGCCTGGCGCGCCGCGCTGGCCGACACGCCGCGGCCGACCCATCTCGACTTCAACGGGTTGCAGGGCGATGTCATCGAGCTCGGTCAGACCGCCGAGCCGCCGGTCCTCGAAAACGAGGCGCGGCACATCCCGGTGCATCGCCCGGTCGCCGACGAGCGTGATATCGAGCGCGCCGCCTCGATTTTGGCCGGTGCCCGCCGCATCGCGATCGTCGCCGGCGACGGGGCGCTGTCATCGCAGGCCGGACCCGAATTGCTCGCGCTGGCCGAAGCACTCAACGCCCCGGTCGCCACGACGCTTGGCGCCCGCGCGATCATCCCAACGACGCACCGCTTGGCGGCCGGGGTCGCCGGCAGCTATTCCGCGCCTCCGGCCAACCGCATCGTGCACGGCGCCGACCTCGTGCTGTTCATCGGCTGCGACACCGGCGACCAGGTCACGCTGAACTGGACCGTCCCGGCGCGCGACACGAAGATCGTGCAAATCGACGCCGACCCGCTTGAAATCGGGCGCAGCTACCCGAACACGACCGGGCTTCTTGGCGACCCGAAGGCTACCCTGGCGCGGCTCAACCAGATCGTCGGCCGCCCGACGCGCGATTCCGGGTTCGCCGAGGAGGCCGCCCGCATCGTCGCCGATTGGCGCGTGGGCATGGCGCAACTCGTCGCGAAAAACAGCGCGCCGATCGCGGTCGAGCGGCTCTGCGCCGAGGTGACGCGGGCGTTGCCGAGCGACGGCATCGTCGTCGCCGATACCGGCTATTCCGGCATCTGGACCGGCACGATGATCGACTTCAACGGCGCCGGGCAGGGCTATCAGCGCGCTGCCGGGTCGCTCGGCTGGGCGTTTCCAGCGTCGCTCGGCGCGCAATGCGCCGCCGGTCCGCGCAAGGTCGTTTGCTTTACCGGCGATGGCGGGTTCTATTATCACCTCGCCGAACTGGAAACGGCGCGGCGCTGCCGGATCCCGGTCACGATCATCGTCAACAACAATTCGGGGTTTGGCCAGAACCTGACCGGCGTGCGCCGCATCTCGGGCAACCGGCCGGGCCGGGGCGAGGAACTGGTCCGTTTCGGCCCCACCGATTTTACCGAGGTCGCGCGCAGCTTCGGGGTGCGGGGCATCCGCGTCGAGCAGCCGCAGGACATCGCCCCGGCGCTGCAGCAGGCCTTCGCCGCCGACGAACCGGTGCTGGTCGATGTCGTGACCGATCTTGAGCCGCGCGCTCCCGAGGCTTGGTCCCCGCCGCGCGCCTGAGCCCCGGCGCGTTCAGCCGGCAGCCGTTCAGAAGGCCGATTTCGATACGGCGCGCGCGAACGTATCAAAATTGGACTGCCCGTAAATCCGCTGGTCCGGGGGTTGTGTCTCGGGCGCCGGCGTGTGGGCACTATTGTTTCCCGCGACTTTTGGAGCGAGCGGCTTGCTCGGCACGGTCCTGACATCTTTGTATTTTTGGGCAAAGGCATCGGCCAAACGGTTCAGCGTTTCCAATTCGCTCCGATCGCCGTCCAGCCTGCCGATCTCGTCGGCGTGCCTCCTGACAATGTCGGCGCGGCGAAGCGCCAGTTGCTGCTTTGCCTGGTCGATGTCGTCTCGCTTCAGAGAATCCCACATCGGAACACCTCCCCGATTTCACGGCTACCGCCCAGCGTAAACCAGAATCAACCGGCGCACATCGGCTAACGAATGGGATTATTTATGTATTTGTCATGACAGTTCGAGTCATTCCATGCGGTGGCGCGAAACGGCAAGATTTTTAGAAAAACCTTCGCTAAAATGGAAGCTGTTCATCTTGCTTTTCCGGGCGACCGATAAATACGCTGAGGGCATGAAATCCTGATATGAGGTGCTGTGCCATTTGAACGAGATCATGGTTTCAGCATGTGAATGAGGGGTTCGCGATGAGTTCGTTCGAGTGGATGGAGCTGCATGCCCTTACCAGCGAAATCAATGCCTCGCGAACTCGATTGTCGGCGGCCAGGGTCAATAAAGACAGCCGTCTCGCGCGGGTATTGGAGGAAGAGATCGCCGGGGCCGAACAGCGACGCACCCGCCTCCTCGCCCATATCACCACCCACCTTGCCAGCGTTCCCGAAGGTTCGCCGCCGGCCGAGGCAATCGAAGAAGCGAACCCCGGTCAGGCCTTGGCCCAAATCGAGGAGATCGCCGATCAGGCGGCGGCAGAACAACCGCTCGCCGAAATCGGCGATCGGAGCATTGGAAGCGCCGCTCCGTCACCCGCCGCCGCCATTCCCCAGGCCGACAATTCAGGAGGCATCATCGTGTGGGATCAACTGAGCTTCGGAGACATCGAGCGCGAAACAAACCAACTTGGGGTGCGCCGCGCCGAAATGCTGGCGCGGCACGCCGAGGAGCTGAAAGCGCTGGAGGTCGATCAGACCCAACTCGATGCCCTGGAACAGGCCATCGAGGCTTTTGTGCGACGTTTCGGCCCGTCATCCCCCGAGGACGCACAACAGAGCGCCCCAGGGAGCGCAATCGTTGTGCTCGGCGAGGAACGCGAGTCGCGCCTGCAGGGCCGCGCCTGAGCCCGAGCGCTTGCCGCGGCGACCGTCGGTCAACCCTCGACAGATAACCGGCGACCCGCCTTGAGCAGGCTTTGCGGCTCGTCGAACGAAAGCGGCGCACCGGTAAATTTGCTGTTGGCGAGCAGGTAGGTCGCCTTGTTGGTTTCGATGTTGAACTCGGGAAAACCACGCCGCGGGCTGAATTGCGGACGCGCGGCGAGCCGCTCGGCGAGTTCGAGGTGATTGCCGATATCGAAAAACTCGATCGCGTTTTTGTGGTATTCGGCGAATTCCAGGAACGTATGGGTCCGCGAGGCGATGATCCGGCAGCCAAGTTCGAGCGCTTGCGATATCGGACCCGACGATGATTGCCCGACTTCGAGATACGGAAACACGACCGCATCGCAGATTGTCATGCCGCTGAGGAAATCTGCTTCGGCAAGCGCCCCCATGAAGTGGATGCGCGCCGACAAATCGCGCGGATGGCTCCCCAACAATTCGCCCAGCCCCCGGTCGGCGGTTACCACCAGCGGAGGTCCGCCGTGAGGAGCGCTCAACCGGTCGTACAGCGTCGTATCCATGTAGGCGTGGCCGAATAGCGAGGTGATATACGGGTGCCGCGGCTGACGCGGCGCGATCTCCTGCGGGTGCACCCCGCCGAAGATCAGCAGGTGATGATTTTTCGGCAGATATTGCAGCGCCTCAATTGCCGTCTCGATACCTTTGTATTCGTTTAGAAAACCGAAGACGCCGATCAGCACCGCATCGGCCGGCAAACCGTCCAGCATCGCAAAGCGCGGCCGCGCGGCGCCGCTCCGGATCGCCTCGGCCTCACTCGCCGCGAGATAGGAGAGCGGGTGATCGAATACCTGCCGGACGCCGTATAGATAGCGGGCGTCGTGCAGGTCGCGCCGGTTGTGCACGATCGCGCTGACCTGCTTGTAGGTCTGCGCCCGGCGCAGCTGGCGGGCGATCCCATGCGAGAGCAGGTGGGTGCGGCGGAATTCCGCCTGCATCCGCGCCGCCGCCTTGAACTTCAGCGTCACGAGCGCCTTGGCGAAACCGGTCGCGTCGAAGGCGGGCGGCATCGGCAGCGTGTGGAAGGTGACCGACAGACGCGGCGCGGCATCGGTGAGCCAGCAGAACCGACGGTAGATGTCGGCGCCTTGCCGGCCCAGCGTGCCGTGTTCGAGCTGCAGGTTGACGACATCGAACTGCCGCAGCGCGCGGCAGATCGACTTGACGTGACGGTCGGCGAGCTTGCGGACGCGGCGGTTCGGGTTGCGCAGCAGGTATTGGTTCAGGTCGAACACGGTAATGTCGAATGCCCCGTCGAGCTGCCGCCGCAGGGCGGCGGTATAGGCGGCGATGCCGCACAATTTGCTGCTGGTCGAGACGATCGCGAGGGTTTCCTTGCGCGACGGCGGTGCGGCTGCAAGCGGCTCCAGGTCCACCCGGTCGGGGTAGAGCGCGGCGGGGGAGCGGAACGCGAACATCGCCATGGTGCTCTCCTCAAAATGCGTAATCGGGACACCGCGCCGTCACGACAGGTGATCGCGCACGGATTGTGCCGCCAGCCCGCCGATGCCCCAGAACGCGAGTGCAAGCAGCGCGAGGGTGCCGAGCGATCGCCAGCGACGGGGATAGATCGCTTCTTCCGGCAGGCTCGGCGGAATGAAGCTGGCGATAAAGACATGCTGGCGATCGGCCGTGGCGCGGGCCTGGTCGACCCCGCGCAGCGCGAGCTGGTAGGCCGCCTCGGCGAATTTCCGCGTGCTCTCCAGCTGTTCGTAAGCGCCGAGGGTCCGCGACAGCGTGTCGGGACGCGTCTTGTCCGGATCGGTCAACTCATCGGACAGGATTCGCCGCTGGGCCTCGAGCGATTTGATACGCGCGGTCAGAACCTTGATCGAGGGCGCATCGTCGCGCATGTAGCGCTTCAGCGTCGCCCGTTCGGCGTTCGCCCGAATCAGTTCGTCGCGCAGCCGGGTCGCGAGGAGCCCGGTCGCCTCGGCTGTCCTCGCCGGGTCGATCATCCCCTCCCGGTCGCGGAATGCGCGGATCTCTCCGAGTACCGATTTGAGCCGGGTTTCGGCTTGCGCCAACTCCGCCTCGGCGCGCTGCGCTCCGTCGCGCCGCGCCCGCCGCGACAGCTCGTTGACCAGCTTTTCGCAAGACGCGACGATCGCCTCGGACAGGCGCAGCGCGTCGGCCGGCGCAAAGGCGCGGACTCGGACCGTGACCGAGCCGTAGGCCGGGTCGTAAAACGGATCGACCTGCCCCTTCCAGTACCGCACCAGCGCTTCGATCGAGGCTGGAATCGTCAACCCCGACCACCAATCGGCCTGCGGCGGCGAGAAAAACCGACGAAGGTCGAGCGTCGCGTCGATCTCGTCGACGATCGCCCGGCTGGTGATGTACTGGACGACGATCTGCGACTCCAACGCCACCGGAGATTGGATCGGGTTGCCGGCGAAGAGCGACATCGGGTCGAAGCGCGGCGCGTCGACGCTGTTGAGCGTAAAGCGGAACTCCGCGACGTACTGGTCGGCCGCGACGGCAAAATAATAGACGGACGCCGCGGCTATCGGCATCGCCACCAGCGCGGCAAACGACAGGACGCGCAACGACAGGAATCGCAGCGGCAGAATGCTCCAGGATGGGCGGCCGCCGGGACCGGCCGCGCGCTCGACCGCCAGCGGCGTGCGCAGGCCGCGCGCGCTTGGCACGAGCAGCCCGCCGGCCTGCGCCGGCAGGGCAGGCTCGGACGGAGTACCGACCGGTTGGTAATCCTCGGGCGATCGCGGCGCGGCCAACTCCGGCGCGCGCGTCAGTCGGGGCGCGAATCGCATGAGGGCGGCTCCGCGAGGGTGCGCCGATAGTACTGGAACGCGCTCGCGACATCGTCGAACAGCTGCAAGCGGCCGCCCGCGAGAACGGCTGCGCGATCGCAATACTGGCGTATCGTATGGTGATTATGGGTCGCGAGGATGACGTCGGAGCGCCGCAGACGCTCGCGAAACGCAGCCGCGCATTTGCGGCGAAAGCGCTCGTCGCCGATCTCCGTTATCTCGTCGATCAGATAGACGTCGAAATCGATCGCCAGGCAGGCGCCGAAGGCGAGCCGCGCCCGCATTCCGGCCGAATAGGTGTTGACGGGCATCTCGAAATAATCGCCGAGTTCGGCGAATTCATCGACAAAATCGGTCGTCTGGCGCACCCCGGCGCCGTACACCCGGGCGATGAACGCGACATTTTCGCGGCCCGACAGGGCGCCGTGGAAGGTGCCGCCAAACCCGAGCGGAAACGACACGAGGACATCGCGGCGAATGGCGCCGCGATCGGGCATCTCGGACCCCGCCAGCAACCGGATCAGGGTCGACTTGCCGGAGCCGTTGGCCCCGAGGATGCCGATATTATGGCCGGACGGAAAATCGACGGTCGTATGGTCAAGGAGGAGCCTGCGGCCGGAGGCGGTCTTGTAGGTCTTCACGACGCCTTCGAGGGCGATCACAACGGCGCGCTCAACTTGCGGTGCGACAAGCGGTGCAGCGCGAGCCCGCCCAGGAGCGCCAGGATCGCAACGACGACCAGGTACGATTGGTCAAGCCAATGCGGCTGGTAGCTCGCGAAGAACCCGGCGCGGAACCAGTCGATCGCATGCAATAACGGGTTCCACACGAGGATCTCCCGCGCCCACTCCGGCATCATTCCCGGCACATAGAAAATGCCCGAAATGAAATACAGAACGCGGGTCAACTGTCCGTAGATCTTTTCCCATGACCGCCAGAACACGGTGACGACGGCGTTGATACAGCCGATCCCGCAACCCAACGCCGCGATAACCAGCAGCGCCATCGACGGCGCCCACCAATCATCCGGCATCGCCGCCATGCCGATCGCCGCGAACCCCGCCAGCAGGATTACCGCGACAATGATGTCGGTCGTGACTTCGAGGATGCCGCGCGCGGCGATCACATCGAACGTCGTGACCCGCGGCAGTTGCAGCAGCGGCGCATTACCGACGATGGCATGGCTCATCCCGCTGCTGGCGTGGACGAACACATGATAGGGAATGAGGCCGGTATTATGGCGCAAATGGGACCACACGATCTGGTGCTTGAAACCCCGCCTCAGTAGCTACATATAGTGAGGCGATCCTAAAATGCCCGTGGCCTTTGCTCATGCGCACGAACTATCGAACGATTGCCCGACAGGCATTGAAGCGGGCCAGAGCCGAAACAGCGAGCGGTGATCCCGAGCGGCTTGCCTACGCGGCTCTCGAATTGCGGAACGCACTGGAAGCGGTGACGTATGACAGGGCACAACTATATAAGGACGAGGTTTCCGCCGACGTATATCGGACATGGCAGCCACGGAAGGTCATCAGATACATGGCCGAGATCGACCAGATGGTGTCTTTCAAAAGTTGGGAAGTATTGTTCAAGCCGCAGCACAAACCCGGCGAACCTGAGAACCGTTGGATTTCTTTCGGCACAGAGACCCTTCTGACTCAGAAGAACCTCAAAGATCACTATGATGCCTTGGGGAGTTTCCTACACGTTCCTACCCCTCATCAAATTGCCAACAATAAAGAGCCAGACAATGAACGTCTTAGAGAACACTGCGAAGAATGTATTGCCATTCTCGACAGAGTTCTGAAATCTCCTGTATCCAAGGTCACGTTCAGTGTGTCTTCCAAAGGGGAATGTCAGCGATGTGGTCATATTGTCATAAAGCGAACCCCACCGAACTCAACAGTACCTTTTGAAGCTCGTTGTTTCGAGTGTGGTGCCGGATACGTGGTGACGCATGAGGGTCCAAATACAGTGAGATGGATTCCAAAAACATGTCCGATAGGATGTCAAACTCCCGGCTGCGACCAGGAAATAGAGCTATGGGAGGACGAGATTCGGCCTGGTGTCACATGGGACTGCGAGGGGTGTGGGGAAAGCTATGCGCTCCATCTAAGGATAATGCAGAAAATCAGAACTGACATAGGGACGGTCGAAACATGATTAAATTGGTATTGGTGTGGAGTGGGGTGGCACTCGGCGGGGTTATTCTGATCGCGGTGTATTGGAACTTTTCACCGACCAATACGGCTAAACAGAATCTTGGCACGTTTGGTCTCCTTGGAGATTGGTCATTCGATTGCGCTAGTAAGGGACGGACAACGTTTACCGCGCCATTTTTCGGTAATCCCACTGGCATTTCGACTGATGGCAATGAAAACACATATTCAGCGGCGGAGATTAAATCCGCTACAAGGCTCACCGACGACAAACTCAAAATCGTATCTCTGATTACGAAGGTGCCGGACGCAAATAAGAAGAACGATGCCGCTCGACAAGAAGGTGAGATTTGGCAAACGGTTTATGAACGAATTGGCAAGAAGATGCGGGTTATGGAGATTGAACGAGAAGATGGAAAGAAAGTCGTGGTCAAGAACGGTTATTTTTACGAAACCCGCGAAGGAAAAGAGCCGACAAAGACCACTAATTTCGCACTTTTCCTTGAAAAGTGTCTCAACTGGCACTGTTGCCATTGATCTGACCGCACAGCGTCAGTAATGAAGGAGTTCTTTTTCGTATATAGTAGTGTAACGTTTTTCAGTTGAGGGAGGGTAATCAAATGCCCCACATTGAATCTCTATACGAGGTTGAGTTCGGTGATGTTGCAGACGGCGGTGCCAGCTACCGTAATGGCGGCGAATTCGTCCTGGAAGCCAACCGAATTTTCGGCGGCGATAGCGGCTATTACTACAACGGCACGTTCTCATGCGATGGTGAACAGATCGCAGCCGACGTGAAGATCGTCAAACACAACCCGAATTGGGGCAATGCATTTGGCGATGCTGCACAATCTTTCAATGTGCGGCTCCAAGGAACCGTCAACAACACCGTGATCGAAGGCTCTATGGAAAGGCTGGATCGACCGGGAATACGTTTGCCGGTCAGGTTGACATGGAAAGAAGATCTTCCCTGCGAGATACCGCCACCATAACGAGAGGATTATGAACGGAGAGGAATTTATTGCAGATCAGGCGCGTATGACCAACCATTCTTCTCGGTTTTGACCCAACGGCAAGCACTGGTATTTGAGATTTCATGGTGTCGTGCGGCACTTGCACAGGTCGGAAACGGGCCATCCGGCGTGTTGACAGCCCGGTGGTTGTGATCTTTCGGCGAGAGGATGAATTTCTCGACGACGACATGGGCGTAAATATAGCGATGTTTGATACCCCACACGGTAGGAACAGATACTCCATATTGGGCACTGATTTCCTTGTAATATCGGGCGTCAGCACAGATCGCTCGAATGTCGTCATCCGATAAGTTACCCATCTGGTGTCCTTTCTGGAATGATGCGCGCGGTCGGATGAACACTTCCTCGCAATATACATGATCATAGGCAAGTCCATGCTTGATACGTTGGACCATCGAAGCTGTGATATCGTACTGCTCGCCGATTTCTCTGTATAATCGTTTATCTACACAAACCGCGCGAATTTCCTCGTCAGATAATTTTCCAGGAGTCCCGAACTCACCAAGTAAGATACGGAGATTTATGCGTGTTCGCGCCGCCGCCTTATATTCCTCTGATCGATGGGTTCCCAATACCGCCTCCTGAGCCGCAGCTATCGAGGTAATTCGTTGAAGTCGGCGTTTTGGGTGGTTGGACGAGCACCGCTTGCTGCAAAACTGTCGTTTAGCAAAGGTCGTAATTTGTTCTTTCTGGCGTCGTACAAGGGACTTTTGGCATAATGCACAATGTCTATCGGGCACAACCCGTCTGTGGCCGTGCCCCGCACATCGCACGTTGCAATATTTTCGTCTTATGTAGAAATAACGATATTCGTTCCAACGTTGGACGAGTTTCTTCTGACAGAAAGCACACTGTCGGTCATCGTCAACGATAATCTGTTTCCGTCCCATTTTCCCTATTCTCTTTTGAGAACGATGAGGGAGCACTGCCCCCTCATTGTGTCCAGGTCAAGCAGCTTTCCGAGTTTCAACGTCCCCGAAAGGCCAGTCTGCTTCGCCCAGACCGTATTGCTCAACAATGTGCAGCCACCGGTTGAACGTTTCTTGCAAGAGATCGCGACGCTGCCGGGCCGGCATCGCGTCAAGCCATGCTGCGTCCTTCTCCGCTTGAACATCATCGACCGAGAGGTCGGGCTTACCATCCCGATAGGTTTGCACGAGGCATGCTCGTGCGTGCTCAACGCCGAGACCGGCGGGTCGACTTACCGGCATAAACATCCGCTGGTCGAGCATGGGGTACGCCAGATCGCCGAGGAACTCCATCACCTTCTTCCCGGACACCCGCGATGTTCTGGTTGTCGTGGAAGGCTCGATTGGTGGTGTATCTGATGGCTTGCGACCGTTGAGTGGGAACCGCTCTCGCAACTGCTCGATTAGATCGTCAACCGTATTCTCTAAACAGAGCCGCAGAATTTCCTTCACATGCTGCGGGTGCTGCATAACCCACGGGACCGCCTTACGAGCCTTCGTAAGTCCGCCCGACTGAGCGATCAGATCGACGATCTCGGGGTCGTTGAACTTCGCGTAGGCGTCGTAGACATCTACGCGGGTGAGGATGTCATTCCGCGTGTAGCAACGGTGCGGGAATCGTTGCTGCACAAAAAATATGAAATGGTCCACGGTTACAATCGGGGACTTGATGCCCGCCATCCATTCGGTCGGGCGATGATATAGGCTCGAAAAGAAATAGCAGCTTTCCCATAGGTAGGTCGCATAATTGCTAACAGAAGAATCGAGTGCATTACACAATTCGTCGAGAGTTATTTTGCTGGCGTCAGCTTTAACGCCGACGCGTGGCACAGGGTTGTTGATGAATATACGCTTGGACACTGAAATCTCTCCTTTATAATCCGCCGACAATCGTTGGATAATCTGGATATAGTCCAGAGACCAATCTTCATCAAGGGCAGGAGAGGACTTTTAACGAGGCGACTTTAACCTTGCTCTGGTATGCCGGCGCGCATTCTGTTGATTTTCTGCCGAACCTCAATGAGCTTATGTTTTATATCGGGCTGGACGGAAATACCTGTTCCATTTCCATATTCGTCCGTCTGAAAAGTCACGCCGACTTCCTCGAATATTTTGCGTATATGTTCGAGGATGACTGGCATCGTCTTACGCTTTCCTTTTTCCAAATCTTTAATCGTAGACAAGCCGACATTAGACAAGTCCGCCAGATCCTCCTGGCTCCATCCCAGCCATGCGCGGGCCGCTCGGCACTGTTCGCCGGTTATCGGTGCGTCATCTGGCATCTCATACTCGCAAACATCCTTAACAGTCCCGGAATCTAGCACCCGTTCAGGCTGACTTCAACCATTTCAGTTGACCAACGCCGCCGTGTCAGCTAATATCGCTGACATAGGCCACAACGGATGACGCAACACTTCCTCATATCCCCCGCAGCGCGGACGCTCTCAGTCCGTCAAGTCGCCAGAATGACCGATGAGGAAGCCTTCGATATCTTCCGCACTATCCGCTTTGCCGCCAATGGTGGCGAGCCGTTCTGCCCTCACTGCGGTTGCCCAAAGATCTACCAGCTAAACGAGACGCCAATCCGCTGGAAATGCGCCGATTACCGCGATTGCGGAAAGAAATTCTCGGTCACGTCGGGCACCCTCTTTCACTCCCGTAAGCTGCCGATCCGCGACTACCTCGCCGTCATCGCCCTATTCGTGAACGGCGTCAAAGGTGTCGCCGCGCTCCACCTGTCGAGGGACATGAACATCCATTTCAAGTCGGCTTTCGTGCTGCTCCACAAGCTGCGCGAGGCGATGGGTGCTGAGGTTCATGGGGTTGACCAGCTTGGCGGTCCCGATGAGCCGGTCGAGATCGACGGCACCTATATCGGTGGCGATGTCCGCGCCCCCAACCAGGAAGCCGATAAGCAACAGGACTGGTGGAAGGCCAGGAAGGGCAAGACGGAGAAAAACACCGTCTCCATCGTGGTCGCCCGGGAACGGACGGGCAGGGCTATTCCTTGGGCCGTGCCGAGCGAGCGTGATGCGGTCGAGATTATCCGTGCTCACGTCGCGCCGGGCACGACCATTCACGCCGACCAGGGCCAGCATTGGAACAGCCTGCGCCGCACGCATCCGATGATGCGGGTCAATCACCAGATCGAAAAGCGGGCCGATAATGGCGCGAACATCAATCAGGCCGAGAGTTATTACGCCCGCTTGAAACGCGCCGAGTTCGGCATTTACCACCGCATCGCCGGGCATAAGAACTCCAAGACCCAAGCCTACGCCGACGAAATGGCGTGGCGGGAAAATCGCCGCCGTCAGGCCAATGGCACTCATTGGACGGCGATTACGACGCTCGCCCTGACGCTCCCCAAGAGCATCAGGTGGGCGGGTTATTGGCATCCCCGCGTAGCGGTGTAATGCCTTCGGCAGCATCCCCGAAACCAGAACAGGAGGACAGCAGTATGAGCGATGATGGCAGCAACCACCAGTCCAACAAGATCACGTCGAACGAGTTGATTCGGCGTCGAAAAGATTTGATCTTCGAGATTGCCGAGGATGAGAAGTCGCTTCAACGCAAACGAGACATTCTTTTTCATATTACTGACACGATTAAAGCGATTGATCCGAGGGTTAGATTGGAAGCAATACCCGCACGGCATCGGCGCGGAACGAAATCACCATACTTTGCGCATGGTGAGATTAGTGGATTTATTTATGATGCCGGTCGAGAGGGTGCGGATCACACATTTACCAGCAATGAGGTTGCGACATTGGCGATGCGTGCTAAAAGTCTTGACCCCGAAACGAAGCTCGCCGAGTTCAAGGATTTCGAGAACCGGATACGCCTGCAACTCAACGCGATGCGGCGCGATCAGACTGTTGAGAAGCTGGATGGTCGTGGTCGCGAGGCGCGCTGGCGTCTGTTGAAAACCTGATCGTCGCTATCAGTCCACACCGAGAAAAACAAGCGAAGCAGATTGCCTCGCTTGTTTTTTGATCTATATGGTTAATATCCCTATCCGGTTAAGAACAGGTAAATAGGACAGAACATATAATTTGAGAGCGACGGTGATGCTGATAAGAAACAAGGAAATGTCAGGTGTTATTTACGATTTACCCGAACTATGTGGTTCGAGAGACATTAAAATGCTCTCGATAGTTAGATTGATCGGAGAGGGGGCTATGGTATTTCCGCGAGGTCTTTCCCAAACTGAGTTAGTTGAGCCGCCGCAACCTGTTCATCGTTTTTGAGGTCTCCCGTCCAGGGAACACTAACTTCTATTGTCGGAGCAATCGTCGAACCGGACGTGATCTTGTAGATGAATGTCGCTACCGGAATTGTTTGTCCGGTCGTCGTATCGGTCCCTGCCCCGAATTCGATGCGTAATATCTCTCTGACCATCGTCATCCCGCACCCTCCGGTCGCAAGCCGCCGACAAGCTCGGCATAGGTGATCGTGCGCCGCGATACCGCCCGACGCAAGACGAAGGTATCCAACTCAAGAATTGTGGCGTTCTGCTAGATAAACATTCCTTTGATAAATTACCGCAGACGGTGATACATCTAATGCCCGCGCTATATCTGAGGGAATATGTCCTGCATCTAGCCATTCTCGTAGTTTAGCGACACCAAACTCCGTTAGCCGCATTCCGTCTTTGACAGCTTTGACAGGTTGGTCGGCCTCCGCATTGGTGGCGTTTTCAGCCATCGCACGCAGGGATATCAGCTTCTCTCTGAGCCGTTCTAAATCATCGAGAGCAGCGGTGATGAGAGCGAGTGTCATGGGACCATCTCCTTTTTATGATCCCATTTTAATATCAATGTTAAATATATGTCAACACATATCTCGTCCCCACTCAAACGCCCACAAAATCCCGAACCTGTGCTAACCGGATAGGGATAATGGTTAAATATGTATAGCCTGTGATGGCGAAATATTTAGTCCCATTTGCGCCATAATACCGAATGAGGCCGGTGTAATAGAAGACGAAGAAATGCGTGCCGATCGGCGGCCGGCTTTGCATCAATACGGCGAAGGTCGCCGACAACAGCGCGATGTGCAGGACGGGCTCGATCAGCGCCCAGCCATAGCCCAGCCGCGATTCGGCGTACCGGGTCCGGGTCTCGCGGATGATCAGGGCGCGGATCACCCGGCGCTGACTGCGCAGACGGTCGAGCACGCCGGGAGCGGGGCGCCGCTTCCGCGGTGGTCTGCCCGCGCCGTCGGCGAGCACGACGTACTCGCCGTCGATCGTGTCGAGACGGTGATTGAGCAGGTGCAGCACGGCCTCGGCCGACGGCCGGTCGTCCGGAAAATTGTGCAGCAACTCGCCGCCGGCAACCGTCGCCTGCCTTGTCAGGCCGGCGGCGAGGTAGAGGCTCAATTGCGCGCGCTTGATGTCGCTGCCCGTCGGATCGAGCGCGCCGGCGCGCTCGAATGCCAGCGCGGCACCGGACAAATCGCCAAGCCGCCACAGCAAATGCCCGCGATGCAGGTGGTATTCGGCGACATCGGGTGCGCCGGCGAGGGCGCGGTCGATCGCGGCGAGCGCCGCCTCCCAGTTTCCCCGCAGCATCTGCGCCGTAGACAATACCCGCAGCAGCCGCGGGTCGGCGGCAGTTGCTGCAGCCGACGATGCGGCGCGCCCGAGAAGCTCGGCGGCCTCGTCCGCCCGGTCGCAGCGCATCAGCAATTCCGCGGCATCGACGAGGATGCGGTTGTCGCCGGGCGCCAGATCGACCGCGCGCAAAATCAGCGCGGCGGCCTCTTCGCCCTGGCCAAGCGCATGGCGCGCCGCGGCCAGGTCGCACAGCGCGCGCACATTGTCGGGTTCCGCCGCGACCGAACGAGCGAGATAGCGCAGGGCCGCGTCATCGTGTCCCGCCGCGAGCAGCAGGACCCCGGCATGATGGGCGAATTCGGGATTCGCGGGCGCCCGCTCGCTCGCCGCAGCCGCATGCGCGATCGCCTCGTCGATCCGTCCGATCGCCGCGAGCGAGGCGCTGGCGTGCCGATGGCCCTCGATCCAGTCCGGACACAGCTCGATCAGCCGGACATAGACCGAAGCCGCAACGTCATGACACGCGCAGTTGCTGAACACCCACCCGCAGATCGCCAGCATCGCCAAATCGTCGCCCGCCGCCGGCAAGGCGCGCGACACGCATTCGAGCGCCGTCTCGCGCCGTCCGTCGTGCAACAGCGCTTCGGCCAGCCGGCAATTCAGTCCCGCGTCGAGATCGGCGACGGCGTTGGCTCGTCTGACATAATGGAGACACGCATCGAGGTCCCGCCGGTGGAGCGCCGACAAGAACGAATCAGCATCAACTACTCGTTGAAGGAGAAGATTATCTGTTTGTCTCAATTATTACGCGTAGTTGAGGGTCAGGGGGAACTCTATAGGCGAACGATAACGCGCACCTGGATCAGCGTCCAACGAGCATTATGGCATTCGACCCTTTTGAATTGCTGGCGCTGGATCGCGCAAGACCACCGGCGCCTCGTCGCGCAGCCGCACCCTTTGCCGCATATCACATTCGGCGACCACCCGATTGCCGGCGCGGCTTAAAAGCGTCACCCTTGCGCCGTTAGAGCGCAGGGAGGAGCGGCGACAATGAATGATGAGCCTCGGGCACCCACCACTCTTATCGAACCCTATTTCGACCGGACGCCGCAGCCCTTCGGCGATGGATTGCCGGACCCGGTAGTGTACGACGCCTCGCCGCTCGCGCTGCGCCAGCGCACCGTAAATTTTGCCGCCAAGCGTTTCGCCGATATGCGTTACGTCAGCGCTCTCGACCGCGCGACAGCCGAGCGGCATCTGCGTTGGCGTCCGGCGGTCGCACCCGGCGGGCTCGGCTTCCGGGCGGCGCCGGACGGCCAGGCGCAGCTGGTCGCCGCCCATCGCGACGGCAGCATCGTCATCGACATGGACGATGCCGACCGCCGAGTCGCGGTTCGCTGGAACGATTCGGGCTTCGGCGAGCCGGTGATCGGCGCGGCGATGGCTCGCCCGGGATATGGCGGCATCGTGCTCGGGACGCATGCGGGGCTCAGCTTCGACCCGAAGCCGATCGCGCGCCGGCAACCTGATAGCGGTCGCGCCTGGCCGTTGGGCGGAGCGGTCGAAACGCCGTCGGCTGCGCCTGTTGAACTCACCCGCGCGCTTGATGCGTTTTTCGCCGGCTCGACCGGCGCCTACGGCGTCCTGATCGCCACCCCGGAGCGGGTGTTGTGCGAGCGCTACAGCGAATTCGGCGCGCCCGACCGCGCAACCCCGAGCTGGTCGATGACCAAGGCGATTACCTGCACCGTGATCGGCCGGCTGATCCGGGAGGGCTGGCTTGCCTCGGTCCATGATCCGGCGCCGGCGCCGCTGTGGCGCGACCCGCGCGGGGTCCACCATCTGATCACGTTAGACCATTTGCTGCGCATGCGCTCGTGGCTCGGCTTTCCGGTGGTGCACGGCGACGGCAGCGCGACGATCGGTTTCGAGAACAGCGCGGTGTATCAGGATGCCGGCGACGCCTTCGCGATGGCGCAGCGTTCGGTCGTCGCGACTGTGCCCGGGTCAGTCTTTCGCTACATCAATAGCGGCCTCAACGTGCTCGGCGCGATCGTCCGCGACCAAATCGAGCGGCGCGGGATGCCGTATCACGAGACGCTGTACGGCCTGCTGGTCGACCGGCTCGGCATGGCGAGCTACCAGCATTCGGCCGACATCGCCGGCAATCTGATCGCTTCCGGCGCCGGTTTCGCGACGTTGCGCGACTATGCCAAGCTCGGCGTCCTGTACCTGCAAGGCGGGATGTGGGACGGCGAGCAGCTGTTGCCGCCAGGCTGGGCCGATTACGCGCTAAGCGCGACCCATACCGGCACCAGTTATGCCGCGTGCTTCCGCTCCAATATCGACCGGCTGTTCCCCGACCTGCCCGCGGACACGGCATGGGCGTCGGGCGCCTCCGACCAGCGCATCTTCATTCTGCGCCGTCACCGCCTGACCGTCGCGGTCAGCAACGAGACCGATCACCCGATGGACCTCGCGGCGCTGAACCGCGTCATCGCGACCGCGGTCGCTACATTGACATAGGAACCGCACGGGCGCCGAGCGCGGAGGCCTGACGGTTTATCCCAAGGCGCCCGATCGATGGAGCGCGGCGATTTCGTCGGGGGAGAGGTTGAGCACGTCGCGCAGCACCGCATCGGTGTCGGCGCCCAGCCCGGGGGCCGGCCCGGAAACCCGGCCGAAGCTGGCGCGCCACGGCAGGCCGGGCAGAACGTCGGCGCCGTTCGGGTCCCAAAAGCCGCGCTCGCGCAAATGGTCGCTGCCGACCAGATCGCGAGAAGCGGCAAGCGCCGCCGCCGGGATGCCGGCCCGCCGCAATTCCTCGGCGCAAGCGGCGGCGGCAAGCGGCCGTGCCCAGGCCGCGAGGGCGTCGTCGATCGCGTGTCGCCGCTCCAGCCGCTCGCCAAGGCCGAGCCCGGCCAGCGGCGACAACCCCTGCACGATGGCGCACAGGCCACGCCATTGCTCGTCGTTCGCCACCGCGAGGCTGATCCATTCGTCGTCGCCCTTGCAGCGGTAGGCGCCATGCGGGGCGCACCCGCCGGCATCGTTACCGGCCGGTTGCGGCGGGGCGCCGAGCTGCGCCGCGAGCAGCGGTTCGGCCATCGTCCACAGCATCGCCTCGAGCATCGAGAAGTCGATCCGCGCCACGCCGCCGGTGCGTCGCCGGTGCCACAGCGCGGCGGCGGCGACGAAGGCGAGCATCAGGCCGCACATCGGGTCCAGCCACGCCAGACCGACCCGCGGCGGCACGTCCGGGTGGCGGTTGAGCCCGGCGAACCCGGCATAACATTGCAACAGCGTACCGTAGGCGACCGCGCGCGATTCCGGGCCGGTGCGGCCGAGACCGGAGGCCGAGACATAAACCAGATCGGGATTGACCGATTGCAAGGCATCCGCGCCGAGGTCCAGCCGGTCCATGACCCCGGTCGCGAAATTCTCGACCAGCACATCCGATCGGGCGGCCAGCGCGCGGGCGATGGCGATGGCGTCCGGCTTTTTGAGGTCGAGCACGATGCCGCGCTTCGCCTGGCCGAGAACGGTGTGCAGTTCGGAGGTGCGGCCGGGGTCGCCGCGGCCCGGCGCCTCGACCTTTACGATCTCGGCTCCCATCGCGGCGAGATAGCGCGTCGCGGTCGGGCCGGCGATGACCCAGCTGAAATCGAGTACGCGAATGCCGGCTAGCGGCATCGGTCCGGCCTCGGGGTTGCGCACGGCCGCACCGCGCTCGGGCGCCGCGATGCGCAGTCCGAACGGCGGTCCGGGCGCCTTTACTGTCCGCCCGGCAATGTCGAGCTTCCGGTAGAAGCCGCGATGCGCGAGCTGCGCGGAGTCGAGCTGTTCGATCGGCTCGCGCAGCGGGAAGCTCGGCACATGCGCGGCCTGGGCCATATCGGCGATCGCCTGCTTGTCGTGCGCGCGGCTCCACTCGGACAGCAGCGCGTATAGCGCGTCCCAATTGGCGACCCGGTCGGGCTTGGTCGCGAAGCGCGGGTCCGTCCCCAAATCGGGCGACCCCATCACCTCAAGCCAGGCCGCCCATTGATGGTCGTCGCGCGGCGAGATCGCGGCGTAGCCATCGCGTGCCGGCAGGATGCAGACGGTGGCTCCGTTGCCGTCGGTCAACCGCCGGCGAGACCAGCTTTTTCCGGTGGTTCCGGCGCGCGCCAGTTCGGTGATCGCGATCGTCGCCAGCGCTTCCTCGATCGACACGTCGATCATAACGCCCGGCTCGGCGGCCATGACCGCGTGCATGCCGGCGCAGGCGGCGGCAATTCCGCCGATAAAGGCCGATTGTTCGCCGACCGGGCGGATCGGCGGCTCGGCCAGGTCGCTGACTTGGCCGGTCAGCATCCGCGCGATTCCGCTGGCGAAGAACAGCGTCAGATCGGTCGCCGGATCGTCGGCTTTCGGCCCGGTCTGTCCGAACGGCGAAATCGCGACCAGCGTCGCGCGCGGGTTGATCCGGCGCAGCGTGTCGGGATCCTGCCCCCAAGCGCGCAGGTCCCGAGGGCCGCCTTCGCAGACGATCAGATCGGCCGCCGCTATTGCATCGCGCGCCGCCGCCGGCTCGGCCGCGACGATCGTCTTGCCATGGTTGAGATGATACGCGAGGGGTCCCGACGCATTCGGTTCGATGCAGCTGACCGAGGCGCCGACATCGGCGAATAGGCGACCGCACACCGCGGCCGCCAAACCGCCGCCGATTTGCACGATGTTGAACCCAACCAACACTGACATGTCGAAACATCCGAACCGACATCGATCGCCGGTTTTCGCCGAAGGCGCCGCAAACCGCAATGCCTTGCCGCCGCGGCGGATCTGGGCTGGGGTGAGGACGCACGCTTCCCATATAGGACTGCATGACTTCGGTCCCGACCTATGCCACCCGGGCGAGCTTTCTTGGGATCGAGCGCGGCGATGCCGGGGCGGCGATCTGCGTCGCCGGCATTCCCTATGATTTCGGCACGTCGAACCGGCCGGGAGCCCGTTTCGGGCCCGCGGCGATCCGAGCGGCGAGCCGCATGCTGGTCGATGGCGATCACCCGATCGCCGGGGTAGCGCCGGCCGATTCCGACATCGCCGATATCGGCGATTTCCGCCTCGTGCATGGCGACATCCTGGGCTCGCTCGCCGCGATCGAGGCGCAGGCGAAGCCGCTCAACCACCTCGTCGCGCTCGGCGGCGACCACACGATCACGCTGGGCTTGCTGCGCGCCCTGGCCGCCCGCGGCGGACTGAGCGCCCCGCCGTTGGCGCTCGTTCATTTCGACGCGCATGTCGATACCTGGCCGGACAGTTTCGGCCAGCGTTTCGGGCACGGATCGCCGTTCTACCACGCGATCGAGGAAGGGCTGATCGACCCGCACCGCACGGTGCAGATCGGCATCCGATCGCCGATGGAAAAATCGGTGCGGGACTGGACGGTGGCCAAGGGCGTCACGATCCTGTTCGCCGAGGCGGTGCATGAAGAGGGGCCGCGGGCGACCGCGGAGCGCATCCGCGAGGTGGTCGGCGACAGACCGGCCTATCTGAGCTTTGACATCGACGCGCTCGACCCGGCTTTCGCGCCGGGCACCGGCACCCCCGAGATCGGCGGCCTTTTTACGTGGCAGGCGCAGGCGATCCTACGCCGCCTCGCCGGCCTCAAGTTCCAGGGCATGGACGTCGTCGAGGTATCGCCGCCTTACGATGTCTCCGAGATCACCGCGCTCGCCGCCGCAACCTTTGCCTGGGAATACCTCGCGCTGCTCGCGCCCCGCGCAAGTCTTTGACTCACCGAAAAAATTCCTTGAATAGCCGGCACAACGGCCCATCTATCGCCACCTGACGCAATCGCACGTGCCTAGAACCCCGCCACGGGGTGCTGCTACGACGTAACGCGTCTCTTTCGGCAGAGCCGGTCTCTTGTGGGCTGGCATCCTTAAGGGAACGGATATGGCTCGGCACGCGATGCGAAAACCTCGCACGATTGTTTGACCTCCCGGAGCGCATCGCTCCGAGGCGTCATTCACCCTGACTTGTCGCCGGCGCCGTGCCGTTATCGCGGAGCCGGGGTCGCCTCCTTTGCTTGGGAGGGTCGTGCCATGGCGAAAACCCGTCTTGTTTCAGTACACCCGGCTGGGCGCGACGCTCTGCCGTCGGTCGATGCCATCGTCGGACGCGACCGCCCGTCGGAGCCGCTGCTGTGCCTGCGCCCGGCGACGATCGCCGCGGCGGCGCGGGATTTTGTCCGGTCGTTCCCGGGCGACGTGCTCTATGCCGTCAAGTGCAACCCGGAGCCGCGCGTGCTGCGCGCCGTGTGGGCCGGTGGAGTGCGCCATTTCGACTGCGCCTCCTTGCCCGAGATCGCGCTGGTGCGCCGGCTGCTGCCGGGGGCAGAGGTGCATTTCATGCATCCGGTCAAGGCGCGTCCGGCGATCCATGCCGCGTTCCACCGGTACGGCGTCACCGATTTCGCCTTCGACAGCGCCGATGAACTCGAAAAGATCGTGCAGGAGACCGTGCCGGTGGGGCTGGTTGGCGCGCCCCTGGTTTTGGGCTTGTTTGTGCGGCTCGCCGTCGCGCAAGGCGGCGCCTACGATCTGTCGGGCAAGTTCGGCGTGCCGGCGATGGAGGCGGCCGCGCTGCTGCGCGCGGCGCGTCCGCATGCGGCGCGGCTCGGCATCTGCTTTCACGTCGGGTCGCAATGCCTCGACCCCGGCGCCTATGCACGTGCGATGGCGCTGGCCGCCGAGGCAGTCGCGCTGTCGGGGGTGGCGGTCGACATCGTCGATGTCGGCGGCGGCTTTCCAGTCAGCTATCCCGATGCGACGCCGCCGCCGCTCGATCACTATGTCGGCGCGATCGGCGACGGCGCGGCGCGGTTCGGCGCGGCCGGGCTCGGCGCGACCGGGCTCGACAATGGCGTGCGGCTGTGGGCCGAGCCGGGTCGGGCGCTTGTCGCCGGCGGCGGGTCGGTCGTCGTGCAGGTACAGCTGCGCCGCGGCGACGCGCTCTACGTCAATGACGGCGTCTACGGCAGCCTCAGCGATGCCGGCCGCCCGGGCTTCCTTTTCCCGGCCCGGCGCATCCCGGTCGATCGGGCCGAGGCGGAGGACGCGCCGCTGCGCGAGTTCGCCCTCTATGGGCCGACCTGCGACAGCGCCGACCATATGAAGGGGCCGTTCCTGCTGCCCGCCGATATCGAGGAAGGCGACTGGATCGAGCTGGGCCAGCTCGGCGCCTATGGTGCGTGCCTGCGCACCCGCTTCAACGGCTTCGACGGGGCGGTGACGATCGAAGTCGCCGACCCGCCGATGCTCGCGACGCCGGGGTACGGTTGAACCGCGTCAGCGGCCCCACGGCATGATCGGGACGGTCGAGATCGAGTTTTGCGGCGAGCCTTCGACGATCTTGTCACTGATCGCGATGTAGACCAGCGTGTTGCGCTTGGCGTCGACGACCCGATAAACGTGGGTGCGCTTGAAAAACACCGAGGTGCGCGCGGAATAGACCGATTCTTCTTCGGGCAGCTTGGCGGCGTCGATAGCGATCGGGCCGATCTGGCGGCAGGCGATCGAAAACCGCGACGGATCCTCGGCCAGCCCCAAACCGCCTTTGACGCCGCCGGTGCGGGCTTGGCTGATATGACAGGCGACGCCCGGCACCTTGGGATCGTCAAACCCGCTGACGCAGACCTTGTCGTTCGGCCCGATCAGCCGGAATGTCGTGCTGAGGCACGCCAGATCGTCGGCCCGCGCCGGCTGCGGCGACAACGCCGCGCCGGCCAGGATCAGGGCGAACAGGCGGCTAACATGCATAACGGTTCCGCTCCGCGATGGCCATTTCGGTAACCAGGCTGTGTTCAATAGTAGAGAAACGTGTTGTGGAAGTGCTGGGCGCACACTTGGCGCAGATCGAGCACGACCGCGACCGGCCGGCGACCGCCGACCAGCGACACCGCGACGCTGATCCCCTTCAACTGCTCGCCATGATGGGGCGAGGACCGGCTGATTTCGGGGACTGCCGACACGGCCCGGACCGCGCCGCGCGGGGACGACGAGACCACCGCCACGACGACTCGGCCGATGCTGCCGGTCGCGACAAAGCTGCGCAGTTCGTCGCCGCGCTCATCGACGAGGTCGCCGGCATCGAGCCTGATCTGCGCGCTGCGCGAGGGCCCGGCTGGGTCGTACTCGTCACAGGGAGCGGCCGACGCCATCATTGGGCAGCAGAGAGCAAAAAGCCCGGCGCCGCAGGCCGCCGACACCGATTTTCCCAAGCGCCGCATCGGTTCTCCTCGCGCCAATCCCGCCGGCAATCCCGCCGCCAATCCCGGTTGATATAACGCAGTTCGTTCGCCCCGGCGCATCGAAAACGTGGAGCGCTCGATGCCCGCGGTCTCTCCCTACGGCGGTCTCTCCCTACGATGGTGTTCGGCGGTCCGGCGCCTGGCGGATCGCTGATTGCAACTCCAGCGAATTTCGTGGACAAGCACCCGGACTGGCCCACCGATCGAACGAACCCACCGGAGGTTCGATCGACATCTCAGGAGATTTTGCGAATGATGCGGATCGCTTTCGCCATACTTCTTGCCGCCGCCCTGGTGAGCCCTGCTTTCGCCGGGCCGGACGATGTCAAATGGGTCGCGCAATGCGTCCAGGACAACAAGGATGAAAAAGTCGCCGTGGAGGTGATCACCAAATACTGCACCTGCATGAACGACAAGATGAGCGACAACGAGACCCAGTCGATCACGCAGTGGGAAAAGACCCATCCGACGGAACGCAGGGCCTGCGACCGCGAATCGGGCTGGCGCTAACAGCGGGGTTGCGTCCGGCATGCACGATCGCGCGATGGTCGTGCCGGCCGCGGCCACCCTCCCCTGCCCCCGCTCGCGGGGAGCGGATCGGACCTATCCTAATCCGCCAAGCGCAATGCAGGTCTGTTCGCGGAAATCAGCGATTTCCGTCAACCGCTCTGTGCGGTATCGTCGCGCGACGGATTTGCCGCGAAATACCGCGTTGGAGGAGAGTCGGAGAATGAGTGGAAATTACGCGCCGCTTAGCTGCCTGAATGGCGTTCGGGTCGTCGATCTGACGCAGTTTGAGGCCGGCCCCACCTGCACCGAGGCGATGGCATGGCTCGGTGCCGAGGTGGTCAAGATCGAGAACCCGATGCGGGGCGACCCCGGCCGCCAGGTCACCGGCATCGCCGCGAACGCCAGCGATTCCTATTACTTCAAGATCCTCAACGCCAACAAGAAATCGGCGACGGTGGATCTGAAGACCGCGCGCGGCATCGAGCTCGTCAAGGACATGGTCAAGAAGGCCGATGTCTTCATCGAGAACCTGGCGCCCGGCACGATCGAGCGCTTGGGGCTCGGCTATGACGTGCTGAAGGCGATCAATCCCGGCATCATCTATGCCCAGGTCAAGGGCTTCGGCGAGGGCAGCCCGTACGAGCGCAGCCTCGCCTTCGACATGATAGCGCAGGCCGCCGGCGGCACGATGAGCGTCACCGGCGAGCAGGGTCAGCCGCCGGTCAAGCCCGGCTGCACGATCGGCGATACCGGCACCGGCATGCTGATGGCGATCAGCGTCCTCGGCGCGCTCTATGAAAAGCGCGAGACCGGCAAGGGCCGCCGCCTGCAGCTGGCGATGCAGGATTCGGTGATGCATTACATCCGGACCTCGTTCGCCGCGATGGCGAAGGAAGGCAGCACCAAGCCGGCACCGCGCATGGGCGCGCAAAGCACCTCCGGCGCGCCGGCCCCGTGCGGCATCTTCCCGACCAAGCCCGGCGGCTATAACGACTACGTTTATATCTTCTGCAGCCGCGCCAACCCCGAGCATTGGGATCGGCTGTTGAAGGTCATCGGCCGCGAGGATCTGCTCGGCGACCCGCGCTTCGCCTCCAACGACGAGCGCAACAAGCACGAGGGGCTGATCAACGAGATCCTGACCGAGTGGACCAAGGAGCACACCAAGGAAGAGGCGATGCAGATCATCGGCGCGGCTGGTGTGCCGGCCGGCGCCGTCCACGATACGCTCGAACTGCAGAACGACCCGAGCTTCGAGAAGCGCGGCATCATGCAGGTCATGGATCACCCCGACGGGGCGTGGAAGTGCGAGACTTGGCCGGTGCGCTTCGACGGCAAGCCGCCCGAGTTGAAGCCGTCGCCGAAGCTCGGCCAGCACACCGACGAGGTGTTCGCCAGCTGGCTCGACATGAGCGCCGGCGACATCAAGGCGCTGCGCCAGGAAAAAATCATCGGCTAGAACGATCCAAACCAGCGGCGCACCTCGGTGCGCCGCTTCGGTTTTGGGCGTAAGGCTGCCCTGCGCTAGGGTAAAAAATTCGTTGAGAGGATGCCTCACATGGCGGAACTGACCGGTTCGGAAATCATCGCGAAATGCCTCAAAGCCGAGGGCGTCGAGGATGTATTCTACATCATGGGCGGCCCGATGCTGCTCACCGAGTCGAAATGCATCGAGCAGGGCATCCGCATGATCGACGTGCGCCACGAGCAGGCGGCGGCGTTCTCGGCGCAGGCCTATAGCCGGCTGCGGCAGAAACCCGGCATCTGCATGGCGGCGAGCGGCCCGGCGGCGATCAACCTGTCGACCGGGCTCGCCAATGCCCTGATAGATTGCTGCCCGGTGATCGGTTTCGGCGGCGCCAGCCCGATCAGCCAGTACGGCCGCCAAGTCTTCCAGGAAATCGACCAGATGGCGATCATGCGCGGCTGCGTCAAATACGCCGACCGCGTCGTCAACATCAAGCGCATCCCGCAACAGATCAATTTCGCCTTCCAGAAGGCGATGACCGGCAAGCCGGGACCGGTCTATCTCGATTGGCCGGGCGATGTGCTCTATCAAAAGATCGAAGAGTCGCAGGTCGACTGGAGCTATGCCGGAAGGCCGATCGTCGCGGCCCGGCCCTATGCCGAGCCGAAGGCGATCAACGCGCTCGTCGACGCGATCAACAGCGCCAAGCAGCCGATCATCGCCTCGGGCGGCGGCGTGATCTGGTCGCAGGCCTGGAACGAGATGCGGCAGTTCGTCGAAAAGGCCGGCATCCCGTTCTTCACCACTCCGCAAGGCCGCGGCGTGGTGCCCGACGACCATCCGTATTCGTACCTGACGATGCGCTCGACGGCGTTCCGCGACGCCGATCTGATCATCGTGCTCGGCACCAGGATGAACTACATCATCGGCCATGCCGCGCCGCCGCGTTTTGGCGCCAACGCCAAGATCGCCCGCATCGAGATCGACGCCGAGGAACTCGGCATGTCGGCGCGCAACGTCGACATCCCGATCGTCGGCGATTGCAAATCGGTGTTGCAGCAGCTGATCGACGCGATCCCGGCCAAGACCGCCGAGCGTTTCTCGGGGTGGCGCCAGAAGCTGGCCGACGGCGAGGCGGCCAAGCGCACCGGACCGGGCGGCAACTACCCGACCGATGGCGACATCCACCCGCTGCGCCTCTTTGAAGAGGTCAAGAACTTCATGAAGCGCGACGCGATCCTCGTCGTCGACGGTCAGGAAACCTTGAATTTCGGGCGCCAGTCGATGCCGACCTTCGAGCCCGGCCATCGACTGAATTCGGGTCCGTTCGGCACGATGGGCGTCGGCCTGCCGTTCGCCGTCGGTGCCAAGGCGGCCTGCCCCGACAAGCAGGTCATCTGCTGTCATGGCGACGGATCGTTCGGCCTCAACGCGATGGAACTCGATACCGCGGTGCGGCACAATCTGCCGATCCTCGTCGTGATCAGCCTCAATGGCGGCTGGACCGCCGACCCGGAGCGCAACAAGCCCGGCCGCGACCTCGGCTACACCCGCTACGACAAGATGGCCGAGGGCCTGGGCTGCTACGGCGAATATGTCGAGAAGCCGGAAGACATCCGCCCGGCGCTCGAACGCGCCGGGAAGCAGGTCGACGAGGGCCGCGTCGCCCTGGTCAACGTCAAGACCGACTACCGCGCCCGCGCCGGCACGGTGCAGTTCTCCGACTACTCGACCTGAGGTCAGCCCTTCCTTTTCTCCCTCCCCCGCCGCGCGGGGGAGGGTTGAGGCAGGGCCGACACGAAAAGGGGCGCCTCCGAGTTCTGTGCTTTCAGGAATTCGGCGTGGCCAATCACGGAGAGCCCATTGTTCCCGACCCTGACCGACGAGCAGCGCCAATTCGTCCACACCGTGCGCGAATTGGCGCAGAGCGAGTTTCGCGAGCGCGCGCCGCGCTACATGGACGGCACCTTTCCGTGGGAGAACATGAAGGCGCTCGCCGAACTGGGCGTGCTCGGCATGGCGGTGCCGGAGGAATATGGCGGGCTGGGCCTGCCGGTGTTCGACACCGCGCTGGTGCTCGAGGAGATCGCCAAGGTCTGCTACGTAACCGCGATGGCGGTATTGGGCGAAGTCGGGGTGCAGACCCGCATCATCTCGGCCTATGCGCCCGAGGCGATCAAGCGGCGCATCCTGCCCGACGTGTGCAGCGGCGAGTGCCTGCTGGCGATCTGCATGACCGAGCCCGACGCCGGCACGGACGTTGCCAATTACAAGACCAATGTCGACCGCATCGGCAACCGGCTGCGCCTCAACGGGGTCAAGACGTTGATCAGCCGCGCCGAGGAGGCCGGCATGTTCGTCGTCTTCACCCGCATCGACAAGAAGCCTGGGCGCGAGGGCACCGGCTGCGTGCTGGTCGAGAAGGGCACGCCGGGTTTCACCGTCACCGGCACCTATCACACGATGGGCGGCGAGAATCTGCACGAGATCCGTTTCGAGGATTGCGAGTTGCCGCCCGAGAACCTCGTGCTCGAAGACGGCTTTCGCAAATTGCTGTCGGCCTTCAACACCCAGCGCTGCCTGAACCCGAGCATATCGCTCGGGCTCGCAGAGGGAGCGTTCGAGGAGGCCGTCAAATACGCCAAGGAGCGCCAGGTATTCGGTCGCGCGGTCGCCGATTTCCAAGGCATCCGCTGGAAGATCGCCGAGATGTACCGCGACATCGAGGCGAGCCGCTCGATCCTCTACCGCGCCTGCGCCACCGCCGACCCGTTCCCCGACCCGCTGCTGGCCGCCGCCGCCAAAGTCACGGTCAACGAGATGGCGCTGCGGGTCACCAGCGACGCGATCCAGGTGCATGGCGGCTATGGGTTTACCGACGAGTACCCGGTGTCGCGGTTTTATCGCGGGGCGCGCTACGGCACCCTGGGCGGCGGCACCTCGGAGACCTTGCGCGACCTGATCGGCAAGCGCGTCATCGCCGGGGTCGACCCGGTCGACGGGATCTTCGGCCTCGGTGCATTCTGACCCCTCACAGCCCGGCGCGGCGCCGTTACACAGCCAGCTCCAGCGGCCCATAAAGCCAGGCCAGCCAGATCGCCGCTGCGAGATAGGGGCCGAACGGGACTCGCGTCGCCGCCGACAGCGGAACCCGCCGCAACAGGTGCACCGCCAGAACGACCGTCAGCGCCAGCGCCGCCGCCGTCAGGACGATCGCGGGCAGCGCCTGCCAGGAGAGCCAGGCGCCGCCCGCGGCCAGCAGTTTCGCGTCGCCGAGCCCCAACCCCTCGCGCCGGCGCAGTATCCGGTAAAGCCACCCGATCCCGGCCAGCGCGCCATAACCCAGCGCCGCGCCGAATACATGGTCTTGCAGCGAAGCGGGCGAGACCCAGGCGATTACGGCGAGCCCGGCGAGGAGGGTCGGCAATGTCAGGAAATCGGGCAGCCGATAGCAGCGCAAATCGATCAGGCTTAGCGCCAGGAGGGTCCAGCCGAGCGCGCAGCTGACCCACAGCAGCCAGCCCGACGCCACGGTCGCTGCCCAGAGCGCGATCCCGGCGGCGGCGAACTCGACGGCGGGATAATGCCAGCCGATCACTGCCGCGCAGTCGCGGCAGCGGCCCTTCAACAGGACCCAGCCAACAATCGGCACGAGGTCGCGCGCCGCGATCGGCGCGTGGCAGGCAGGACAGGCCGAGCGTCCGAATGCAACGCCGTCCAGCCCGGGATAACGCAACACCGTCACCAGCACGAAACTGCCGATAAAGGGGCCCAGGATGACGGGAAACAAATCGGCTGCGATCACTGAACGAGCGCCTTGACGACGCGCCGGGCCAATGGCCGAGCGCAATCGATCTTACAAACATCCCCGGCCCGACCGCCAGAGCCGGAGGTCGCCAACCTCGACCGCATCGAATACGGATGGCCGGCGCGCCCACCATCATCGGATGTCCCCAGCCGGGCAGGTGAATTTCACTAAAATACAAAATAAAATCATCCGCAAGACTATTCAAATACCTGTTGTATTGCTTCAAGATATTTGGCGAAACGCGGCCTTGTTAACGAAACCCACAATACTTGCCCGCGATATGATTGCTCGTCAGGGAATTGAACGAGCGAGCAGCATGTACCCGGATCAGAATCACATACTCGTGATCGACAGCGAAACGACACGCCGGCAATTGACCGAGCGGGTTTTGCTGCAGGAGGGCTTCGTCGTCACGGCGGTGTCTGAGGGATTTTCCGCGATACGCGCCGCGAGCTGCCATCGGTTCGCGCTAGCGCTCACCGCGGTGCAATTGCCCGGCACGCTCGACGGCGTCGTCACCGTGCGTCAGATCCGGGCGGGCCAGCCCCGGCTCAAGGCCCTCTATACCGGCGAGGCCGCCCGGCGGCCGGCGTTGCCCGATCTGGGTCGCGACGATTTCATTGCCTCGCCGTATCTGGGACGCGAACTGCTCGGCTGCGTGTTCGAATTGCTGCAGCGCGACCCGTCGCGAGAGGCCGCCGGGCTGCGCTATCGTGGCCGCGCCGGGTAGCGCAACAGCAGCGTCCCCGGAGGGTCGTCCGTATTACGGGCTAGCTGCGCTTGCGGCGCGGCGCGTGCGCGGCGGGCCGCGCCGACGGTTTACGGCGGGTGGACGCAGCTCGAGGCTTCGCCCCCGCTTTTTTGGGTTTGCGCCGCGAGAGCCGCCCGGCGATCCAGGCCAGCGCCACGGGACCGCGGCCGTCGGCGAACAGCGCCACCGGAATCGACACGAGCCCGAGCGCCATGACCGCCGCCGCCGTGCGCTCCCATTCCGAGAATTCGCCGACGACGATCGCGAACCCAAGGACCAGCCCGAGACCGAAGACCAGCAGCGCGGACTTGGTGTAGCGCATTTGCGTCATCACAGACCCTTCTCCCGCGGAGCGGGAGAGGGAATCATATCGTCTATTCCGCCGCCGGCGCTTTCGCGGTGCCGAAATGCGGGTAATTGGTATCGTCGACGAAGGCTTCGTCGCCCTCGGTCGGCACCGGCTCCGCGTAGTCGATCGCGCCCTGGATGTTGTCGCCCCACACCTCGCGCGGCAATTCGTACAGCACCTCGACGCCATACCCGTTGGGGTCGCTGATATAGAGGCTGTGGGTCATGCCGTGATTGACCCGGCGGTGGAACTTGACGCCGTTCTGGCGCAGCCACGCCATTTGCTTAAGCCAGGCTTCGCGGTTCGGCATCGTGATTGCGATGTGGTTGATCGCGACCGGCATGTCGAACATCTGCCAGTCGGCCGGCGGCTTCGGCAGGTTCGGGTTCTCCACGAGCGCGATGTCGTGGTGGTTCATCTGCCCGCTATGGTCGCCGCTATAGAAGCGCATCGGGCGGCGGCTCGACGCGCCGACCTGCTTGAAGCCGAGTATCTCGGTCCAGAAGCGGTGCGACTCCTCGATGTCGCGCACGTTGATCACCAGATGGTTGATGCCGCCCGGGGTCACCGCTTCAGCCGGGGCCGGGGGAGCGATAGGGGAAGTCCCGTCCGCCATGATCTTGTCTCCCAATGTGTTCCAGTAGTATAGGGCTGCGCCGCGCGCTTTGCGAGGCGGCAAATCAGCGGTTGAGCCAGCGGCGCGCGAAGCCGAGCAGGCCCTGCGGCATGAAGATGACCATCGCGATAAAGATGATGCCGACCGGGATCAGGTAGAACTCGGTGAAAAACCGCGACAGCACCTCGCGCAGCAGCAGAAAAAACGCGGCGCCGACGATCGGACCCACGAGGGTGCCGATGCCGCCGATCACGTTGAAGATGACGACCTCGCCCGACACGAGGAAAAACACGAAATCGGGGGAGGCAAAGCGGTTCTGGACCGCGTAGAGAACCCCGGCGAGGCCGGCGAACAGCCCCGACAGCATCACCGCGACGATCTTGTAGCGCTCGATCGGGTAGCCGATCGCGCGGGTGCGCGCCTCGTTCTCGCGGATCGATTGCAGCACCATGCCAAACGGCGACTGGGTGATGCGGCGCAGGATCAGATAGGACAGCACAACGACCGCGAGCACGAACCAGTGCAGCGTTTCGGTGGTGAACGGGACCGAGAACAGGCCGGGGAAATCGAGCCGCGGGCGGCTGAAGGTCAGCCCGTTCTCGCCGCCGGTCACCTCGGTCCAGGTGAAGATGATGACATAAAATATCTGCGAGAAGATCAACGTTGTGATCGCGAAATAGATGTCGCGCAGCCGCGTCGAGAAATAGGCGACACAAGCAGCCACCGCCGCCGACGCGACGAGCCCATAGGGCAGCGCAACCCACAGGCTCGGCGGGCTGACGGTCAACAGCGCCGCCGCCGCGCCATACATGCCGAGCCCGAAAAACGCCGAATGGCCGAACGAAACGAGCCCGACATAGCCGATCAGGATGTCCGACGACATCGCCAAGAGGCCCCAGATCAGGATCTCGGTCAGGAATCCGGCCCAGAACTTGGGCAGACCCAGCGGCGCGACGGCGAGCAATGCGACGATAGCGCAGAACCCGGCCCAGAACAGGACGGAGTGACGGATTCTCATTTCGGAGTCGGCACAAAGAGGCCGGTCGGCCGAAACAACAGGGTCAGGATCAGCACGACAAACGACACGATGACCGCCTGGGAGGGGGGCACAAACAGCGAGGCGTAGGCTTCCAACAGACTGATGAAGATCGCGGCGAGGATCGAGCCGCCGAGATTGCCCATGCCGCCGACCACGACGACGATAAAGGCCCTCAACACCCAATCGAGCCCCATCGCGTGGTTGACCCCGACCAGCGGTCCGAACAAGACGCCGCTTGCCGCGGCCATGCCGGCGCCGATCGCGAACACCGCGGTCAGCACCCAGGGCACCGGGATGCCCATCGCCTCGGCCATGACCCGGTCCTGCGTCGTCGCGCGGATCCAGATCCCGTAAGTGCCGAATTTCAGGAACAGCCACAGCGCCGCGATGATCGCCGCCGCGAGGCCCGCGATGACCAGCCGATACCACGGGTATTGCAGGTAGAAGAACGCGAACTGCCCGGTGAACGGCTCCTGTATCTTGCGCGCCACCGGGCCGAACTGCCACAGCGCGTAATTCTGTAAGACCAGCGAGAGGCCGAACGTCGCCAGGATCGTCGTCAGCGGATCGCGCCCGATCAGCGGGCGCAGCGTCGTCAGGTGGATAACAGCGCCGAGCAGCGCGATCAGCAAGGAGGCGCAAACCAGCGCGACCCAGAAATTGCCGGTCGCCGCCAAGGTCAGCACGCCAACATAAGCGCCGAGCATGAACAATTCGCCATGCGCGAAATTGACCACGTCCATGATGCCGAAGATCAAGGTCAACCCCGAGGCGACCAGCGCCAGGATCATGCCGGTAACGATGCCGTTGACCGTCTGGATTAGCAGCTGGTCGAACGGAATCGCGGCAAAGAACGCGTCGAGCCCCACCTCACACCCCCATATATTGATGGATGACCGCGTCGTCGGCGCGCAACTCGGCGGAAGCGGCGTGGTGGCGGACGACGCCCTTTTCGATCAGGTAGACGCGCTCGCTGGCGTCCAACGTCAGCGGCACGTTCTGCTCGACCAGCAGCACGGCGACCCCCTCCTGGTGCAAGACTTCGATGATCTCGCGGATCTGCGACACCATGCGCGGCATCAGCCCTTCGGTCGGCTCGTCGAGCAGAATGATCTGCGGCTCCAGCATCATCGCGCGGGCGATCGCCAGCATCTGCTGCTCGCCCCCCGACAGCGTGCCGCCGGCCTGGTTGCGCCGCTCGGCGAGCACCGGAAAATAGGCGTAGACCTTGTCGAGCAGCTCTTGCTTGCGCGCCTTGCCGACGCCGTGCCGGTCGAGCCCGGTGCGCAGGTTTTCGGTGATCGTCAGCAGAGGGAAGATGCGCCGGTCCTCTGGGACATAGGCGATCCCGAGCCGCGCCAGCCGATAGGCCGGCAGGCCGGCGATCGGGCGGCCGTCGAACACGATCTGCCCGGCGCTCGGATGAACCAGCCCGGCGATCGCCTTCAAGGTCGTGCTCTTGCCCACGCCGTTGCGCCCGAGCAGCCCAACCACCTCGCCACGGCCGACTTCGAGCGAGATGCCGTGCAGGATATGGCTCTTGCCGTAATAGGTGTGGATGTCCTCGACCTTGAGGAGCGGGGTCATCGGCAACCCGCTAGAACCGTCGTCGGCGGCAACATGCGTGCGGAACGTCGTCCCCAGTGCGGCATCAGATTGCTTTGCTTTCGCTCGCAATGTTCGAGGCTGAATCCGGTGTTCTTGACTTACCGGACCGCCACCGGAGAGACGGTCGAGCCCGTCCCGCCCTGGATCTTGAGCGGCTGCATGATGAAGGCGAATTCGTGGACGTTTTTGGCGGCCGCCTCATCGAGCTTCAGGTTCTCCAGCAGATGCACCCCGTTGACGACCAGCGCGATCTAGTGGACCGGCGCCGATAACGCCGGATCGGGGTTCGGGGTTACCTCCACCGGGAAGGTGTCCGAGCCCAACAGGATCGGATCCTTCGCGATCAGCCACTCGGCAGCCTTGACGCCGATGCCGGGGGCGGACTTGGTGTAGCGCGCGTTATCCTTGCCGTACAGCTTGCCCCGGCCGGTGTGGATGATGATCGCGTCGCCCGGCTGCAAGGTGAGGTTTTGCTTCTTCAGTGCCCCCTCGAGATCCGCGACCGTAATCTCGTAAGTGTCGTCGAGCATTTCGACGCCCTTCAATCCGGCGACGTCGATCAATACGCCGCGGGTGATGAAGGTCCCGACCTTGTCAATGCCGAGCTTGGTGAAACCCGTGCGGGTCCCGATCTCACTGACCTTGAAACAGTTGTATAGACTGTCGCGGTGGGTCTGGTGGGCAAAGCCATCGAGCTGCGTGCCGACCTGCCCGATCTCGGAGACGACGAGCTCCTCGTTGCTGCCGCGCTCGTTTGACGCGGTGTTCATGAACGTCCGCTTGACGTGCACATCGAAACGCCTGGTGCCGAAGAACGGCATCGCGCCGCTCAGCGGGTGAGCGAGCTCGGTCGCCTCGCCGGTCTTGATCAGTTTTATGGCGTTGAGCACGGTCTGCGGCTTCATGTGGTTGCCCGAGCCCCGCTCGTCGCCCGCTCCCCACTTGGAAGGGCAGCGCACGCTGTCTGGCGGCGGCGACCACGACGGCGCCTGAGCTGCCGCCGGCATGACACCCAGCAGCAAGACCGAAACGGCGAAAGTGAATGCGATCGGTTTCATTGATCCCTCCCTACCTCGCATATTGCATGCGCGTGCGTCCCACGTCGCCTTTGCGGCGATTACCCTCATGTCTTCAGATAAACCTCCAGCACACGCGGGTTCTGCTGGATCTCCGCCGGGGTTCCCTCGGCCAGGATCTCGCCGTAATGGAGCACGGTGATGCGGTGCGCCAGCTCCATCACGACGTGCATGTCGTGCTCGACAATCAGGATGGTCAGGTTGCGGGCGATCTGGCGCACCAGCGCCATCGTCTCGCGCGTTTCGGCGGCGCTCATCCCGGCGGTCGGCTCGTCGAGGCACAGGAGCTGCGGTTCGGTCGCCAGCGCGATGCCGATCTCCAAATTGCGCTGCTCGCCATGCGACAGATTGGCGGCCAGCTCGTCGGCCTTATCCGCCAACCTGACCTCCTGCAACACCGCCTGGGCCTTGTCGATGATGTCGCGATAGGCGCGGTGGTGGGTCAGCATGCTCCAGGCGTGGCGGCGCGACTGGGCGGCGATGCGGACGTTTTCGAGGACGCTCGCATTGGGCAGGATGTTGGTGATCTGGTACGAGCGGGCGATGCCCTTTTGCGAGATCCGGTTGGGCGGCAGGCCGGCGATCTCCTCGCCGTTGAATAGAACGTGCCCGGAGGTCGGCTTCAGCACGCCGGTCAGGCAGTTGAAAAAGGTGCTCTTGCCGGCGCCGTTCGGGCCGATCACGGCGCGAATTTCGCCGCGCTGAACCGCGAAATCGACGCTGTTGAGCGCGGTCAGCCCGCCAAAGCGGATGGTCAGCCCCCGGGTGCGCAGGATCGGCTCGGCAGCGTCGCCGGGCGCGGTACTCGCAGGAGAGGCTTCGGCCAAAGGTTCGACAGGCACGGGTGATCCCTACCGCTGTCGTCCCGTGGGCCTTCAGCCCACGGACTTGTTCCGTGGGGAAAGCCGGGACCCATTCATCGACCGCTCGACCGGGTGGCGGGATGGGTCCCGGCTTTCGCCGGGACGACAGCTCATGTTAAAAATTCAGACGAATTTGCAGGCCGGCGGGAAGACCGTCTTTTCTTTCGGGACGATTTCGAGGATCCGATACTTGCCGTCGCGGATTTCGTAGATGAACTCGCGGATGAAGGCTTGGTGATCCTCCTTGCGCAGGGTCTTGTCGCCTTGCGGGAAATCGTCGCCCTCCTTCATCTCCAGCCCTTCGAGGGCGGCGATCAATTTGTCGGTGTCGGCGCGGCCCTGAAAGCCCGATTTCTGGATGCCGAGCTTCAAGGCGTTCATCGCCTCGAAATTCGATTGGACGTAGCGGTCGGGGACCGTCGCGTTCGGATCGACCGCCTTGAGCCGGGCCGAGGCGTCATCAAAAAACTTCTTGTGGTGCGGCGTGTCGAGCGGCCCTTCGAGCAGCGGCACGTAGCGGTTGATGCCGACAAACCCCTCGATCTTGTTGCCGAGCGCCGGCAAATTGGTGCTCTCGGCGAGCGCGCCGTCGCCGGCGAATTTGTATTTCTTGGTCAAGCCGAGATCGAACGCCTGATTGCCGATTGTCACCCCGTCCTTGCCGAAAAAGATGCCGAACAAGCCGTCGAAATCGCCGGTGATCTTGGACAGAAACGGCGTCATGTCGGCCGTGCCGATCGGGATGCCGGTGGTGCCGACGACCGTGCCGCCAGCCTTCTTGATCTGCTCGGCATAGGCGTCGCGGGTCGACTGGCCCCAGGCGTAGTCGGCAAACGCGATGTGCCACTTCTTGCCGATCTTGTTGACCAGATACGGCGCGAACGCCACCGCTTGCGCCGGCGCATAGTCGAACGGCCGGAAAGTGTAACGGCTGCACTTCGTCGTCGTCATCGTCGTGTCGAGGCAGACGCCGACCATGTTGACGATCTTGTGTTCCTCCCAGACCGGCATGCAGGCCAGGCACACATTCGAGAGGACGCCGCCGACATGGGCATCGATATTGTCCTCGACGGCCAATTTTTCGGCTTTGCGCCGGCCGACATCGGGCTTGGATTCGTAATCGGCGACAATCAGCTCGATCATCCGGCCGTTGATGCCGCCCGATTTGTTGATGCGGTCGGTCGCCATCTGGACCCCGACCAGCGCCGTCTTGCCGATGATCGCGGCGGCGCCCGACAACGGCTGCAGCGTGCCGATCCGATAGGGCTTGGCGGCTTGCGCCAGCGCCACCCGCAACGGCAGTGGCGCCAGCAGCGTCCCGCCCAGCACCGCGGCGCTATTCGCCAGAACCCGGCGCCGCGTGATGATTCCTCGCCCGTTCTGGGCTGTGTTGTGCGCCATCTCACCCCTCCCCATTTGTTCGTTGTCGCGGGAGCCCTAGGCCGGCCTCGCAACATAGCCGTAGCGCAGATTGCTGCGGCCCGGGCCGTTCGCGACGTAATCGGCCTTCAGCTCGGCAAAGCGGTCGGTCCGGGTCAGCTCGGCCTGCTTTTCGAGCCCGTAGAGCCGCGCCGAGTTGCCGCTGAAAATCGCGGTCTTGACCGGCCCGTCGGCGGCGCCCAGCGGCTTGAAGCCGTATTTCTTCTGCATCTCCGCGGGGATTTCGAGGCGGCGCAGGCCTTCGATCTGCCATTGCGGCGCGCCGGTCCACACCGCATCGGTCCCCCACAGGACGCGGTCGGGGCCGAGCCCCTTGACCAACATGCCCATCAACGCCGCGGCGAGACGCGGCTCGGCAACGGTCGTCCAGGCGAAGATCTGCCCGAGATCGCCATAGACGTTGGTGACCCCGTATTTCTCCGGAATCTCGGCGAGGTCGCTCGTCCACGAGCTGCGCCCGGTCTGGTCGAACTCCGCCATGCCCTCGGACGGCTTGGCGCCGACCCAGCGATAGGCCGAGTGGTAGATCAGGAAATTGAGCTGCGGCCAGTCCTTCGCCGCCTTGCCGACGTCGCGAACATCGGCATAGGGGCGCAGCCGCGCAAAGCGCTCTTCGGTCGCTGGCGCGAACAGCCCCTTGTGGATGCAGACGTTGCGAATGCCCGACTTCACCGCCTTCTCATAGAACGGGTACATCAGTTTTTCGTCGTCCGCATGCCAGGGGTGGGCCAACTCCTTGTTGGTGTTGTCGCCGACGGTGTAGCCCTTCCACGAATCCGGCTTAAAACGCTCGACAGCCTCGTCGACCTGGTCCAACCAGCCCGGCCGGCCCGGAGTGATTGTGAAATGGGCCAGCATGCGCCGATTGCCCGCGTTCCGGTTTACCTCTTCGCGGGTCTTGAACACCTGCTCCTGCGGGATGAACCAGTCCTGGGGCACCTCTGACGCCGAGTTCGACAACAGCGCCACCTTGGTGTCGCTGTCCATGTATATCTCTTTGATATAATTGTCAAATTTCAAATCTTCGATGGTCTGTTCCTTGTCGGCCAGGGCCTTGTTCCAGCCCCATTTGCCGACATTCTCGCGCCCCCGGACGAAATTCGTTCGTGTGGTGTCGTCGCGCAGGAAATGGGTGTGCCCGTCGATCACCATCTGCCCCGAAAGCGCCTGGGCGCGCTGCTCGGCCAGTTCGGGGGTCGCCGCTTCGGCGATGCTGGCCTCGAACACGCGGCCAAACACCTGGTTCAGCGCTACGAACGAGGCGGCCATGCCGGCGGCGGTCTGAAAGAAGCGCCGGCGCGACAGCCCCTGGCGTTTCGCGAGGGCGTCGCTCATTTCCGTCAGCCTGGCCTCGACCTCGCGCTGTCGCGCGGTCTGCGGGACCGGCAAATATTCGTCGCTCGAGACGATCTGGGTCGGCACCGGCGACGGAAACGATGCGGTTTCGGCCGGCAGCAACCCGGCCAGTTGTTTCTCGGTCAGGAATTTCATGAGCCCTCCCCCCGGCTGCGGCCCCAGCGTCAGCCCTGGCGCTTCACGCGCCTTACGGCAATCGTAACCCGATTGCCGGGCTGCCGGCCAGCGTCGTGTAACCGCGGAAATTCAGACCCTGAAGCACGATCGGGGGCGCATAGGCGTTAACTTTGGCGCCTCTCAACTGTCATTCCGGGGCGCCGCGCAGCGGCGAACCCGGAATCCATATTCCAGAGGCCCGTGTTTATGGATTCCGGGTTCCACCCTTCCGGCGGCCCCGGAATGACAATTAGATGGTTGACACACCATCCCGGTGCTTCAGCCCCGACGGCGCAGCCAGATGGCGGCGCTGCAGCCGAGGGCCAGTCCGGCGGCGAGCAGCAGCAGCGTCCGTCCGTAGTCGAACTCGCCCGCACCGACTCGGAACGATACCGGCTGGCTTGGGTTGGTGTCGCCCGAGGCAATTGCGGCGACGACTTCGGGCTCGGTTTCCGGGGTCGTCGCCGTCGAGGTCTGCGCGCGATCGGCGATGCTCTGGTCCATGGCGATATGTCCGTGGTTGCGTGGTGCCTATTCAACAGCGCCGGCCGGGATCGGTTCGCCTGATTCGTAACGCGGTCGCCCTGCGGTTGACGCCCCGCCCAACCAACCATAGCCTCGGCGGCGCTCGGTCAGGGTCAGTCGATCAGGTTTAAGGAGTTGGGGCGATGAAGGGTTGGCGGGTCGGTATGTTGGGAATTGTCTGCCTCGGCGCCGGCGCGGGGGCCGCTGCATCGGCGGAACTGCGCGCGGAAATGCGGCTGGCAACGGCCACCGGGTCGGGCGACGCTGTCGGTTCGCTCACGATCGCCGACAACCCGGCCGGCGCCGCGGTCACGACCTCGCTCAGCAAACTGCCCCCTGGCCTGCACGGCTTCCACGTCCATGAGAACGGGTCGTGCCAGCCAACCACCCCGAGCGGCGGTCCGCCGGTCCCGGCCGGCGCCGCCGGCGGTCATTTCGACCCGCAGAAAGCCGCCAAGCACGCTGGCCCGCAAGGCGCCGGCCATCTCGGCGATCTGCCGGTGCTGCAGGTCGCGGCCGACGGCAGCGCGACTCAGAATTTGACCGCGCCGCTGATTAAGGATGTCGCGGCCTTGCGCGGCAAGGCGGTGGTTATCCATGCCGGCGGCGATAATTACAGCGACCAGCCCGCACCGCTCGGCGGCGGCGGCGCCCGCCTCGCCTGCGGAATCCTCCAATAGACGGGATTGGCGCCTTCTATCGAGCGGGGGGTGGAAACAGCGCGAAGCATTTGTCGGAGTTGAAGATGTAGCTCTCGACATAGTCGATGATGACCGGCTCGCGGCCCAATGCGTGCATCGCACCGCCGAGGCACACCCAGTTCAGGAATTCCTGCTGGCCGGCATCCTCGATCTCCGCGGTCGAGAGATCCCGCCAGCGGGAGAGCTTGCCCGAGCACAATTCGTCGAAGCGGGCGCGGTCGCTGGCATTGTCGGGATAGAGGTAGTGGTTTTTCGGGGTCAGGAAGGCGTGCGACCAGCTTGACGAGGCGACCAGCGCCACCCGCCACGGGCTGTCGGCCAGCATCCGCGCTACCGCTCCGCCGATATCGAAGCAACGCCCCGGGTTGGGACCCGGCGGATCGACCAAATTGGGGTCGGCCTCGCCCGTCAGATGCGCGGTGCTGCCGCGCTTGGCGATGACCGACGAGCCGTAGCAGTTCACATGGAACGGCACGACCGGGTACGGAAACCCCTTCCGATCGTAATCGAGGTAGAGGATCGTATTGATAAAGGCATGCGGCAGCCCGTTCTCGTAGCGCATGCGGTAGGCGTAGCTGACATCGTAATCGGCCTTGATCAGGCCGGCCGCGATGGTCGAGGCGGCGGTATGATGGCCCTTGGTATGAAAGACCGTGTCCTTCCCTTCGCCCCAGACATTGGCGTTGGCTCCGGCATAGCGCGCGTAGGGGCGCGACTCGATGCCGTCCAGCGCGAACAGGCAGAACGACGGCACCCCGTCCTCGCGGAAATTCTCATACTGGTCGTCGCCCCAGATCAGCACGAAATCGGGGTCGAACGCGTCGAGCGCCTCGCGCACCTTGCGGAACCCGCCAACGAGGCGCCGGCGGTGCTCGGTCGCCGCGGCGAGCGGATCGGCCCATTCGCGGCGCATCGGTTCGGGCCAGCGCGCCGGGTCCTTCAGCGCCGCCGGCACCTGGTCGCTGTTCAGCGTGCGGTCGAGAAGTCCGGCCATCTGCTGGTCCGGCTGGATCAGTCCCGGATAATGCGTGACGCCGATACCGAGAATGTCGCCCATCGTGCCACTCCCTTGCTGGGCGGCGATCGGCCGCCAGTTTCAATGATTATACCAGATACCGCGCGCCTTTGTTATCTCGTCAAATCAGAACGGTCCGTTGAGAGTGGAAGCGGCTTGCTTAACCAGCCACGTTTTTATATGTGACTATGGTAGATAACCATGGGCGGGCTGAGATGGACAACGAGCTTCGCCGGATCACCGCGGCCGAGTTCAAGGCAAACTGCCTGCGGCTGATGGACGAGGTCGCGCAGCGGCGCACGCCAATCGTCATCACCAAGCGCGGGAAGCCGGTCGCCAAGCTGGTGCCGATAAACGAGGAGCCGATCGACATCTTCGGCCGCATGGCCGGAACGATAAAGATTTGCGGCGACATCATAGGCCCGCTCGATGTCGAGTGGACCGGCGATGCCGAGAACCTCTGACGCACAATCGCGGCCGCTTCTTCTCGACACTCACGTCTGGCTCTGGCTTGAAGCCGGCAGCGATGAGCTGTCTCCAGGCACTCGCGGCGCAATCAGCGGCGCGCTCGGCGCCGGTCTGCTCCGTATTGCGGCGATTTCGCTCTGGGAACTCGCATTATTGGCATCGCACGGGCGCGTCGTCTTGGGAAAGCCAACAAATCTGTGGCTCGAAGCGGCTTTGGCCGAGCCCGGTCCGGTCGTCGAACCGCTCAGCGCGCGCGTAGCGATCGAAACCTATGATTTACCAGGCGACTTTCATCGCGATCCGGCTGACCGAATGATCGTCGCGACCGCACGCGTGACCAACGCGATCTTGATGACGCGGGATCGGCAGATTTTGGCTTACTCCGAACTTGGCCACCTGACTGCAATAGCCGCGTGACAACGCGCTAATTACCGCGGCAGTTTGCTCGATCCCATCAGGAATTCGTCGATCGCGCGGGCGCATTGCCGGCCCTCGCGGATCGCCCAGACGACCAGCGACTGGCCGCGCCGCATGTCGCCAGCGGCGAAGATTTTCGGCGCGCTGGTGCGGTAGTCGAGCGTGTTGGCGGCGACGTTGCCGCGCGGGTCGAGCGTGACGGCGGCTTCCTCGACCATGCCAACGCGGCGCGGCCCGACAAACCCCATCGCCAGCAGCACCAGATCGGCCTTCAGCTCGAAATTGCTGTGCGGCATCTCCTGCATCGCCCAGCGCCCGTCCGGCCCCTGCTGCCACTCAACGCGGACGCATTCGAGCGCCGCGACGCGGCCGTCCCGCCCGAGGGCGCGCTTGGTCAACACCGCCCAGTCGCGCTCGCAACCTTCCTCCTGCGACGAGGAGGTACGCAGTTTCATTGGCCAGTCCGGCCAGACCAGCGCCTTGTTTTCGTGGTCAGGCGGCTTTGGCAGGATTTCGAGCTGGGTGATCGACAGCGCGCCCTGCCGGGTCGAGGTGCCGATGCAATCGCTGCCGGTGTCGCCGCCGCCGATCACGACGACGTGCTTACCGGAAGCGCTGATCGTGCCGCCCGGCGCGGCTGTTGCCTCGTCGTCGCCGGCGACGCGCTTGTTCTGCTGCGGCAGAAAATCCATCGCGAAATGGATGCCGGCGAATTCGCGGCCGGACACTTCGAGGTCGCGCGGCAATTCGGCCCCACCGGTCATCGCCACCGCGTCGTATCGGTCGAGCAGTGCATCGACGCCGAGGGTCACGCCAATTTCGACCCCGGCGCGGAACGCGACGCCTTCCGCGCTCATCTGGTCGACCCGGCGGTCGATCAGCCCTTTCTCCATCTTGAAATCGGGGATGCCGTAGCGCAGCAATCCGCCGATGCGATCTGATTTCTCGAACAGGGTCACCCAATGCCCGGCGCGCGCCAATTGCTGGGCGCAGGCCATGCCGGCCGGCCCCGACCCGACCACCGCGACCCGCCTGCCGGTGCGGTGCGCCGGGATCTGGGGCGCGATCCAGCCCTCCGCCCAGCCGCGATCGACCACGGCGCATTCGATGGTTTTGATCGTCACCGGGTTGTCGTCGATGTTGAGGGTGCACGCCGCCTCGCACGGCGCCGGGCAGATCCGGCCGGTGAATTCGGGAAAGTTGTTGGTCGAGTGCAGCATGACCAGGGCTTGGCGCCACTGGTCGCGATACACCAGATTGTTCCAGTCCGGGATCAGATTGTTGACCGGGCAGCCGTCATGGCAAAACGGGATGCCGCAATCCATGCAGCGCGACGCCTGGGCGCGCAGCGTCGGGTCGGGCAGCGGGCGCACGAACTCAGCCCAGCTTTTCTTTCGCGCCGCCGGCTTCTCATAGCCGCGCTCGACCCTCTCGACCTCCAGAAACCCGGTCGGCTTGCCCATGCTTGCGCCCTTAAACCCGGCCCGGCCGAGGGTGGTCAACATTACTGACTTATATCGAACAGCCCCGCCGGATGCCAAGCAACGATAACGCAACGGGCCGCGGCAGGCAGCGGCTTTCGGCCCGCTTTGTTGATATTGCTCGCGGCCCATCAACAGATGTGTTGATATATCGCGATGACCAGCCGCGAGGTTCTTCGCCGCCTTCGCCGTTTCGGGGCCGAGATCGTCCCCGGGCGCGGCAAGGGCGGTCACGTGCTCGTGCTGCTCGACGGGCGGCGCACTGTGGTGCCGACCGGATCCGGCGAACTGCCGCCGGGTACGCTCGCCACGATCCGACGGCAGCTTGGGCTGAACCGCGACCAATTGCCTTGAGAGGAGGCCCCGATGCAAAAGATCCCCGCCGATTCGGCTTATCCCGCCCGGCTCGCTGCTGAGCCTGAAGGCGGCTTCACGGTGACCTTTCCCGATTTCGAGTTCGGCGTGACCTACGGCGCGACCCGCGAGGAGGCGTTGCGTCAGGCCGCCGATCTGTTGGAGACGATCGTCGCCAATTGCCTGGCCGAAGGCTGGGACGTGCCCCTGCCCTCGCCGGCCAGGGGCCGCCCGCTCGTCCCGCTCGAACCGCTCGTCGCGGTCAAGGTCGAGCTTTATCGCGCGCTGCGCGCCGCCGGGATCACCAAGGCCGAGCTGGCGCGCCGCATCGGGATCGCGCCGCAGCAGGTACAGCGGCTGTTCGACACCAACCACGCCTCGCGCCTCGACCAGCTCGCCGCCGCCTTCGCCGCGCTCGGCCGCCGCTTGGTGATCGGCAGCGAAGCGGCATGAACTCGCGCCGCCTCACTCGATGACCTCGTCGGCGCGGGCGAGCAGCGCTTGCGGCACGGTGAGCCCGAGCGCCTTGGCGGTATTGAGATTGATCACCAGCTCGAAACGGGTCGGCTGCTCGACCGGCAGATCGGCCGGCTTGGCGCCCTTGAGGATCCTTCCGGCGTAAATGCCGAGCTGGCGAAAGACAGACGTGAAACTCGCTCCGTAGCTGATCAGGCCGCCGGTCGCGGGGAACTCGCGCCCCTGATAGATTGCCGGAACGGCATGGCGTGATGCCAGCGCCACGAGCAACTCGCGCCGGCTGTTGAAGAACGGATCACTGCCGACGAGGAGCGCGCCGGCTTGCAATTGGACGAGGGTCGCGAAAGCGGCGTCGATCTCGCTTTCGGTGCTGGCCTCCAGGATATGGATCTGCACCCCCTTCGAGCGCGCCGCTTCCTGCACGTCTGGAATGACGCGCGCAGTCTCTGGAAGGTTCGGGTTCACCAGCAGGGCGATCACCTTGGCCTGGGGAACCAGTTCGGACAGCAGTTCGAGCCGCTTGGGATACAGCTCGACGACCAGGAAGCTGACCCCTGTGAGATTGCCGCCCGGCCGGGCAAGACTGGCGACCAGCCCGGTCGCGACCGGGTCGTCGCCGCTGGCGAAGACGATCGGGATCGTCGAGGTCGCGCTTTTCGCCGCTCGCGCCGAAGGGGGGCCGCCGCTCGCCACGATCAGGTCTACCTTGCGGCTGACGAGGTCGGTGGCCAAGGCGGGCAGTCGATCATAGCTTCCCTCCGCCCAGCGGTATTCGATCGAGACGTTTTGACCCTCGACGTAGCCGGTTTCGCTCAGCCCCTGGCGGAACGCGACCACATTCGGTGCAGACGGGCCGGGCAAAGAGCCGCTGAGGTAGCCGATCACCGGCATCGCCTTCTGCTGCGCGCGGCCTGCGAGCGGCCAGGCAGCCGCCACCCCGCCGACGAGCGCTACGAAGGCGCGGCGGTTCACTCGGCGGCGGCCATGCGCGCGGCGTCGGCGTCGCGCTCGGCCTTTAGCTCCAGCAGGGCGCGGCGGTAGTCTCTCGGCATGATCTTGACGAAGGCGGCGAGCGTCGTGTCCCAGTCTTCGAGGAGCGCGCGAGCGCGGGCGCTGCCGGTCAGCAGATGATGGCGCTCGATCAATATGCGCAACCGCTGCGCGTCGAAATGCATCAGGTCGCCCATGCCGTTGTCGACGACGCTGACCGGGCGCTGGCGCGGGCGCTCTTCGCCATTGGCTTCGTCGGCGTCGCCGTCGCGGATCGCCTCGAGATCGACCCCGGCCTGGTTGCAGACATTGGCGAACCCACCGCGCGGGTCATAGACATAGGCGATGCCGCCCGACATGCCGGCGGCGAAATTGCGGCCGGTGTCGCCGAGCACGACGACGACCCCGCCGGTCATGTATTCGCAGCCATGGTCGCCGGTGCCCTCGACAACCGCGACGGCGCCCGAATTCCTGACCGCGAAGCGCTCGCCGGCGACCCCCTCGAAATACGCTTCCCCGGCGATCGCGCCGTAGAGGACGGTGTTGCCAACAATGATGTTCTCGGTCGGGTCGCGGTTGGCTTCCTGCGGCTGGCGCACGATCAGCCGGCCCCCGGAGAGGCCCTTGCCGACGTAATCATTGGCGTCGCCGTCGAGTTCAAGCGTCACGCCATGCGCGAGGAACGCGCCGAAGCTCTGCCCGGCGGTGCCGGCAAAGCGCGCCCGGATCGTGTCCTCGGGGAGGCCCGCGTGGCCATGGCGCTTGGCCACCTCGCCCGACAGCATCGCGCCGACCGTGCGGTGGACGTTACGGATCGGCAGCTCGATGCGCACCTTCTCGCGCCGGTCGAATGCCGGCTGCGCCGCCACGATCAGCTCAACGTCGAGCGCCTTGTCGAGGCCGTGGTTCTGCCGCTCGCAATGACGGATCGCGACACCGGGCCTGGCGGGCTCCTGGTACAGCAGACGCGACAGGTCGATCCCCTTGGCCTTCCAGTGGTTGACCGCCGGTTTCATGTCGATCCGGTCGACCCGGCCGATCATTTCCTCGAAGGTGCGGAAGCCCAGTTGCGCCATCAATTCGCGCACTTCCTCGGCGACGAAGAAGAAGAAGTTGATGACGTGCTCGGGCTGGCCGGTGAATTTCTTGCGCAATACCGGGTCCTGCGTCGCGATGCCGACCGGGCAGGTGTTCAGATGACATTTGCGCATCATGATGCAGCCGGCGGCGATCAAGGGCGCCGTCGCGAAGCCGAACTCGTCGGCCCCGAGCATCGCGCCGATGACGACGTCGCGCCCGGTGCGCAAGCCGCCATCGACCTGCACCGCGATGCGGCCGCGCAGACCGTTGCGCACCAGGGTCTGCTGGGTCTCGGCGAGACCGATCTCCCAGGGCGAGCCGGCATGGGTCAGCGATGTCAGCGGGCTCGCGCCGGTGCCGCCCTCATAGCCGGCGATCGTCACATGGTCGGCGCGCGCCTTCGAGACCCCGGCGGCGACCGTGCCGACTCCGACCTCGGACACCAGCTTGACCGACACCGCGGCAAGCGGGTTGGCGTTCTTCAGATCGTGGATCAGCTGCGCCAGATCCTCGATCGAATAGATGTCGTGGTGCGGCGGCGGCGAAATGAGGCCGACCCCCGGGGTCGAATAGCGCACCCGGGCGATCGTCTTGTCGACCTTGCGGCCCGGCAGCTGCCCGCCCTCGCCAGGTTTCGCCCCTTGCGCCATCTTGATCTGCAGGACGTCGGCGTTGACCAGGTATTCGGTGGTGACGCCGAACCGGCCCGAGGCGACCTGCTTGATCGCCGAGCGCATCGAATCGCCGTTCGGCAGCTTCTTGAAGCGCGAGGCTTCCTCGCCGCCCTCGCCGGTGTTCGATTTGCCGCCGATGCGGTTCATCGCGATCGCCAGGGTCGTGTGCGCCTCGCGGCTGATCGAGCCAAAGCTCATCGCCCCGGTCGCGAAGCGCCGGACGATCGCCGCGGCCGGCTCAACGTCGTCGAGCGGGATCGGCTGGTCGCCAACCTCATCGGCCATTTGCAGGCGCATCAGCCCGCGGATCGTCAGCAGGCGCTCGCTCTGGTCGTTGATCGCCGCCGCGAAGGCCTTGTAGTCGGAAGCCGAGTTGCCGCGCACCGCGTGCTGCAGTTTGGCGATCGTAACAGGCGTCCAGGCATGCGCCTCGCCGCGCAGCCGAAAGGCATAGTCGCCGCCGAGGTCGAGCATCTCGCGATAGAGCGGGTCATCGCCATAGGCGCGCGCGTGGCGCACCAGCGCCTCCTCGGCGATGGCTTTCAGATCGGCGCCCTCGATCGTCGTCGCGGTGCCGGTGAAATATTGCTCGACGAAATCGCTGTGCAGCCCGACCGCGTCGAAGATCTGCGCGCCGCAATAGGATTGGTAGGTCGAGATGCCCATCTTGGACATCACCTTGAGGATACCCTTGGCGAGCGCCTTCGAATAATTCTTCTGCACCTGCTCGGCGCTGAGCGGCAGCCCGTTCTCGGTGCGGATCTGTTCCAGCGTGGCGAAGGCGAGATAGGGGTTGATCGCCTCGGCGCCATAGCCGGCGAGGACGCAGAAATGATGCACCTCGCGGGCTTCGCCCGTCTCGACGACGATGCCGGTCCGGGTGCGCAGCCCCTGGCGAATCAAATGATGGTGCACCGCCGACGTCGCGAGCAAGGCCGGGATCGGCACGCGCTCGGGCGTCACGGCGCGGTCGGACAGGATCAGGATGTTGTGCCCGGCCTCGACCGCCGCGGTCGCCTCGCGGCACAGCCGGTCGAGCGCCACGGCGATGCCGTCGGCGCCTTCCGCCACCGGCCAGGTGATGTCGAGCGTATCGGTCTTGAAGCGGCCGTCGATCAGGCGCTCGATGTTGCGGATCTTGGCGAGGTCGCCGTCGGTCAGGATCGGCTGCGCGACTTCGAGCCGGTGATGCGTACCGACCTCGTGCCCCAGCAAATTGGGGCGCGGCCCGATCATCGAAATCAGCGACATCACCAGTTCTTCGCGGATCGGGTCGATCGGCGGGTTGGTGACCTGGGCGAAATTCTGCTTGAAGTAGTTGTAGAGCAGCTTCGGCCGGTTCGAGAACGCGGCGATCGGCGTGTCGGTGCCCATCGAGCCTACGGGATCGTCGCCCTCGCGCGCCATCGGCTCCAAGAAGAACTGGATGTCCTCCTGGGTGTAGCCGAAGGCCTGTTGCTGATCGAGCCGGGTTGTCGGGTCGTTCGGCAGCGCCGGGACCAGCGCCTCGGGCGCCTCGGGCAAATCCTCGAGCTTGTACTGGGTCTCCTTCAGCCACGCTTCGTAGGGATGCTCGGCGGCGAGCTTTTGCTTGATCTCGCCGTCGTCGATGATGCGCCCCTCTTCGAGGTCGATCAGCAGCATCTTGCCGGGCTGGAGCCGCCATTTGCGGACGATCTTCTCCTCGGGCACCGGCAACACGCCCGATTCCGACGCCATGATCACGTGGTCGTCGTCGGTGATGATGTAGCGCGCCGGACGCAAGCCGTTGCGATCGAGCGTTGCGCCGATCTGCCGGCCGTCGGTGAAGGCGATCGCCGCCGGCCCGTCCCACGGCTCCATCAGCGCCGCGTGGTATTCGTAAAAGGCGCGGCGCTCCGGGTCCATCAGCGGGTCGGCCCAGGCTTCCGGGATCAGCATCATCATCGCGTGCGCCAACGAATATCCGCCGCCGATGACGAGGAGTTCGAGCGCGTTGTCGATGCAGGCCGTGTCGGATTGGTTGGGGCCGATCAGCGGCACCATCTTTTCGAGATCGGCGCCGAGCAATTCGGACGACATCGCCTGACGGCGCGCCGCCATCCAGTTGACGTTGCCGCGCACCGTGTTGATCTCGCCGTTGTGGCAGATGAACCGGTAGGGGTGCGCCAGGCGCCAGGACGGGAAGGTGTTGGTCGAAAAGCGCTGGTGGACCAGCGCCAATGCCGAGACGGTTAGCGGATTGCGCAAATCGTCGTAGAAGCTCTCGACCTGCGGCGCCAGCAACAGGCCCTTGTAGACCACGGTGCGGGTCGAGAAGGACGGCATGAACAATTCGCGCAACGCCGGCATGCCACGCGCGTCGGACAGCGCGACGACGCTGTTCAGAATCTGCTTTCGGATCGTCAGGATCTTGCGCTCGAAATGGTCCTGGTCGGCGATTTCGGGGCTCGCGGCGACAATCGCCTGGGCGATGAACGGCATCGTCTCGATGACCTTGGCGCCAAGCCCGGTCGTGTCGACCCCGACATCGCGCCACGCGAGGAGGGTCTGGCCCTCGGCCCGAACGAAATGCTCGACATGCGCGATCGCGATCGCGCGCGCCTCCTCGTCCATCGGCAGGAAGCACATCGCCACGGCGTAGCGTCCCGGCGGCGGCAGTTCGAGCCCGCGCTCGCCGGCCCAATGGCGCAACAGGCCGTCCGGCGTCTGGATCATGACGCCGGCGCCATCGCCCATCAGCGGGTCGGCGCCGACCGCGCCGCGATGATCGAGATTTACCAGGATCTGCAAGCCGCGGCTGATGATGTCATGCGATTTTCGGCCCTTGATATTCGCGACAAAGCCGACGCCGCAGGCATCGTGCTCGTTGCGTGGATCGTAGAGCCCTTTTTCGCTTGGCGATGACATCCGGGGTAGCTCTTTTTTTGCATGTTGGACGGGGACGCGACGCCCCTGCGCGCACCGCGAGTCGCGGAGCGCCGTATCGCCAGTATGCATGAGTTAATTTGCGAACGCGAATCGAGCCTGCGAAATCCGGGCCGTTTTCTGTTGGGGATCGAGCGGTTTTGTTGGGTTTTCGATCAGATCGAGCGCCGCGAAATTGTCGCAGCCACCTCCGGGGGCTGTCGCAGCGTCTGCAAGACGACGCAATAGCGCTCGGTCAGCTTAAGGAGGGTGTCAACTCGCTCCGGCGGCTCGTCGGTGTCGAGATCGAAAGCGAGGCGGATCGCGCCAAAGCCGACCGGCGCGGTGCGCTCGACCCCGAGAGTGCCGCGGAAATCGAGGTCGCCCTCGGCGCGGACATGGCCGCCTCGCAAGCGGAATTCGAGCGCCGTCGCGACCGCCTTCAGCGTGACCCCGGCGCAGGCGACGAGCGCCTCCAGCAGCATGTCGCCCGAGCACGCCTCCAGCCCGCTGCCGCCGGTCGCCGGGTGCAGCCCGGCCTCGATCAGCGCGCGCCCGGTCGCGACCTTGCACGCGATCCCGTCCGCCGCGAGATCGCCCTGCGCCGTCAACGTGACCAGCGCGGCGTCAGCGCTCTCGCGGTATTTCGCCTTGAGCGGCGCCTGCACCTCGCGCAATGCCGTCGCATCCATGTCATTACCTCTCCGCGCCACCCCTTGTCATACCGCCGAAAGCCGGTATCCATGACGGCAATGGATACCGGCTTTCGCCGGTATGACAAGAAGGGAACGGCGCACCCCTCCGGTATTGAAGCCTGGTAAGCTCAACGAAGATGCATGGAATAAAAGGAAACGCCAATGGGACCGCTTGAAGGGGTCAGGATCGTCGAACTGGCTGGGATCGGCCCTGCGCCGTTTTGCGCGATGCTGCTGTCGGACATGGGCGCCGAGGTGATCCGGGTCGATCGCGCCGCCAATGTCGGGCGCGACGTCGGCCGCGAGGGTGAGGACCCCCGCTTTGCCCTCCTACAGCGCGGCCGTCGCAACATCGCGGTCGACCTGAAAAACCCGGCCGGGGTCGAGGCGGCGTTGCGCCTCATTGACCGGGCCGACGCGCTGATCGAGGGCTTTCGCCCCGGGGTCATGGAACGGCTCGGCCTCGGCCCCGAGATCTGTCGCCCGCGCAACCCGAAACTCGTCTATGGCCGGATGACCGGCTGGGGCCAGGACGGGCCGATCGCGCACACCGCCGGGCACGACATCAACTACATCGCGTTGTCGGGCGCGCTCTATTCGATCGGGCCGGCAGGCGGGCCACCGGTGCCCCCCCTCAACCTGATCGGCGATTTCGGCGGCGGGGCGCTGTATCTTGCGATGGGGGTGCTGGCCGGCATCGTCAGCGCCCGCACGAGCGGCCAGGGCCAGGTCATCGACTGCTCGATGGTCGAGGGCTCAGCCTCGCTGATGATGATGATGTACGGCGCGCTCGCCGCCGGCGCCTGGAACGAGAAACGCGGCAGTAACCGCACCGATGGCGGCGCGCATTACTACCAGGTCTACGAGACCCGTGACGGCGAGCATGTCGCGATCGGCTCGATCGAGCCGCAATTTTATGCGCTGCTGCTGCAGCATACCGGGCTCGAGGGCGAGCGGGTGCCGGAGCAGACCAACCGCAGCACTTGGCCCGACATGCAGCAGCGCCTCGCGCGCATCTTCAAAGAAAAGACCCGCGCCGAATGGACCCAGATCATGGAGCAGACCGACATCTGCTTTGCGCCGGTGCTGCGCATGTCGGAAGCGATGGACCACCCGCACAACCGCCACCGCGGGAGCTTCGTCGAAGTTGCCGGCATCGCGCAGCCGGGACCGGCGCCACGCTTCCTCGGCACCCCGACACGGGTGCAATCCCCGCCGGCCCGGATCGGCGAGCACACCGATGCGATCCTCAAGGATTGGGGCTTTTCCGGGGACGAGGTCGCGGGCTTGCACCGCGCCGGCGCGGTGGCGTCTGCGACGTGAGCCGACATCGTCGGCGAACGGTTCAGCGCGCGTGACCTGTTGATCCCGGTCGGGAGTTTCCAATACGATCGCCCATCCACCCGAAGGAGGAAGCGAGAGACATGACGAAATTTAGCTGCACGATGACTTCCGGTAGTTATTTATATTATGTTACGTTGGTTGCGGAAGATGAAAATCAGGCAAGGGAAATGGCCTTTGCCGAGACAAAGAGAAATCGTCTAACGGACTGGAGCGTTGCAGTTCTTGAAGCCGGGGTGCCGGGACCGGCGCAACTCCTGGCCAGCGGCTCCCGGGAGTTGTGACGCAGGGTCGACAATTTTCGCGCTGCTTGATCGCTCCGACGGCTCATTCCCCGGTGCTCTAGAAATTTTCGATCCACGGGCGCAGTTCGATTTCCCAAGCCCAGGCGCTGCGGGGTTGCCGGTGCAACTGCAGATAGGTCTCGGCGATCGCGTCGGGATCGAGAAGGCCGTCCGGGCCGCGCTCGTTGGCGCGCGGGTCGCCGGCGCGGCCGATGCCGCCGTCGATGACGATATGCCCGACATGGATGTTCTGCGGCTGCAGTTCGCGTGCCAAGCTTTGCGCCAGCCCGCGCAAGGCAAATTTGCCCATCGCGAACGAGGACGAGCGCGGATAGCCCTTGACGCTGGCGCTGGCGCCGGTGAACAGGATCGTGCCGCTTCCCTGGCGCACCATGCGTAGCGCCGCCTGCTGCGCCACCAGAAAGCCGCCAAAGGCGGTGACCCTGATCGCCGCGTCGACCGCCGCCGGATCGAGCTCGGTCACCGGGCCGCGCGCGCGCCCGCTGGCATTATAGACGACAAGGTCGAGGCGATCGGCGCCGGCGCCGCCCCCGGCATCGAGTGCGGCGAATAGACGCTCGACCTCCTCGGCGCGGCTGGCGTCGCAAGCGATCGTCACCGCCCCGGTTTCCTCCGCCAAGGCGGCGAGCTTTGTCGTGTCGCGCGCCGCCAATACAACCGACATTCCCTCGCGGGCGCAGCGACGCGCCAAGGCCGCGCTCAGCCCCGCCCCCGCACCGACGATCAACGCGCGCTCGCCTGCCGCCATAGGAGATCTCCTGTAAACCCGGTTCGGTTATCGCGCAAATCCATCGTGCGATGCCAGGCTTAAAAAGCCGGGCGACCGGTCGAGACGGCATGGCGCTGTGCAGCTCTATCCGCCACCTGTGGTCGCGACCGCAAGATGTGCCGCCGCCAGCACGCCCGTCCCCAACAAATTGTTTTACCGAGCCTCTATTGGTCCTGCCGTGCCGCTGTATATGCGGAAGCCATGAAAGGCGATTTGTGGATATACTTGCGGCTCAAGAATTAGGCTGCGTGATCATTTTCTGAACCGTACCAGGATAGAATTATCTGATGACAAGCAAAGATTATTTTCTGACTTGAACCCGTTGCGGCATTTCATGCAGGTATGGGTTGACAATCTGTCGAGTAGCTCATTAGGCTGGCTCTGCATTTTCCCCTGTCCAACCCGGGCGCCCCCCCTTGCCATAGACCCGGGCCGGCAACCGCAAACCGCCCTTCTCTCGCCACAGACGGCGCCCGTCCGGGCGACCGATCATGGCGCATTCCCGCTAACCACATGGAGATTCATGCGGATGAGGATGCGAAAGACGATCGGCCTGTCTTTTGTGCTGCTAGTCGCGTCGACCGCGGCAATCGCCCAGCAGGCCCAGTCGCCCCCGCACCAGCCGGGGCCCGCCATCAAGGCAAAACCCGCAAAGATCGCACCGGCGGCCAACAAGTCCAACAAGGACACCGCCGAGCGTTACCGCGCCGGCGCGGCGGGACGCTCCGAGCGCTCGGAGAGCCGCCGAACTGGGCCTGAGCCACAATACGCTGGCGCGAGCGCGCCAGCCGATCAATACCTCGGCCAAATGCGAGCGACCGGCCAACGCGAAATCGGCTCGGCCGCATGGTATGGCGGCCGCCATATTGGGCGGCGCACCGCGAGCGGCGATTTGCTCGACGCGGTTCGTCCGACCGCGGCGCACCGTACCCTGCCGCTGCACTCGCTGGTGCGCGTGACGAATTTGAGCAATGGGCGCTCGGTTATCGTGAAGATCACCGATCGTGGCCCGGTCAGCAGGTCCCTGATAATCGATGTGTCGCCCAGGGTCGCCGACGATCTCGACATGAGGCGCGCCGGAATCGCGAGGGTCGCCATCGAGCCGGTTGCCCCGGCGACGAACCCGGCGCTTCAATCCGCGGCCGCGCTCCCGCAATATCAACCCCCGCAATATCAACAACCCGTGGCGGCCCCATCGTCTCAGGCCGCGGCGGCGATCCAGCCATCGTCGGCCAGGCCGGCCCCGTTGCCGTATCAAGCCCTGGCGGCAACCCCGGCTCATCAGGCCGCGGCAGCATCGCTGCCATATCAGGCCCACGCGGCGACCTCGCCGCGTTAGCCAAGGCAGGCCCCCTGCCGATCTGACGAAACCGTCGGTTTCATGGCTGTCCCCTTTTTGCCACTGTTGCCGAAACGGCACAATGGATGCGAAAAGCCGGCATAGACGCCGGCCTCAATTGACTCCGAATCGACGCTCGATTGTAGTCTCCGGGTCGTGCCTGCCCACGGACTGTATCGACCCGGAATTCGTAAAGTAGTCGTCAACAATCAACTCCTTCGGTTCGCTTGGCTGCCGGTCGCGGCGCAGGAATGGGGACGCTCGGCCACTATTGGTCGAGGGCGAGGACGATGGGGACAATTCCCGCCTCTTGGCGGGTTCGATTTGGGGGCAACGTGTCTGAGACGACCAACGTCATACCGTTTCCGTTGATGGTTCGAACGAGACGGTCGACAGCGAATTGCATGCCGTATTCGGGGCCCGGCGAATACGAGTTCACCGAGAGAGAGTTGGGGGCGCTGTGCCGCTGGTTTTCGGCGATGAAATACGCGTTCCCCGGCACCGAGGGGGTGATGATCGTCAGTCACCAGGAGGGCTATTCGGCCGTCGGCCTCTATAACCCGGCGGGGGGCGCGCCGAACTGTCTCGTCGCCAAGCACGAGGCAGGAGGGATCACCCGGTTTTTCTGGTCGACCGAAGGCGACCCGCCGCAAGTCATCAATAATCTGGCCGAGATCACCGACGCGCATATCCGCGCGATCGAGCCGCCGGGCAATGAAAAGGGCTGGCTCGACCCGACCGGCTGGATGGGGGTTTACGCTGCGCGGATGATCGCGACCGCCGTACAAGTGGTCTGACGACACAAGTGGTTTGACTACCTGCGGTCGAACCGGCACGGTAGCGACCGCGGCGGCCGGTTGAGCGCGGCCGCCGCTTCGACGGGACCATGGCCGCGCCGGCGCAGCGGAGGAACCTCGCCACACCAAACCCGACTGGCCAGCGATAGCCGGAAACACGCTCCATGTTGGAGTGTTATCCGACGCTCGGTCACGTGGGTCTTTGTCCAACGCACGCAACCACAGCGCTTAACCAGAGTCGGGGGGCGATGAAACCAGTCGCGGTTGTCGGTTTGCTTGGCTGCCTGCTGGCCGGATGCTCGGCTCTGCCGACCGCGGGGCCGACCGCGAGCGATGTCAGGCGCCAGGAGGTCGAGAACAACCAGATCCGCTTCGATCTGGTCGATATCGACGACAACGTCGTGGCCGCCTTGCGGGCCGCACCGGGCGAAAGCTTACAGGCTCGCTTCAAGAAATACGGCGCGCCGCCGCAAGCCAGGATCGGCATCGGCGACAGCGTCGTCGTGTCGATCTGGGAGGCCGCCGGCGGTGGCCTGTTCGGCGCCTCCGCGACCGATCAGGTATCGACCGGGTCGCGCAGCGTCACCATTCCCGAGCAGGTGGTCGGGCGCGACGGCGGGCTCAGCGTCCCGTTTGCCGGCCGCGTGCCGGTCGCCGGACGGCTCCCCATCGAGGTGCAGCGAGCGATCGAGCGTCGGCTCGCCGAAAAGGCCATCGAGCCGCAAGTCATCGTCAGCGTCACCAAGAGCCTCGCGAACAGCGTGACGGTCACCGGCGAAGCGGTGTCCGGCGCGCGGGTGCCGCTGTCGGTCAGAGGCGACCGCCTGCTCGATCTGATCGCCGCGGTCGGCGGCACGCGATCGCCGGTTTACGAAACCTTCGTGCGGCTGTCGCGAGGCGGCGTCACCGCGACGATCCCGATGGAAGCGCTGGTCTCGAACCCCGCCGAGAACATTTATGCCCAACCGGGCGACGTTTTGACGCTGGTGCGGCTGCCGCAATCCTTCACCGCCTTTGGCGCGACCGGCGCCAACGCGCAGATCCCGTTTACCGCCGAGAAAATGACGCTCGTCGAAGGCCTCGCCAAGGCCGGCGGACTGCAGGATCAACGGTCCGACCCGGCCGGGGTTTTCCTGTTCCGTTTCGAGCCGCCCGGAATCGTCAACGCGCTGGGGCGGCCGCAACTGCGCACCGGGCCCGACGGATCCTCTCCGGTGGTCTATCGGCTCGACCTGCGCAATGCCAAATCCTATTTCATGGCGCAGCGCTTCCCGCTCCACGACAAGGACATCATCTACGTCGCCAATGCCGATCTGAACGAATTGCAGAAATTCTTCGGCCTGCTGAATACGCTGACCGGACCGGTTATTTCCGGAATCGTGGTGAAGGGCGCGGTGCCCTAGACGTGGTGCTATTCAGACACTTCCCACCCAACCCGTCATCCCGGCGCAGGCCGGGATCCATGTCTGGCGTGGATCCCGGCCTTCGCCGGCATGACAAGCTTATGGGTATGTTGCGTGAGGTGTTACCACTAGACGCCGTTCCCGGCTCGCTCGGAGCGGCGGCTGTCCCAGCCCTCTGCTGGCGGGGTAAGTTCGCGTAGCGCCAAATTCGCGCCGCGCTCAAAATCCCCGACTTGGACCCGGCTTTTTGCAATGATCGCTCTCGACCTGTCACGGCTCTTGTCGCGCGCCGGGCGGGGCACCCCGACCGGGATCGATCGCGTCGAACTCGCCTATGCCGAGCACCTGATCGCGAGTGGTGCGCCGGCCTCGTTCACGGCGGTCGGCGCCCACGGCGGACTCGCCTTGCTGACCCGGCGGATAGCCGACGACTTCGTCGCCGAGATCGGCGCCGCTTGGCGTGGCGGGAGCGATTCCCTGGCGCAAATGGGACAGGACCGGCGCGTCCGCCAGCTCGCGCGGCACGCCCGGATGGCGCTCCTCGCCGGAAGCGGGCGGGTGCTGCTGTCGCGGCTGCGCGCCAGCGCCGCGCCGCCGGTCTATTTGCTGGTGTCGCACCACCACCTCGAAAAGCGCCGGCTGATTGCGCGCCTCAAAGAACGCAGCCCGGCGCGTTTCGTCTGCCTGATCCACGATCTGATACCGATCGAGTTTCCCGAATACGCCAAGCCCGGCCAGGCCGAACACCATCTCCGCCGGATCGAGACGGCGGCCCGGTTCGCCGACGCGCTGATCGTCAACTCGGCGGTGACGCGCGAGGCGCTGCAGCCGCATCTCGATCATGCCGGGCGCAACCCGCCGGTTCTGGTCGCGCCGTTCGGCGCCGATTTGCCGCCGGCGTCGCGCGCCGAGGGGCCGCCCTTCGAACGGCCGTATTTTGTTTATGTCAGCACGATCGAAGCCCGCAAGAACCACCTGCTGCTGCTCAATGTGTGGCGCCGGCTGGCGACGGAAATGGGCGATCGCGCGCCGCTGTTGGTGCTGGTCGGGCAGCGCGGCTGGGAGACCGAGAATGTCGTCGATATGCTCGATCGCTGTCCGGCACTGCGCGGCTCGGTGATCGAACACAACACTTTGCCCGATGCGGCGATGGTGGGGCTGCTCAAGGGCGCCTGCGCGTTGCTGCTGCCGTCCTTCGCCGAGGGTTTCGGGTTTCCGCTGATCGAAGCGCTGCAACTCGGCGTCCCGGCGCTGTGCAGCGACATCGCCGCGTTGCGCGAGACCGGCGACACGGTCCCGGAATTCCTCGACCCGCTCGACGGGCCGGGCTGGCGCACCGCGATCCTCGACTACGCGACGCCGGGCTCGCCCCGACGCGCGGCTCAGCTCACCCGTCTTGCGGGCTGGGACCCGCCTCGCTGGGACGCCCATTTCGCCATCGTCGACCGCTTCATCGCGGCGGCCGCCGGCAACCCCCGTCCCGATCGGCAATCGACGACGTGTGTTGCTCAGGCGACCTGAACGCGAGACGATAGCGGTCATCGCCCGCGGATAATCCGGGGCAAAACCGTTTGGGGAATACGGACGATGCTGGAAAACCGAGAGGGCGGTTGCCATTGCGGCCGGGTACGGTTTCGCGCCCGGGTCGATTTGGACCGGTTGTCGCAGTGCAACTGTACCGTTTGCACCAAGAAGGGGATCCTTCACCTGCCCATCGCGCCGGAGGATTTCGAATTGCTGCGGGGCAAGACCTCGCTAACCACCTATACTTTCGGCACCGGGGTGGCGCAGCACAGTTTCTGCTCCAATTGCGGCATGCACGCGTTTTACGTGCCGCGCTCGCAACCCGACAAGATCACCGTCAACGCGCGCTGTCTCGACGGCATCGACGGGCCGAGCCTTAAGCCGACCCGGTTCTTTGAAGGCCGCCACTGGGAGGAAGCCCAGCGCAGGCGGATCGCGGAAGAAGGGCGCGCGCCCGCAACCGGGTTGAACGGGGCGGTGACGCTGCAGGGCATCCTGGACCGCGCGCCCGAATAACTTCGCCCGCGACCAGCGCGTTGCAACAACGGTAACGAGAGGTGGCGGAGGGGATGTCCGCATCATTATCAAAAATTGTCGCGCGATATCCGTTGGTTATATTTCAGAGTGGCACCAATTCCCCCACTCATTCCCCCTTCAGCATCGCGCTTGACCGATACCGCATGATGCAGCGGGATACAAGCTATGCACAGCGCGCAGGCGGTTGTCACCTCATCGCGTCGCCCCGCTGACAACGAAATCGATCTCCCGCCCGCCGCAGGCCGAGCACCGCAGCCGCGCCGCCCAATCGATGACGGTCGTTGCCTCGCCGTGGTGCTCAGCTTGGTCGGCGACGTCGGGCTCGGCGCGGTGCCCACACCCTTGCACCACACGAGCAGCCGGACCTTTGCGGCGAGCGCCTGGCCCAGCGTCATCGGCGCCGACTCGCCCTCGCTTCGATTGCGCCTCATAATCCTGCAATGACGCCCGATCTCACCGACGACGACAAGGGCGATCCTCGCCGAGCTGCTGCGCGAGACGATCGAGCGCGACCGCTACCCGCTGTCGCCGCGCATCCGCAGCCTGAAGGCGATCCTCGGCAAGCTCTCGCCGCGGGGCGGAGATGACCCATTTGGCGAGGCTCAGACGCGGCGTTAGGGCGGGGCGTTGGCGAAGAAGCAGCGGAGGGTGCCGGCCGCTGTCGACGATTAACCCACTCGAAAGAGATTCCGTGTAATTTGGCCTACTCGTTGGGACACACCCCTATTGGAGCAGTCAGATGATCAGCACCTTGAGGCAGCTATTTAAGAACGAAAACGGAGCCACCGCGATTGAGTACGGCCTGATCGCCGCGTTGATCGCCGTCGCCGCGATCGCCGCGTTCCAGCTCGTCGGCACCAACCTGAGCAGCATGTTCAACACCGTCGCCGGCCAGCTGTAATCCCGCTGCGCTCCGGCATATCGCGCTCGACGGGCTCCCGGCGGCCGATATTAGCGCCAGGAGCGGCATTTTCCCGCGCCGAGCGGCGCCAGCCATGGCAGTAATCACCACGGCTGGCGGCCGTCAGACCGAAAGGGGGTCGTCAATAGTGGACACCCTTGGCGCCCAGGGCGCTCAGCGCGGATCGGTGCCGCCCGGACCGTAGGCGGCCCGGCGCCGGTCGAGCCATTCCTTCATGCTGTGCTTATTGAGCCATGCAGCGGCGGCGGCAAGCGCGGCGGCTTGGTGGAAGCGTCTTTCTCGTCGCTGACCGGGCCGCCCTCGCGCAGCACGTCGCCGCTCAGCTTGTCCGCCGCGATCACGCCCGCGAACTCGACCAGGGCCAAGATCGCGTCGGCCGTGCTCGGTGTCTCCCAGAGCCAATCATCAACGGCAAGCCCTGCACACAGCGCCTGAGACAATTTAGCGCCGAGGCGAACGCATCGAATACCGACTTGTCCGCGTTTGCCTCAACGGACGCGGACAAGCCCCGCCCTCAGCGCAACGTGTTCAAAAGGTTTCTCACAATGAATGTTTCGATGAAGATCGATCCCGACAGGGCGCTGAACGGCGATTTCGGCGAAAATTCTGACCGCCCTGGCTGGGTACAAGGCTGGGGTGTCATTAAGGGGCCGCCCGAGGATCGCGAATTTGCCGGTATCTTTGTGAACCGGGATGACGCCGAAGCCGAAGCCGAAAGGGCCGGTCCCGGCTTCGAGGCGCGATGGGGAAGTTTCTACAAGAGCGAGAGCGACTTCATCACCGGCGACACGGACGCCCCGGTGCCCTGACCGCCAGGCAAGCCCACGGCCTCCGCGCAATGGGGTCGGCCCTTCTGACCTACGCGTCCGCCCGGGATGGCCCTGCTGGAGCCCGTTACACGCACGAAAGCCCCGGACCCTCCCCCCCACAGTCCGACAGCGAACAGCGCCACAGGCGCTCACCGTTCGTGGGTTGCCGGGGCTTTAGCAGGACGATGCACCATGGCCTTCCGCTTTTCGCGACGCATCAAGATCCTGCCCGGGCTCTCGCTCAAACCTCGGCAAGCGCGGTGCCTCCGTCTCGGCCGGCGTGCCGGGCGCGCGGTTCACGGTCGGCAGCAGCGGGGCGCGCTCGACGATCGGCATACCCGGAACCGGGCACAGCTACACGATGACGCAAGGCGGGCGGCGCACGCCCGAGCCTGTGCCGCCCAGGCGTCCAGAAGCGATCCGCCGGCTGATCGAGATTGCGCTCAAATCAACAGTCGCCATGATTATTTGCGCGCCTCTTGCATTGGCCGCGGCTACGGGCAACGAATCTCACGATCGCCTGACCGCCCTATCCCCGAGAGAACAAGCCCTTTTGTTGGGCTCACTGGACCCGGATGGACGGTGCATCGGAACGTACGCATTCACTCAAACTCAGCTACATGGAGCGTCCGTTGCGCAAGGAAACACTGAAATAAGGCGTCTTTTCGCCGCTCGCATCGGGTAGAATCGGCTGGTTCGTGGGGGTCGGGGGCGGGCCGATGGAGCGGCAGGGGAGCTTTTTGCAGGCGGAATACGCCGGCAAGAAGAGGCAGACGCGGCGCGACAAGTTCTTGGCCGAGATGGAGGCGGTGGTGCCGTGGGCGCGGCTGGTGGAGCGGCTGCGGCCGCTACCTGCCGCTCGACCCATCGCGAACTCCCCTATCGATACGTTGTTTCGGCTCCGAGGCGCTTCACTCGCATCGATTCGAGGGATTACACTGCGTTCCGGCGCCGCCCAGCGCTGGATTAGCAGAACGAGTCGAGATACTGAAGGAACTCATGCCGCCGAGCATGCGGGATGTTCCGGTGATCTTCGCCGCCTTGCACTTTATCGTATCGTAGGCACCAGAGATGGACCGGCACATACTCCCGGATGAGCTGACGAATAACGATCTGGTTTAGCCCGCGATGTTCTTTGTTGTTGATCGCTTCGGCCAAAGCCTCGTCCGTGATCGTACTAGACGGCGGTACCACTTTGACTTCTCAGAGGCCGTTTGCGGCATTGCTGAAGAACCCCGTGACCGAGGTGCCAATCGACATCAGCAAGGCTATGAGAAGCAGCGCGATGAACAACACGATCATCGCGTATTCGATAGCAGTGGCCCCGGATCGGGCAGTCAGGAGCCGAATTAAGGTGATCTGCATGACAATTTGAAGCCGGAAAATCGGAGCATTTCTGTATCCCTTCGTCTATTCGATGCAGCTGCTGAACGCACCGAACGCCAGCCGCACGAGTGCGCCATCGTCGGCGGTTAGCGGTATGAACGCGGCGCGATACAGTTCCCGCCGGCCGTCCTCCCGCTCCACCGCCCCCTCAAGCCGCACGGGAGCGTCCCCAGCGACGGCATCCCGGCAGCCGCGCAAGAATACGTCCGAAAACCGCTTCGGCACTTTTCGGGTGAGCGCCCGCGACGGCGTCTTTCGCGGAAGCATTTCGAGCAGGCGGCCAAAATCAGCGCCGTGAAGCAATAGCGCCGTATCCTCAATGTCTGGACCGATGGCGAGGATAAATCGATGCGACCAGTCCTCAGTATGGAGGGCTTCGAGATCGAGCGCGGCGATCGTCGCATTTCCCTTAAGCGCGGTCACCCTGTCCCGCCAATAGGCGATGGCACGTTCGGGTATGCGCCGCTCCTGTCCCTGAAGCCGCTCCTCGACAACTGTCATTGTAATCCGCCGCGGTCGCGTCGACAATCCATCATGCTACCGCGGAGCCGTTAACGTCATGTTACTCGACGCTTGGATCACTCAAGGTGTTGACGGAGATGCTGGCTCGATCAGTATGCCCCTGGGCGCTGATTTGGCCCCTCGACAGAGCGGCGCCGCCGCTTCACATTTGCCCCCCGCTGCGCCCGATCGTGCGACGCCTCAGACTCCTATCGATCTCGCCCCCTTGGTCGTCCTGCCGGGATCATTGCCGCTGGCGGGCCGCGCACTCGAGGCGAAGTCTCGTAAAGAGTCCCGAAAACGCGCGCACGTTCTATCCGATTTCAGGACCTTCACACATTTAATGAATTAGTAAGAAAAACCCCGCAAAATGATGCGGGCCATCGGGTACCAACCTTCTGCCGTGAAGGAGCGGCTCGATTGAGATGATGAACAAAATTTCGCGTTTACGCGCTCTGGCGCGACATTTCGTTGACGATCAGCGCGGTGTAACCGCGATCGTAACAGCCATTGGCCTGCTCGTGATATTGGGTTTTGCCGGGTTGGCAATCGACGTCGGTTATTGGCAAGTCGCGTTGTCCAGAATGCAGAAGACAGCCGATAGAGCCGCCGCCGCCGGGGCCACGGCGCTGTTGGCCGGAGGAAGCGGCTCCAACGCAATCCTTCAAAGCAGGGCCATCGCGGCAACCTCCGGATTCGTCCACAACACCGACGGGACAACGGTCGCCGTCAACATGCCGCCGAGTGCCGGCCCCAATCAGAGCAACTCCTCCGCCGTTGAGGTCATCATCACGCAGCCACAACCGCGTTGGTTCACCCGTTTCTTTGTCGCAACGGCGCCGATTGCGCGGGGGAGAGCGGTGGCGATGCCCGGAGCTTCCGCAGCCGCCTGCATACTGGCCTTGCATCCGACCGCTCCCAACACGATAGATGTCTCCGGAAATCCGACGATCAGTGCGCCTGATTGCGTGGTCGTGTCGGACTCGAACAGTACTAGCGCAGTTCACCTCCAGGGCAGCGCCAGCCTGACCGCCGCGACGGTCGTCACTCCCGGCCAGATCGCCTTCACCGGCAATGCCTATACCCTCACTTTGGGTTCTCCAGCGCAGACCGGCGCACAACCCGTTCCCGACCCCTACGCCAGCACGCTGACCCACGCTGCGCTGACGGCGGGCATGCCGACCACCCCCGCCTGCACCAGGAGCGGCAACACGTGGTCCGGCAATTGCGTTGTTCCTGGCGGTTCGATAGGGAACGGGCGCACACTTTCCGCCAATACCCGCATTTCCGGCGGATTGTCGATCAAGAATACGACGGTGAACTTGTCGCCGGGGACTTATTGGGTCACCGATGGCGACTTGGAGCTTGATAGCGGAAGTGGGGCAACCCTCAGATGCCCGACCTGCACGCCGGGCGGAGCGGGGGTCACGATCATTCTGACAACGGCCCAATCGAGCGGCGGGACAGTCGGCACCTTAGAACTGAAGTCCAATGCGAACCTGAATCTGAATGCGCCGAGTTCAGGCACCTTCGCCGGTAAGGTCATAATCCAGGACTCTCACAGCTTGCCGGCCGGCACGACCATGCATACCACAAGCAACGCGCAGGCTAATGCCACGGAGACCCTCGGCGGGCTCGTCTATTTCCCGAAAACGGCCATAACCTTTCAAGGAGGTCCTGGTGCCACAGGGCCAAAATGTTTGGTCCTCGTTGCGAATACAATTGGGTGGCAGGGGAATCCGGGCTTTGTCACGTCCGGGTGCGCAAGTGTCGGACTCACAACCCTGCCGCAGGTCCCAAGCGGCACCCGCGTGGTGGAATGAGGCTGGCAATCAGATTGAGGAGTGGTCCCAATGGCGGGTCAACCGACCTCCACATGAATTCCACAGTCCCTTCGCCGAGCGCGCCGGCGATAGTTCCCCCACTTCCGGCCGTACCTAAATAACAACCGCTCTAGCGGCTGAGGACATTCGTGATCAGCTTGCCCCCGATCGCGAGAACGCCTATTAATGCGCCGGCATACGTGAAAGGATAGGCTTGCGGCGCGGAACCGGCCCCAAAACCAACCAGCACTAGCTTGCTGCTCACCCTTCAATTCGATGTGAGCTAGGACACCCACCAAAAGCACTAAAAAGGCCAGTAAAATTGGCGTTAGCAGGCTCACTGCCAATATAAAAAACAGAAAGTCGATGATTTCCAGAACCGAAATCATTGTAAAAATTACGAGAGCTTCAATCAGGAGAGTGAGAACGATCGTTAGCAATGGGCTGGAGTATTTTATGGCCGACCATCGGCTGTTGTAAATGCGTCGAAATATACCCCTCAAAAGCAGGAAGACATGGACTGGAGCAACGACGACTAGGGCGATACAGAAGGCAAATTCAGCGTATTGTATCCATGCGGCGGACCCCAGACTCCGCTCGACAGCACCGAAACGCAAGGATAGTGATGTGGCGATTTTTAGAATAGGATCTCCTACAAGGAGCAGCGCCCAGGAAACAATGATTAGATTGCCAGCTAAGAGCAACGAGCTTAGAAACACCCCAATTCTTTTATTAGGCCGTAATACCGCAGTAAAAATTCGCCGCGGTGCATCCAATACCGAAATTGACCTCCACCGCAATAAATGCTTGAACTAGCCACAGGCCAACCGTTTGTTTCGCGCCCAGGAAGAAGCTGGATTTGTCCAGGACCTTCCCAATTATTACTGCTAGGCACGCCACGGTTATCACTTGAAACCATCCAGACATCTCGTACCGGCTTATTTATCCGAAAGTGGGTTGAATGTCTTGGTCATCGTAGCACGACACTCAGTAGGTTTCGGCCTACAGGTGCAGGCAGAATCGACGAGGCGACTGTTGAGCCAGCTGTGGTGGCCTTTGAGAGTACGTCGGTTAAATATATGCCACCGGACGCGACGGAAGAAAAGGTGACATTCTCCCCAGTAATCTATCGGCCCTCCGACAGTCAATCAGCGCGGACGGTGCTCTGCCCTATCCCTTAAATCCGCGTCATCTCGTGCTACCCGGCCGGCCGGGTAGCACGGAGAACCGTTTGCCGGTGCGGTATCCCCGAACAGGCCTTCAGACAGGTTTTTCGCCTGACAGCTCGTATCTCCTGGAGGGAACTTGCCCTGGCCCGGCGGGGCGTTTCCAGGGCGGATCTCGGCGTGTTTCCGCTCGTCCGCAAAGTTAACGTTTCCTGCGGGGGCATACTATAGTATGCACATCACTTCTCGTTGATCCAGGAACGACCGATGTACAAGATAGAGTTGACGAGGGGCCAGGGATGGAACGCCCCGGTTATCGAGATGCATTCCGTGATAGCCAGCACCCACATGGCTGAGGTGGAACGGATGGCGGAAAGGCTGCTCGCCGAGGCTCGGCGCAAACCACGCGGGCCGGATGGGTACCGGATCGTTGATTCGGCCGGAAGGCATCTTAAGGCTAACACCCCGCGATGATCGCGTGTCGGGAACTCGCTCGGCGAAAGGCTGTCTTTTTGCCCGCACATACTCAGAATTAACTGCGGACTCAATCCGGTCCAGAGATCGCTCGCCGGCCTCACGCCATGGGGAATCGGCAGGTCGACCAGGTCGGGAATGAGTCACGGGCGATCCTTCAGTTGCGGTCTCGCGACCGCTTTACGGCTATCGCGCGAAATTGTAATTTAATGCTTTCGAAAGGGAGCGGTGCCAGTGTTCCTCTCACTCAGGCTCTGGTGAGGGTGGACTAAGGACCGTCGGTGCGAAGGATGAGATGCATTTTTTCTCAAATGCGGCGGGCCCCGCGTCGCCAGCGTCCCTTGGGGATCTTCGCGACCGCCGGCCCGGGCGGCGCCAAAAGTCTCCTGGCGCTGGCATGTCGCGCCGTGCTCAATCTGCGAGGGGACCGCGGTGGCACCAGCGCCGTCGAGTTCGCCCTGATTGCCCCCTTGCTGCTGCTGCTGGCGGTGGGAACGGTCCAATTCGGCCTCACATTGAATAATTATATCCTGCTGACCGAAGCGGTGCGCACCGGCTCGCGCCAGTTTGCCGTCAGCCGTGGCAGCAGCGTGAAGCCCTACACCGACTCGATCAACTCGATGCACAGGTCGGCGCCCACCCTCGACCGCGCCAGCCTGACAATCGCGATCCAGGTCAACGGGGCCTCGTGCTCCGGCGATACAGCCTGCACCAGCGCATTGGCAGCCGCGCAAGGTCAACCCGCGACCGTTGCCGCGTCCTATCCCTGCAAACTCGTCGTGATGGGGTACGACTTCGCACCGGGCTGTACGCTGGCTTCCTCCACGACGGAGCGCATAGAATGAATGAGAAGCTGAAATCCGTTCTGAGCCGCCTCCACCACGACCGGCGCGGCTCGATGGCTGTCATGATGGCGGCCGCGACGCTTCTTTTTGTGGGGATCGGCGCCGTGGTCGTCGATATCGGATATCTTTTTCACGTTCGCAGCATCCTCCAGGCATCGGCCGACAAGGCGGCATTGGCGGGCGCCCAGGACATCAACTGCTGCAAAAATTCGCCAGGTAAGGCGGTGACTACAGCAATTTCGTACAGCGCGGTCAAGGGCAACATGAACGCCGATCCGAAGCTGAACATCACAATGGAGAGCGGGTACCCCTCATTGCGATGCTTCACGAGCACCGGGATTCCGTGTTCCGGGCCCGATTCCGCCAACGGAATCGTGGTGAAGCAGCAAACGGATGTTCCGGTATTCTTCGCGAGGATCTTTGGCTCCTCGTCGCTGCCGATCTCGGTGACATCGGTCGCGGGTAAGGGTGGCGCGGTGCAGCCGGCCGACGTGGTGATCATCCTCGACACGACGGGATCGATGAACTCGATCGATCCCAGCTGCTCGATTGCCGGATCGACGCGACTCGACTGCGCGTTCGCCGGCTTCCGTGCCCTTCTTGCCGGGTTCTCCTCCTCGACCAACCGGGTCGGCTTGATGGTGTTCCCGGGGCTGACGTCCGCCGCCGCGGCCGCGCAGGAATATGATTGCAGCAGCGCCACGCCCCCGAAATCAGCACTTGCACCTTACAATGCCTCTCCAGTCTATTCGATCATTCCTTTGTCGAACAATTATCAGAATGCCAATGGAACGCTTAACACCAATTCCAACCTGGTGAAGGCGGCGCGCGGAGGCGCGTCGGGTTGTACTGCGGGGGTCACCGCGCTCGGTGGGGTGGGCACTTACTACGCGGATGTGGTCACGGTGGCGGCTGACTATCTCAACGCCAACGCTCGGCCGGACGTGCAGAAAATGATCATCTTCCTCGGCGACGGCGATGCGAATGGCTCGGAGGCCAATGTTGGGAAGTCGAAAGTCAACAACCAGTGCCATCAGGCGATAACGGCCGCCCAACAGGCTAAGGCAAAGAAAATTTCGGTAGTCACGATCGCCTATGGCGCGCCGACGGGAACGAAGAAGGATGCAATACCGAGCTGCACTACGGACAATGCAGCAGGTATATCCGCGTGCTCGACCTTGCAGCAGATGGCATCTGACCCCAAGAATTTCTATTCCGACACGGTCGGCGGGACGAGCGCCTGCACCTCGGCCGCCAATCCGGCCACCGACCTGACCGCGATCTTCCTGCAAATCGTGACCAGTCTGTCAGGTGCACGGTTGTTCCCCGACGATACGATGTAGCTCATTGTGAGCTTCCGATGCGCAAGGATGCCTCGAAAGGGTGATCCCATTAACGTGTGCGTAAGAATTCCAGTGTATTTTCGCTTGTCGGCGAAAGCAGACCACTATTGGAGAAGCCAGATGATCAGCACGTTGACCCAGTTTTTTAAGAACGAAGACGGTGCTACCGCGATCGAGTACGGCCTGATCGCCGCATTGATCGCAGTGGCGGCAATTGCCGCGTTCCAGCTCGTCGGCACTAATCTGAGCGGCATCTTCAACTCGATCGCCGGCGATCTATAAATCGTGAGGAGCTGCGAAACAGGACCTCTCTTTCTGGTTAAAGCGGGGGTAGAATGACATGTTCTTGATATGTTCGTGGTCGACGAAGGTCCAGCGCCCGTCTTAAGATGGCGCGGGGGCCTGAATCTCCCGCTTTCACGTCGTCAAGAACCTGTTCCGCTTACCTGCCGTTCTTCGTTCTTTGGTTCGAACATTGGCGCCTTCCGGAAAGAGTATGAGGCGAATTGGTCAGATATCCGCCGGCGGCAGGCTGGGTCGAATTTCATGTCCCGAACGATGCCGACGCGAAGCTGGTGGTGCTTGGTCTCTAGGAATGCTGCGGAGTGGAGCTGGTATGCGGTGGGTCGGCTTCTACTCGATAGCCTCATCGACTGGTGCATCTGGCATCAAGGCATACGCATTTTCGACCTCACCGCGGGCGATGAGCCATATAAGCGTGAATGGACCGACCACTCTCTCGCACTGTATGAGTACATAGAGCCGCGCAGTTACGAGGATCGGCGTACCTTATCTCTGCGCCGTATGCGTGATCGCCTCAAGCGCCAGCGCGGGTTGCGTAACCTCGTGCGATACCTGAAATTGAAGGCGGCCGGTATAGCGCTGGTCTGCTGGTCTGTGGCCGGCGCCCGGCGTGAACGCGGGCCACTGCTGCGCCTGCCGTCGTCTTTCGCAGCGCCATTCTTGGCTTGCCCACCTTTCCGGCAGTTTCGGTGCTGAGAAGGGCTCGGGCGCAACCGGGCGGCCAGGTGCCAACGCGGCGAATAACAAGAAACTCACATTCACAATAATTACCGTTTTTTAATTTTTTTGTTAGTATGCTTGGTGGCAGAGAATTTGGACGCCCGCGTGAACTGAGGTTGGTCGAGGCCATGTCTACCGCCGTTTCCCATAGAGTTTCACGATGGGCCGCCACGCTAAAGATTCTGCTCGCGGGTGCCTTCCCGAGCGGCGAGCCGTCGACTGTCGCGGGCCTCCACCGTGATCTGAGCGGCTCCGTCGCCCTGATCGCCGCCCTTGCGATGACGGTGCTGTGCGGCATCGTCGGGCTCGCGATCGACGTCGGCATGTGGTACCGCACGACGCGCGCGATGCAGAACGCCGCCGATGCGGCCGCAATCGCCGCCGCGCGCGACGGCACCAGCACCTATCAGAATACCGGCAAGGCGATCGCCGCGCGGTACGGGTTCATAGACGGCACGGACGGCATATCGATCGTCATTGCCGCCAACCAGATCTGCCCGAGCGGCAATACGAGCTGCTATCGGGCGACGATCAACGATGCCGCGGGGCCGCAGTTTTTCTCGAAGGTCCTCGGCATTCCGGCTCCCCCGCTGTCGAGCGCGGCGGTGGTCGACTCCACGGCCGGGGGCACGCTCAAGGAGTATTGCATGCTGGCGCTCGCCGGCAGCGGCGCCGATCCGGCGGTGCTGACGAACGGCGCGCCAAAAGCCGATATGAGCGGCTGCAACATCATGTCGAACACCGGCATGCGCTGCAACGGCCATAACCTCAATGCGGATTCGGGCGACGCCGCCGGCATCAACAACGGCTGCGGCAACAAGCAGAATAGCAATGTTCCAAAGGTGAATGACCCTTATGCCTGGATGGCAACCACAACCATCCCGGCTAATACATGTGCGCCCTCCGATTATTCGTACATACCCCAGAACAAAGGAAAGGTGAAGGACCCGCCGCTAAAAGCCTCGAACATATGGTCGGTGGCAAAAATTCTGCCAGCTACCACGTTCATCTGCGGCGACTTGCAACTGAGCGCCGACACCATAGTGACGACCGCCGTGTCCGGATCGGTTGTTTACATCGAGAACGGCACGCTCGACCTCAACAACCATACGCTGCAGACCCTGATCGGCTCGGGACTCACGCTGGTCTTTACCGGAACTCCCGGAAAGTACAGCGCGACCCCCTACCCGACCGGCGGCGGGACCCTCAATTTCGCCGCGCCGACCTCGGGGGCTTGGCAGGGGGTGGCGATCTATCTCGACCCGGCGATGCCGCCTCAAACCATCACCTATTCCGGCAACTCGCCAACTTGGAAAATCACCGGACTCGTCTATATGCCAAAAGCGAGCCTCACCTTCAGCGGGGCAGTAAACAAGTCGGGTAGCGGGGCAGATTGCTTCGTGCTTGTCATCGACAGCATTCGGATCAACGGTACCGGATCGATTTTGGCGCATGGCGGGTGTGGGCCAGCTGGCGTCAACATGCCGACCAACACGGTTGGAGGCGGCTCGCCAGCGCTCGTATTATGATGAAGTTACCGCGTACGCTGGCGATGCCGGAGACGGCGGAGCCGTGGTCGCTGTAGCTTTCTCTCGTGGCCAAGCCATGCGAGACTAGGCCCGAGACATACACGCTGCGCCATCGTACACCGATGACCGCTGCGATGTTATAATTAACTACTCCGCCCGCTGATCTTCGCTTTCGTCGCGTGGGCGTGAGGCCAACCTTCGTGAGGCTAAATTCAGCGGCAAGGTGATGAATGAGGGTACCCCGCCTGGGACTGCTATGGACCGTCTGGTATTGGGTGTTGGTAACCGTGCTGCAGCGCGTGGGATCTAGATAAGAGGCCGTATCGCCGTACCTGAGAATTGAACCGAATGATCGACTCGTTGGCGCGAGGTAACGGGATCAAATAACCTCGAGCAAAGCCCGGTCGAGGCCGTAATACTCGGCGCGCGGCAAGAACGCGGGCCGGATGCCGCTCGGCTGGAAGGTGCCGCGCAGCTTGCCGTCGGCCGATTCGCCCTGGAACTGGAAGGTGAACAGATCCTGGGTGGTGATGATGTCGCCTTCCATCCCCACTACCTCGGTCACCTGGGTTACGCGGCGGTGGCCGTCGCGCATCCGGTTGACCTGGCAGATCAGATGAACCGCCGACGCGATCTGAGTGCGCATCGCCTTCGACGGCAGGTTGATGCCCCCCATGCCGATCATGTTTTCAAGGCGGGTCAGCGCCTCGCGCGGATTGTTCGCGTGGATCGTGCTCATCGAGCCGTCATGGCCGGTATTCATGGCCTGCAGCATGTCAAGCGCCTCCTCGCCCCGGCACTCGCCGATGATGATGCGGTCCGGCCGCATCCGCAGCGCGTTCTTCAACAGGTCGCGCATATTGATTTCGCCTGTGCCCTCGAGATTGGCCGTGCGGGTTTCGAGGCGCACGACGTGCGGCTGTTGCAGCTGCAATTCGGCCGCGTCCTCGATCGTCACGGTGCGCTCGACGCCGTCGATCATGCGCGATAGCGCATTCAGAAGGGTGGTCTTGCCCGATCCGGTACCGCCCGAGATCAGCACGTTGAGCCGACAGCGCGCCGCGATCTTCAACATCGTCGCCATCGCCGGCGAGATGCTCTGGTTGGCGGCCATCGTATCGAGCGTGATCGTCCGCTTGGCGAATTTACGGATCGAGATCGAGGCACCGTCGATCGCCAGCGGCGGGATGATGATATTGACGCGGCTGCCGTCGGGCAGGCGAGCGTCAACGAGCGGCCGCGACTCGTCGATGCGGCGGCCGATCCGCGTCACGATCTTGGTGCAGATGTTCATCAAATGCGCGTCGTCTCGGAACACCACGTCGGTCATTTCGAGCTTGCCGCGGCGCTCGATGTAAACCTGCTTTGGCCCGTTGACCATGATGTCGCTGACGGTCTCGTCGGCGATCAACGGCTCGAGTGGGCCCAGCCCCAGCATGTCGGCGATCAGCGACTCGACGAGCTCGCGCTGCTCGGTGAAATTCAGCTGGATCTTGGTTTCGGCGAGGAGCTCCTTGACCCAGCCGGTGAGCTGCGCCTCGAAGGCCGGGCGTGGCATTTCGGCAGCGGCGGCAACGTCCATTTGTTCGAGGAGGAGCGGCTGGATATGCGCTTTGGCCACCTCAATTGCAGCCTTATGGGCGTTTCGCCTACTACCTCCCTCTGTTCCGCCAGATGCGGTCAATGCATCCATGATATCGGTAACGAGATCACGGCGCGCCAGCGGGTTGGCTTCTATCGTGTGTCGGACGAAATACGCCTGCACCGCCGCATCGACGATTTTGGCGAGATCGCCGCGGCTGAGCAGGGCTCGCCGCTCCGGCCGGATCTCCGAGCCGAGCCTGGCGCTCAATTCCTCGCGCGCGATCAACAAGCGTTCCTCGATCGGCGATTTCTGTTCGAGTGTCGGAACCGGCGCAATTATCTTTTCCGGGAGCGCCGCATTGGTCAGCGCGGTGCTGCCATCCCCCTTGGCTCGCCGCGCCGAAAGCTCGGCGATGCGGGCGTCGAGCCCTCCTTCCGCTCTTTGTCTTCCGAACATGGTTACCGTCACCAGAACCCAAAGATTGCGTTTCTGCGTCTCTCCGGACCCGCCTAACTGAGGTCGTTCCCGCCGCACGGGACACAGCCGCCAGCGCAGCGGATCAACTTCGTGACCGTACTGGGTCCATTTGCGTCATAGGCAGGGCTAGGTCAATAGGGGATAAGTCTCGGAGCCAGCTTGCTGGCCGCGGTGCCTCTGCCGCAGCGCTGTCGCCTGAGCACGTGCACGATTTTTCGGAAGTGCCGACGAAAGATATAGGTCGCGCGCTACACGGCCGCCGCCGCCAGACTCGGCGGTCTCTGCATCGGGCTACTTACCCACAACTCCTACGCCACTTCTTGGGATACAACCGTCATTGAGGCCTCACGGTAGATGGACGAATACCTTGCCAATACTACTTGTTGATATTGCTGGTTATTGTGAGCTTTGGTCTCTCGTCGCCTTTCTGGCCTTGAGTACGAATTGCTGACCATCACTACGGTCAATCGACCGCTACTCCGAAGGTCCAACCCAGTGCAAAATACGTGTTTTACACTCAGTTGGTCTATTTCGGATAGGGAGTCGGGTTGCCGTTGCCAGCCATGGTTATGCCGATGCAGTTAGTGGTAGCAGTTGCAGCGCTTTGTATAATGACTTTTGATTTGAGCGAACGCGAATCGAATCATAATAAAACGCTGCCACCGCTGCAACGAGGGTCATTACGGTGGCACATTGCCGCAGGCGAGTACCGCGCTGCGCGGTTTGATTGCGGAATCGGCCATAGCGGTGTCTGACGGGACACGCGCTCGTCCCAAATATCCCATGCTGAGCGTTCTTCAATCCGGCTTTGGGGGGCGGCGGCGTGCTGATCTGGAGGCGGCACTATGATTGGGGATGCTTCTGCTGAAGTCCAGCTTCGCGAAAGGCTGCGCAAGATCGAGGCTCTGTTCGCCGGCGCTGCGACCCCTGGTGAGAAAGCGGCAGCCGACGCCGCTGCCGACCGCATTCGCGCGCGTCTTGGGGCTGCCGCCGGCAGGGAGTCTCCGCAGGAGATCAGATTCTCGATCCCGGACACCTGGTCGTGCCAGCTTTTCATCGCCCTATGTCGCCGATATGGCATCAGCCCGTTTCGCTATCGCCGGATGCACCGGCAAAGCGTTATCGTCAAAGCCCCACGGAGTTTTATCGAGCAGGTTCTGTGGCCCGCGCTGACACGAAAGCAGCATTCAAAGGCGCATTGCCCCGACGGTCACGGCGGCAGTTTGGGCAGGCGCGCGGGGGCGAGGGCGGCCAGCGCCTGCATCAGCATGACATCGACCATCGAGGTTTCGTCGATGACCAGCAGGTCGCATTGGAGCGGGTTGTCGCTGCCGCGTTTGATGGCGTGGGTCGACCAGTTCCAGCATTGCGAGCCGTTGGCGGCTGGCGTCTGACCTGGGTACGCCACGACGCATCTTCGCTGTTCCGCGTGGGCATTCATCCCAGTGCCCCTGGCGCGACCTGCCAGCCGAGTTCGGCGGGGAGAGCTTCGTGGCGCTGGCCGAGGGATTGCAGAATGCGTTGTGGGCGCTCGGTCGCGCGCCGTTGCAGCACCGCAGCGACAGCCTGTCAGCAGCCTTCCGCAACCTCGATCGCGATGCAAAGGAGGACCTCACGCGTCGCTACGAAGCGCTGTGCGCGCATTATGGTATGGAACCGACCCGCAACAACCGGGGCGTGGCGCACGAGAACGGGTCGATCGAGAGCCCGCACGGCCATCTCAAGCAAGCAATCGAGGATGGGCTCTTGCTGCGCGGGTCGCGCGATTTCGACACGCTCGATGCCTATCGCCGCTTCATCGACGAGATTGTCGGGCGGCGCAACGCGCGCAATGCCAAGCGGCTCGATCTCGAGCCGGGCGCTTCGGTGTCGGTAGTTGCCCGGCGCTACGACGTAAACGCCAACCTGCTGTTCAGCTGGCGCCGCCAGTTCCTCGGTCAATCAGCTTTTGAGTCAGCGGTTAACCCGGATGCAGGTGTTATGACGCGGGCGGCGGGGAGGCGAACCGTCATGGTGGTGCCGCGGCCGAGAGCGCTGTCGATTCCGATAGCCCCGCCGTGCAGCTCCACCAAACGCCTGGTGAGCGGAAGTCCCAGCCCGGTGCCTTCGGCGGCGCGCGGTTGCGCTGTCTTGATCTGGGCGAAAGGCTCAAAAATTCGCGTCTGGTCCGCTTCGGCAATTCCCGATCCGGTGTCCTCGACCGTGATCAGCAAGACGCCGTCCGCGTCGAGCTTGGCGCCGATGACCACCCTGCCGTCGTTCGGCGTGAATTTGACCGCGTTGGTAGCCAGGTTGAGCAGAACTTGCTTCAGCCGACGCTCGTCGCCGCGTACCACAAAGGCATCGGCAGCGATTGTTGAGGTCATCGCCACGGTGGCTGCAGCGGCGCGGGGGGCGAGCGTGTGGACGACAAACGTGACGACCTCCGAGATGTCGACGGTCCCCTCTACCAGCTCGAGATAGCCTTCCTCGGCTTTGGCGTGATCGAGTATATCGTCAATCAGACTCAGCAGGTGCTGCGCGCTCGACTGGATGTCGGCCGCATATTCGAGATAAACGGGATTGCCGATCGGCCCAACAAATTGGCGCTCCATCAACCCAGCGAAACCAATGACTGCGTTTAATGGTGACCGCAATTCATGGCTCAGCTCAGTGAAAAAGGTGATCCGTGCTTGGTTCGCGTGCTCGGCGCGGCTTTTGGCGTTCCGAAGCTGGTCCTCGGCCTGCTTCCGCGCCGCGATATCGCGCATCGATACGACGAATCCGCCGTCCTGCAAGCGGCGGCGGGTCGCCTCGATCCAGACATAGGAACCGTCCCTTCGCGCGAGCCGGTAGGTCGCCTCGGAAATGCCGGCCTGCGAGGCTCGGGCGAAGGATTCCGCCCAAACGGCGCGGTCATCGGGATGGACCAACTGTCCATGGGGGCCGTTCAGCAACTCCTCCGGCTCATGCTGAGTGAGGTCGCGGATCGACGGCGAGATGTAGACCCGCTTCGAATCCGGACCGACCTGCATGATGACATCGGTCGAATTCTCAGCGAGCAGACGGTAGCGAGCCTCGCTCGCGGCCAGTGCATCCTCGACCTGCTTGCGCCTGGTTATGTCGCGGGTAACCTGGGCGAAACCTGCCAATTCACCACCCGGATTGCGCAGCGCAGTGAGGATTACATTAGCAAAAAAGCCTGAGCCATCCTTGCGGACCCGCCAGCCTTCGTCTTCGACCCGGCCGTCGGCTACGGCCAGCGATAGCTGCTGTGCGGGTTTTCCGCTAGCACGAGCTTCTGCCGGGTAAAAGCACTCTATCAACCGGCCGATAATTTCTGCTTCCTTATACCCCTTGAGCCGCTGTGCGCCTTCATTCCAGGTAAGAATTCGACCGTTCGGGTCGAGCATGATGATGGCATAATCTTTGACGCTGCTGACGAGTAGACGAAAGCGCTCTTCGCTTTGGCACGTTTCTAAAGCCACCAACTTCCCTCGCTTTTACAGCAGACCTCAGAGGGACGTGAAAAAGACCCCCAGCCCCTCCCGGGAAGGAGTGGAGCCCCGGCTAACGGCTACTGGCACCGTTTCGTATTCTAGGATAAGTCGATTCGAAAATCACCAGCAATTGACGGTGCAAACCGCTCGTATTAATCATCGTCGCGGCCACTGCAGAATTCTTCGACTATGATGAACATTCATTCTCTGGAAGTGATACTCCGATATCAGAAAGACAAACTTAAAAATGTTAGTTATCTACCATACCGGAAGGCGAAAGGACTCGCCACAACCATTGCGGGTACTTTCAACCGCTCGCGCCCTGCCAGATCGTCGAAGGGTAGGTAGCGCACAGGGGACAATGTTCGTGCACACCGGATCCTGTGCAGCTGTGGCAAGGCGACGTTTGCGATCAGCGCGTCGGCGGCCTGCACTGCGGTTGTCAGGACCAACCCGAAGGCGGCGGTCGCTAGCGCAGTACGGCTCGTGCTGGCTGCTGAGAGGCGTGTGGAAAACAGCGTGGAAGAGTGACCCGGCTATTGGGGTGATCAGCGCCGAATAGGGACCCACCCTGCGCATTCCGGTGAAGGTGATCAGCCATTCCGGCTGAAGGTGATCACCGATTCCGGTGATCGTGATCACGCTGATCACGGGCGGCAAAGCCCGGCGTGATGGTGGCAGCGCTCCGCGCCGCCGACGTAAGCGTAGGTTGCATGG